>JAFSJF010000093.1 GCA_017439405.1 Bacteroidales bacterium
CGCTGAAGCCCATCATGCGCATCATCGGCTCCGATGGCTTGATGGTGAAAATCTCCGTTCCCGAAAGCGAAATCGGCAAGGTACAAATTGGCGACGAGGCGCAAATCCTCATCCCCGCCTTGGGCGACCGTCGCTACGATGGCATTGTGGTAGAGCGCAGCATGACAGCCTCGCTGCTCACGCATAGCTATCCCGTCAAAGTCAGCGTCAGTCAGCCCGACGTGGAACTATTGCCTGGCATGGTCGGCAAGGTGGTGCTGCAAAGCGATATCAACAAAGGCATCATCGTGCCCGCCAACGCGATTTTGATTAATAATGAAGGCAAGTTCGTTTGGGTGGAGGAAGACGGTCGCGCCACGCGCCGGACAATCTCGATTGCGGGCTATTCGGGCAATGGCGTTTTGATTGGCGAAGGCCTGCATAGCGGCGACGTCGTCATTGTGGAAGGCTACCAGAAGGTGAGTGAAGGGATGAAAGTGGAATGTGGAATGTGGAATGAGGAATGATGAATGATGAATGTCGCGATGCGACGCAGGGTTTCGCCCTTCATTCTGCATTCCGCATTCATAATTCAGCATTAAAAGAAAAACTTAATGAACAAATTAAAACGAAATACGGGCATCATCGCGGGAAGCATCCGCCATCAGAAGATCGTCTGGGTGGCGGTAGCCGTCATCGTGGCCTTCGGCATCTATGCCCTCGTCGACATGAAGAAGGACGAGTTTCCGGCCTTCACCATCAGGCAGGGCATCGTGGCAGGCATCTACCCTGGCGCCAACTCCGAAGAGGTGGAAGCCCAGCTCACCAAACCTTTGGAGGAGATGCTGTTTGCCATGCCCGAAGTCGACCGCAAAAGCACCTATTCCGTCACCAAGGAAGGGATGTGCTACATCTACGCCGCCCTCGATGAGTCGGTGAAAGACAAGGACATTGCTTGGTCGAAAATCCGCCATAAAATCAACGAAGTCAAGGCGTTGAACTTTCCCGTGGGCGTGTTGGCCATCGCCGTCATCGACGACTTTGGCAACACCTCATCGCTGCTCATCGCCATGGAATCGGACGACAAGACCTACCGCGAGATGCACGGCTACACCGACGACCTCAGCCATCGCCTGCGCGCCATCCCGCAGACGGGCAACGTACGCGTGATGGGCGAACAAAACGAGGAAATCGCCGTCATCATCGACAAGGAAAAGCTGTCGTTCTACGGCATCAGTCCCAACACGCTGATGCTGCACTACACCACACAGGGCCTGCTGACCACGGCGGGTACCATGGAAACCGCCACCTTCGACATGCCTTTGCACATTGAGAACCCGATGGTCTCGGAACAGGAACTCGAAGAGCAAATCATCTATTCCGACGCGGCGGGCAACACTGTGCGTCTGCGCGATGTGGCTACCATCGAACGCCGCATGGCTCCCGCCTCCAAAGTGGTGAACTTCAACGGCAACGACGCCATCATCATCTCCGTCGAGATGCGTAAGGGCTACAACATCGTGGCCTACGGGCGTGAGGTCGAGAAAGTGCTCTCGGAGTTCAAGCAGGGCCTGCCCGACAGCGTCCAGCTCTACCGCATTACCGACCAACCCAAAGTGGTGCAAAAGTCGGTCAGCTCGTTCCTCCGCGACCTGCTTATCTCGATGATCGTCGTCATCGTGGTCATGCTGTTGCTCTTCCCTATGCGCACGGCACTCATCGCCAGCTCGGGACTGCCCGTTTGCACTGCTGTCAGCATTGGGTTGATGTATCTTTTTGGCATTGAGTTGAATACGGTCACATTGGCTGCCCTCATCGTGGTGCTCGGCATGATTGTGGATGACTCCATCATCAACATTGACGGCTATATCGACAAACTAAGTCAGGGCTACAAACCCTTCGATGCCGCCGTCAGCAGCGCAAAGGAGCTGTTCATGCCGATGTTCATCGCCACTGCCGCCATCGCCTGCATGTTCTTCCCGATGACCCGCATCATCACTGGCCCTTTGGGCGAGTTCGTGCAGCTCTTCCCTTGGACCGTCGCCTTCTCGCTGATGTCGTCGTTGGCCTACGCCATGCTCGTCATCCCGTCGCTGGAAATCATGTTCATCAAGCCCGAGACCGATAAACCCAAGCGCAACGCTTTCTTGAAAGCCCAGATGCGGTTTTTCAGCTTCCTGCAAGGCCTCTACGACAAGATGCAGAGCCATTGCTTCAAGCACCCGCACTTCACCATCGGCTTGGGCCTCGGCTCCATCGTCCTCGGCGTGCTGATGTTTTTGGCCCTCAACGTGCAGATGATGCCCAATGCCGAGCGCGACTGCTTTGCAGTGGAAATCCGTCTGCCCGAAGGCAGCAGCCTCGAAGCCACCACGCGCGTCAGCGATTCGCTGCAACGGATGATGCTGGCCGACAAAAGGGTCACTTCCGTCACCGCTTTCATCGGCGAGACCGCACCCCGATTCCATACCACCTATTCGCCGAGCATTCCTGCCAAAAACCTTTCGCAACTCATTGTCAACACCACCTCGAAGCAGACCACCGAAGCCCTGCTGAAGGAATGGGACGACAAATATTCCTATTACTTCAAGGAGGCCCACGTGCGCTTCCGCCAGATGGACTATCAGGCCGTTTCGACGCCTGTGGAGGTTTACGTTTATGGCGACGACTACACGAAAACCGCCCCTATCGCGCAGCAAATCAAGGATTACATGCTTACCTTGGATAAGGAACTCCGCTGGGTGCACACCGACTACGACGAATTCCTGCCCTCCGTGAAGGTGACCATGAAGCCCGAAGAATGTGCCCGTCTCGGCCTCACCAAAGGCGTGCTGTCGCTTGACTTGGCCAGCAGCCTCAACGGTCAGCCCCTGACCACCGTTTGGGAAGGCGACCGAGGCATCCCTGTGAAGCTCTATTCCGAACAAAACTACGACCCCAACGATTACGAATCGGTTCAGAACCAACTGATTCCGACCATGGTGCCTGGCACTAACGTGCCGTTGCGTCAGGTGGCCGACATCAGTCCTGAATGGCATCCTGCCAAGTTGGTGCGCCGCAACGGGAAAGACGTCGTCACCGTGGCCGCCGACATGAAATTCTGGAAGCCACAAACGGTGAGCATGAAAAAGATACAGAACTACATCGACACGGAAATCCGTCCCAACCTGCCCGAAGGCGTGAGCATAGAATACGGCGGCCTGTCGTCGCTCAACACAGCCGTCATCCCTCAGCTGCTTTGGAGCCTGATTGCCGCCATCGCCGTGCTGTTGGTTTTCCTCGTGGCCTATTTCAAGAAAGTCAACTTAGCCGTACTTACTTTGGGTTCCAGCACCTTGTGCATGTTTGGCGCCTTCTTCGGCGAGTGGATCTTCGGCCTCGACTTCGGCATGACCTCGCTTTTGGGCGTGGTCAGCCTCATCGGTATCGTGATGCGCAACGGCATCGTCATGTACGAATACGCCGAAACCCTTCGTTTCGACCAAGGCCTGCCTGTCAAGGAAGCTGCCATGAAGGCCGGTAGTCGCCGCATGAGGCCCATTTTCCTCACCTCCGCCACCACAGCCCTCGGTGTGCTTCCGATGATCATTACGAGAAATCCGCTTTGGATGCCCATGGGTGTGGTCATCTGTTTCGGTGTGGTGCTTTCGATGGTGATTATTTTAGCCGTAATGCCGGTGATGTATTGGCAAATCTTTAGAAAGAACAAAGCATGAAAAAGTTAATCGTCATAGTATGTTTATTGCTTTCTGTTAGCGCTTTTGCTCAGCAACGGCTGTCGATCCAGGACTGCATCGAAATGGCTTTGGAGAACAACATTGAGCTGAAAAACAGCCAGTTGGAAATCAACAAGGCGAGAGCCACAAAAAACGAAGCCCGAGCCGAATATTTCCCTACCGTCACGGCACAAGCCTTGGCCTTCGATGCGCTCAACCCGATGCTGTCCTTCGGCATTGAGGACATCGACAATGCGCAACTGCGACAACTCCTGTATAACCTTTATGCCGAATACGGCGCCAATTTCGGCCTCCAAAAGGAGTATTCCTACATCCAAAAGGGCGTGGCACTCAACGCGATGGCGACCGAGCCGATTTATGCCGGCGGTCGCATCCGCAACGGCAACAAACTCGCCAAGTTAGGCATCGAGGCCGCCGAGCTTCAGTCGAAAGTGAAGGAAGACGAGGTGCGTCTGCAAACAGAAACGCTCTATTGGCAAATCGTGGCCCTGCAAGAAAAAAGGACCACTTTGGACCAACTCGACCGCCTCTTGGACACCTTGGACAAAGACCTCAGCGGCGCCATCGAAGCGGGCTTGGCCATGCCCACCGACCGATACAAGCTGAAGGTGAAGCAAAACGAGAGCCAACTCAACCGCAAGAAGGTGGACGACGGCATCACCTTGCTCAAGATGGCTTTGGCCCAAACCATCGGTGCCGACTGGCAAACGATGGAACTCGTGGATACTTTGGGGTTGGAGACCAACCCCACGACATTGTTCAGGGACGCTTCCGAAGCCGTGGCCTTGCGCAACGAAAGCCACCTCCTCGACCTCTCGTTGAAAGCCGAAGACCTGAAGAAGAAGATGACCCTCGGCGAAGCCTTGCCCGCGCTGATGGTGGGCGGCAGCGCAAGCTATCACACCATTCTGGAGAACTCGAAACCCAACGCGATGGTCTTCGCCGTGCTGCAAATACCCATCACCGACTGGCACAAGACCACCTACAAACTGAAGAAACACGACCTTGATGCCGAGATGGCAGGAAACACCCGCCGCGACCTCACCGAGAAGATGGAAATGCAAACCAACCAAGCCTGGTTCAACCTCGAACAAAGCTGGCTGCGCATCACCATGGCCCAAACCGCATTGAGCGACACCGAAGCCAACTTGAAAATCACGGAGGACTATTACGAGGCTGGTTTGGTGGCCCTTTCGGACGTCCTCGAAGCCCAGACCATGCTCAAACAAAGCCGCGACGAACTCACCGACAGCCGTGTGGAGTATCGGATAAATTTGGTGAGTTATAGACAGCTAACCAAAAACTGATTCTTTTTGCACGATTTTTGTATTTTTGTCGCCGCTAACAAAACAGAAATACAATGAAAAAACTGCTCTTTCTGCTCCTTTTCGTTGCCACGGCGACGCTCAGCCAAGCCCAAGTGAACAAAATGCTCGGACAATGGTACACCATCGACGACAAGACGGGCGAACAACGCTCGTGCGTCAACATCACTGAGAAAAACGGCGTGTATTATGGTGAGGTCATCGCCATCTACGACAAAGACGCCAACGGCAACTACCGCGAGATGAAGTCGCCCTATCCGAAAGAATGGGAGCATGTGGTCGGCACACAGCTTTTCGTCGACATGAAAGCCGGCAGCGACCACCTGAAGGGCAAGGTCTACGACCCTGAAAGCCAAAAGACCTACCACGGCAAAGTGACCTACAAAGCCAAGACCGACGAACTCGTCCTGCGTGGTTCGTTGGATAAGGCAGGACTGTTAGGCCGCTCGCAAACTTGGAAACGCAAGAAATAACACAATGAAAACCAACAAAATAACACTAATAGCACTATTATTTACGGCCTTCGCCTCCACCGCTTTCGCGCAAGGATTCATCGAAGGCCACGTCTACGAAGAGAACGAACGCGGCGAGAAAACCCCGCTGCCGGGCGTCAACGTTTATTGGAAAATCGTCAACGAGGGCGTTGTGACCGATGCCGACGGGCATTACAAAATCCCCGTCCACGGACAAATCGGCTGCCTCGTGTTCAGCTGCATCAGCTACGAGAACGACACCATCCACCACATGTTTGAGCCGATGCACTACGACCACGTTTTCCAGTCCGCCAATATGCTCAACGAAGTGCAAATTGAGGCGCGACAAAAGGGCACTTTCATTTCGGCCTTGAACCCCGTTTCGGTGCAGACCATCACCTCCGAGGGCTTGCGTCGCGCAGCTTGTTGCAGCCTCGCCGAGAGCTTCGAGAACAGCGCTTCGGTCGACGTCAGCTATAGCGATGCCGTCACGGGCGCGAAACAAATTGAATTGTTGGGCCTAAGCGGCCTTTATACCCAAATGTTGGCCGAAAACATGCCTAATTTCCGAGGTCTGGCCTCGGCTTTCGGCCTCAACTATGTGCCTGGCAACTGGATGAATGCCATCCAAGTGTCGAAGGGAACGTCCTCAGTCAGAAACGGTTACGAAAGCATCAGCGGACAGATTAACGTCGATTACAAGAAACCCGAGGTGGGCGAGAGCGAGAAACTGTTCCTCAACCTCTTTGGCAACACGATGGGCATGGCCGAACTCAACTTCAACACTCGCTGGAACGTGGGCCAACGCGGCAGCATGATGGTGATGGGCCACGTCAACCACAACTTCATGACGATGGACGACAACGGCGACCATTTCGTCGACGACCCGATGGTGACGCAATGCAACGCCTTCTTCCGCTACAACTACGCCAACGACTGGTTTGAAGGCATGTGGGGCGTGAAAGCCTTGAAAGAGGACCGCTATGGCGGTCAAATCGGTTTCGTTCCAGGTGCGCATTTGCACGAAGGTTCGGCTGGCGACAGTTTGGGCTTTGTCATCAACACGCAACGCTATGAGGCTTTCTCGAAGACTGGTTTCCTCTTCGACCGCGACGACACCAGCCTCGGCATCCAGCAGCAGTTCACCTATCACAAGATGCACTCGGCCTATTTCAACACCAACCTCTATCATGCCGAGCAGTATTCCTATTACGCAAATCTATTATTTAACTCATACATTGTCAACGAGATGCACAAGTATTCGGTGGGCGCCAGCTATTCCTACGACAAGTACAAGGAACACCTGCGTCGCACCGAGCGCGGGCATTCTGACCAGATTTTGGCCGATAGCCTTTATGGTCGCGTTGAGCATGTTCCGGGCATTTTTGGAGAATACACTTTCGACGACGACCACCATTGGAGCTTCATCGTCGGGATGCGTGCCGACTACAACACTTACTACCAAAAGTTGCTCTACACGCCTCGTCTCCATGTGCGTTTCAACACGCACGACGACCTCACCCTTCGCGCCTCGGCGGGCAGGGGCTACCGCTCGCCCAACGTGTTGGCCGAAAACTCGACCATGTTGGCCTCGGCACGCGAATTGGTCTTTGTGGAAACGCCCAAGATGGAAGAGGCTTGGAACTACGGCATTAATCTGACCAAGACCTTCAGCCTCGGCTGGCGTGAACTCACCTTGGCCGCCGACTTCTACCGCACCGACTTCGTCAACCAAATCGTCCTCGACCGCGATGCCGATGCGCACCAAATCCGCATCTACAACCTCGACGGAAAATCCTATTCCAATAGTGCCCAAATCGAGGCCAACTGCGAGGTTTTCAAGGACTTCGACCTTACCTTGGCCTTCCGCTACAACGACGTGAAAATGACCATCAACGACACGCTGCGCGAGAAGCCTTTCGTCAACCGCTACAAGGGCTTAGTGACGATGTCGTACGCCCCCGGCACTTGGCAGTTCGACTTCACCACGCAGTTCAACGGCGACAGCCGCGTGCCCAACCTCAACGGCAACGCCACCGCCGTGGCCAACGGCCAAAACATCGAGCGCTCGCCGTTCTATGTCATCATGAACGCACAGATTACGAAGAGCTTAGGAAAATGCTGGGAAATCTACATCGGCGGCGAAAACCTGACCAACTACAAGCAAACGCATCCCATCATCTCGGCCAGCAACCCCATGAGTGAGGATTTCGATGCCTCGATGGTTTGGGGGCCGTTGAGCGGGATTCGGGCCTATTTGGGCGTGAGGTTCCAGATCAAATGAGAAAAAATGTATTTTTGCAGTTCAAAACCATGCCAAGATGAAGAAAAGCTTTTTCCTGTGTGCCATAGCGCTGATGATGGTTGCCTGCGGCCAGCAAGACAACACTAAGCAAGAACAAACCGAAACAAAGAAGGTCGTCTTCCCCCAGGGGATGCCCGTCGCGCCAACGCCCCAGATACCGCCGACTGGCGAAATCACATTGAATCCCAATGGGGGCAGCCGCGACCCCAACGCCCCCGTGCTGAAAATCGAAGAAGGCAAGCCGTTGGACCTCAGCCAACTGACAGGCGGACGAAAGTCGTTGGGCGACCAAGCCGCCGAACGCATCGACTCCATCCGCTTTTATGCCGAGCAAGGCAAGGCCAACTTCCAATTCCTTTACGCCGCCTGCCTCGAGAACGGATGGGGCGTTGATGAGAACTATGCGCAAGCTCTTGCTTGGTACAAAAAAGCCGCCGACCAAAAACAGAAGGATTCCTACAATGCCATAGGCAACCTCTATCGAATGGGCAAGGGCGTGAAAGCCGATGCCAGTGAGGCCTTCAAGTGGTTCAAGCTAGGCGCCGAGGCCGAAGATGCCCAAGCCATGCTCAACCTCGGCAACTGCCACTATTTCGGCATGGGCACGGGGAAAAGCATCGAAGAAGCGGTGCGATGGTGGCGACAATCGGCCGATGGCGGCAACGCCTACGCCAAGGCCCAGATGGGCGATTGTTACTATTACGGCATGGGGGCGGAAAAAGACTTGGAGACGGCCATCGACTATTACACCCAAGCGGCCGACAAGAACGTCGCCGGAGCGCAATACCGACTCGGCATCCTGTATTACTCAGGACAAGGCGTTAAGCAAGACCGTGCCTACAGCAAGCTGCTGCTGACCAAGGCACGCGACGGCGGCATGAGGGAAGCGCAAGACTTCCTCGACAAGAATTTCAAGGAGTGATGTATCGGAATCGGACATTGAAGGAAAGCAAATCTGAAGCAAATGGTGATTGCTCGCTTGCGCTCGCAATCGCGAAAAGCGAAGGACGGGCAAAGTCGGTTTTGCTTTCGATTTGATTTGATTGGCTTCTTTTTTATGTATTCTATTCTCGCGGTTCCCAAGGTTCCGCTTCGGGCAGTACCAGGCTCGTGTCGCTGACGAAGTCCCAAACCGCGTCGGGAATCAATTGCGTGGTGTTGGTCAGCACGGCGAGGAAACGGCGGTGCGCCATGTCGCGGATGACCAGGCTGCGGTAGCCTTTCCACCAGCCGTAGTGAAAAAAAGTATTAGGGTGCTCTGTGCTCATGCGCCATCCGAAACCGTAGTTTTCGTTGTTTTTCCATTGTTCCGAGCCAGGCTTGAAAGCCTCGGCCTGGAGGCTGTCGGGCAAAAGAGCGTTGGCATCCAAGGCTTGGTTGAACTTCCAGAGGTCTTCCACCGTCGAGAACATGATCTTGTCGCCCATCACGCCGTTGAGGTAGTCGTTCTGCGACTTCACAGGGCCTTTCTTGTACATCTCGTGACCTTGAACCGCCGTCGGCATGTATTGCGATACCTGCGTATCGTCGCGCATGGAATAAATATAAGACTGGCTCATACCGAGTGGATCGAAGATACGCTCACGCATGAAGTCCTCGAAATGCTGCTTGGTGGCGCGTTCCACCACCGTGGCTAATAGCGCATAGTTGATGTTGTTGTAGAAAAAGCTTCCGCCTGGCGTGCCATAAGGGTCGGGGGCCTTGTCCGCCAGCATCCTGATCATCGCCTCGTTAGAGAAGGGCTTGCGGCGGTCGGGCCAGAACTTGTCGGCCAAGGCATCGTAGCGCGGCAGGCCCGAGCGGTGGTTGAGAAGCATCCTGATAGTGATGCCCTCGTAGGGCAATTCTGGGATGTATTTCCTGATGTCGTCGTCATAGTCGAGCCTGCCCTCAGCTTTGAGAAGCATGACGGCCTCGGCAGTGAACATCTTCGAGTCCGACGAGAGCTGGAAGGCGTCGTCGAGGCGGATGGAGTCTTTTTGGCGTACCGTCAGGTCGCGCCAGCCGAAAGCCTTCTCGTAGATGACCCGACCTTGCTCGGCATAGAGCACCGTACCGTTCAAACCGTTGCGTGCAAAACCGCTGAACACCTTGTCGGCTCGTTGGGCGCTCTTGGCCACGATTTCCTTGTTCAAGTCGAGGAAAACGCTGTCGGTATCGACCACGACACCGTCATGCCCATGCCGCCTTCCGCAGAAAAAAACCGTGAGCGACACAAGCAGCACCAATGCGAGTATGAAAGCAAATCTCCGTCTCATTTCGGAGGGCAAATGTACGGAAAAAGGCCTTATATCGCGCTTTTTTAAGGCAAAATGAAGATTAATTCCCTTTAATTCGCTAATAATTACTACTTTTGCACCCTCAATTTACAACCTAACAACAATTTTCATGTCACAATTTACCGATTTTGGATTGAATCCCGCTCTGTTGAAGGCTATAAAGGAGCTGGGATTTGAGAATCCTATGCCAATACAGGAGAAGACCATCCCTGTACTCCTTGAGCAAGATGTTGACTTTGTGGGCCTTGCACAGACGGGCACGGGCAAGACTGCCGCTTTTGGCTTGCCGCTGCTGAACAAGATCGACGCCACGCAGCGATGCGTCCAGGCACTCATCCTTTGTCCAACACGCGAGCTTTGCATGCAGATTACCCGCGACTTGCGCAGCTATGCCAAGTACATTCCCGAAATCCTGATTGTGCCCGTCTATGGCGGCGCCAGCATCGAACTCCAATTCAAGGACTTAGCTAAAAAGCCACAGATCATCGTGGCCACGCCTGGCCGCCTTCGCGACATGATTCGCCGCAACCGAGTCGACTTCACCAACGTGAAGACCATGATCCTTGACGAAGCCGACGAAATGCTCAACATGGGCTTCCAAGAGGAAGTCGACGACATCCTCGAATACATGCCCAAGGAAGGCCGCCACACCATGCTCTTCTCGGCCACCATGCCGAAGGAGGTTGAGGCCATCCTGAAGAACTACATGAACGACCCCGTGAAAGTGGCCGTCGGCGAGCGCAACTCCGGCACCGCCAACGTCGACCACATCTACTACATGATGGCCGCCAAAGACCGCTACTCGGTGCTGAAGCGCATCATCGACTACACGCCCGCCATCTACGGCATCATCTTCTGCCGCACCAAGCTCGAGACGCAGGAGATTGCCGACAACCTCATCCAAGACGGCTACAACGCCGCCGCCTTGCATGGCGACCTCTCGCAGGGCATGCGCGACAACGTCATGGACCACTTTCGCAAGCGCAGCCTGCAACTCTTGGTGGCCACCGACGTGGCCGCCCGTGGCATCGACGTGAAGGAACTGACACACATCATAAATTACAACCTGCCCGACGACATCGAGACCTACGTACACCGCAGCGGTCGTACAGGTCGTGCCGACAAGCGTGGCATCTGCCTCAGTCTCATTAACTTGCGTGAAAAGAGCAAGATCAAGAGGATTGAGAAAATCGTGGGTCGTCCGTTTGAGAAGGCCATGATTCCCACAGGCAAGGAAGTGTGCGAGAAGCAACTCTTCAACCACATCGACCGCATCGAGCACGTCGACATCAACCGCGAGGACATCGACGACTACCTGCCCGTCATCCTCCGCAAGCTCGAATGGATGAGCCGCGAGGAACTCATCACCCGCATGGTGGCCCTCAACTTCAACCGCTTCCTTGATTACTACAAAGACGCCATCGACCTCAACGTGAACGAGCGCGACGAAAAGAAAGACAAGAAGGAACGCAAGAAGGAACGGGACCATCAGGACGAGACCATGAAGCGCCTCTACTTCGGCATGGGCAAGAACGACCACATCCTGCCGCAAAAGATCATCGGCAAGATCAACGACGTGACCCGCACCAAGAACATCCCGATAGGCCGCATCGACCTCTTCGGCGACTACAGCTACGTGGACGTGGAAGAGAGCTTTGTGGACCTGATTCTGGAGAGCTTCGCCGACCCGCACAACAACCCGCGCGGCATCGTGGTGGAGGTGGCCAAAGACCAGCCCGACCGCAAGAAAGGCGAGAAGAAAGACTTCGGCGGACGGAAGGAACACGACAGCTTCCGCGAGAGCCGCAGGGAACGCGACAGCCGCCGCGACGACGACTTCTTCGAGAAGAAATCGAGGAAGAAAAAGAAAGACTTCGACGACGAGAAGCCGTTCTACAAGTCGGAACGCTCGCGCGACGGGCGCGAATGGCTCGACCCCGACTGGAAAGAGCACATGGACGACATCGACGTCTTCTTTGACGATGACGACCGTCCGAGCCGCCGCGAGCGCAACGCCGAGCGTGGCTTCGGCAGCAGCCGTGGCAGCTCGTCGAGGGGCGGCTCGTCATCGCGTGGCGGCAGTTCAAGAGGCGGTTCGTCGAGAGGCTCCTCCTCGCGCGACTCAGGCCGTGGCCGCCGTGGTGCCAGCCGTTATGACGACGACTATTACGCACCGCGCCGCCGTGGTGGTGGCCGTCGGAGATAAAATGGGATTGCCTGCGGCAAGAAATCTTGCAAAATCTAAGAATAAAATCTTACAAATTATTGATTTTGAATGATTTTATAAATAATTTTGAATAATCTCCCGCAAAGCGAACCAAAAACATAGCCAATGGCAAAGATGAGAACATGGTTAAGAGCAGCTCGTCCGAGGACGGTGCTGCTCTCTTTTTCGGGCGTGCTGTTGGGTGCGTTCCTAGCCTTTGCCCGGTTGAGGTCCCTGAGCCTGCCTAAGGGCCGCTCCGGCCTCGTCGTGCTCTTCGCCGCCCTCACCGCCCTGCTCCTCCAAGTCCTCTCCAACCTCGCCAACGACTACGGCGACTTCAAGAAAGGCACCGACGGCGCCAAGCGTATCGGGCCACAGCGCGAGATGCAAAGCGGCAGCATTACCGAAAGCGAAATGAAGCGAGGCTTGGCGCTCACTGCCGCGTTGTGCTTGGTTTCAGGTGCCCTGCTGATTTTTGTTTTCGCCCGATTGACGTGGCAAGAATTAGCCGTTTTCGCGGCATTGGGCTTGGGCGCTGTGCTGGCGGCCTTGCTCTACACCTTGGGCAAGCGGCCTTACGGCTACCAAGGCCTCAGCGACCTGTTCTGCTTCCTCTTCTTCGGCTGGACAGCCGTGGCAGGGACGTTTTATTTGGCCACAAAAACCCTCGATTCCAGCGTCTTGCTGCCCGCTTCGGCGATGGGTTTCCTCTCCAATGCCGTATTGAACATCAACAACATGCGCGACTACGAGAACGACCGCGCCTCGGGCAAGAATAGCCTCGTGGTAAAGTTGGGCTTGAAACGCGCCTTCGTTTACCATTGCGCACTCATTGTTGGGGCATTTCTCTGCCTGACAATGTTCCTCGTCCTGAAAAAAGCGTCTTATTACTCTTACGCCTTTTGGCTGCTTTTCCCTTTGTTTTTCAACGACTTGAAAAGTATAAAAGCCACTCGGCCCGAGCTACTTGACCCGTTTTTGGGGCGACAGGTGAGACACACGTTTTGGGTGGTGGTAGGATATGGGCTATTGGCCGTGATGGGTATTTGAAAAAAGGTTTTCCCCTCTTTTCCCTTGCCCAAACCACCTTCTTTTTATCATTGCTCCCCGCCAAGGCGTGAAAACCGTCCCAGCCAAAGAAATCGCGTTCTTCAACTCACACAAAAGAAATCTTTTTCGTAGATTTGCCGCTTGAAATGAGTTACAAATGGCGGTCGAATAGCAGAAACAAGAAGGCTTTTGCGGTGGTCCTCACCGTTGCTGGCATGCTGTATGCCCTCATCTCGTTGGTCAACCACTATCTTTTCAAGACCTACGCGCTCGACTTGGGACTCTACACCCACGCAATGTACGACTACACCCATTTCCGCGTCGATGACTGCAGCATGTTCAAGGCTGTCCCGCAGAGCATCCTCAGCGACCATTTCGACCTGTATCTCATCATTTTGTCGCCTTTGGTCTATGTCTTCGGCAGCTACACCTTGCTCGTCGTGCAAATCGTTGCGGTGCTCCTCGGAGGTTGGGGCGTATATAAGCTCATAGGACTATACAGCGATGACGACAGGCTTCCGGTAATGGCTTCCGGAGTTTTCTTCCTTTCGTTTGGCATCATCCACGCAATAGCCTTCGACTATCATTCCAACGTTCTGACAGCCATGATGTTGCCTTGGCTGATGTATTTCTTGAAGAAAGGGAAGTTTGGGCTGAGCACCTTGTTCGTAGTGCTTTTTGTCATTGGGAAAGAGAACATGTCGCTTTGGCTGTTTTTCGTTGCCATCGGCTTGATGTGGGACTATCGCAAGGACAAAAGAGCCCTTTGGCACTTGGTGGGCTATGCGGTTTTTTCAATGGCTTATTTCTTCATTGTCAATGTGATAGTGATGCCCAAGTTAGGAGGTTCAGGTGGAGGTTTTGCCCGATACAGTTATCTTGGCGACAGCTACATCCAGATTGCAAAAACCTTGGTCACCCATCCCAAATTAACATTTAAGCTGTTGTTTACCAGCACAATAGGCATGGAAGAGTTCGCGGGTGTCAAGGGATATATGGGTGATATGGTTTCCTCCACCTTCGCCAATGCGGATTATGCAGGCATCAAGGAGGAGTTTTATAAATGTGCCTTGGCTACGGGATTGATTTTCACTATTTTGAAGCCCAATTACCTGTTCATGCTCCTGCCCCTCATTGGGCAAAAAATGATTGCTTGCCAACCCAATTTTTGGGGCATTTCGTTCCAGTATTCCGTTGAGTTCATGCCCGTGCTTGTCGTCGCGTCATTCTTGGTCATCATCAGGCTGAAAAAACCGCTTTGGCGGATGATGCTCTCAGTTAGCCTGTTGATTTCCATTGTTTTGACAACATTCTATACCGTTGGTGTACCCAAATCGAAGGTGTTTGTGGACCAACTTTGTGTCTATCAAGGGAGGCATTACCGGCAGAAGGATTTCGACGTGCGCTATGCCTACGAGCTTATCAGGAAGATTCCCGATGAGGCCTCGGTGTGCGCCGCGCCACGCTTTGTGCCACATCTCGCCATGCGCGAAACCATCAAGGATTTTTCTGTCATGAGAGAGGTCGACACCGACTATGTTCTCATCACCGATTTCTATTTCGGCTACGAGCGCAAAGGTGTCTTGGTACTCAAGAATCGTGCTGAATATGAAACGGTTGCCACAGACGGCACTATCTATCTCCTGCGGCGGATTGAGCCTTGAAGTCCTTCAGATCAGGCGGGAGTTCTGTCAGGTTTTTGCAGGTATATACAAAAACGTTTTTGGCGGGTTTGCCGCAACGTTCGATTTGGATGGTATCCATTAGCTCGATTCCCGAAAAATACCATTGGTACAAGGCTTTCGGATCCTTCAAATAGCGGCTATCGGTGAGAAACCAATAGCTTTCGCCGAGATGAAATCCGCCGCGTTCCTCGTTGATCCATAAATATTTATGTAGGAATTGCGGCCAACCTAATCCCATCGCCCTTAAGCCTAACGGACGCGCCACATAGTAGTCCAAATGGGCCAAGGGGAACCATTGGTCGCACACGATGCCGTCTTCAGCTATCATCACGCCTTCGGCGATTTTCTGTTCGCGCAGGGTCGCGAATCTTTCTTCCAGCTGTCGCCAACCGTACATGTCGAGCGTAAAATCTTCTCTACCAATCATTTCCGGCTCAATGTATTTGTCTAACGGGATGAAACCTGTCTTGATTTCAACTGTTCCGATAACAAGGGTTAAGAGCAAAACGCCCAATGCGGCCACGATGGTTTTTGGCAAGCGAAAAGCACTGCTTTCTGAAGGATTTCTATCAGCTAACCAACACGCGACCAATAAGATAATTAGACAATAGGCTGGCGCGTTCCAATGCGGCAGAGTGGCTCTCGTCAAGGAGAAAAACCAAAACAGCCCAATCATTGGCAGGGCGACGCAAAGCACAAGGCGCAAAGCAGGCTTTTCCATGCTGGTTTTGCCTTTAAAGGCTGCAATCACGGCGATGACGGCCAAAACAAAGTTTACTGGGTTGTTGTAAAGGAACTCGCCAGCCAATTCGCTTCCTAATGTACTGATATTAAGTGTTTTGCCTCCAATTCTTTCGCCATGGAAACTGAAGCTGACGAAATCGTTACTGATATTCCAGCAAAGAATTGGAATACAACAAATTGCCGAAACCAGCAAAGCGAGGTACAGATAGGGGTTTTTGAGCTGTTTCCTGTTGAAAACCAAGATGTAAAGCCCCATCCCAAGCCAAAGGAAAACGCCTGAGTATTTTGAAAGCATAGCCAAGCCGGCAAATAGTCCGAAAAAAAGCAAGTTTTGGTTTTTTTCGGACTTCAACGCCATCCAAAATGCCAAAAGCCAAAACAGCATCAACGGCGTGTCGGGCAGGATGAAAACGCCCGTGATGACGAAAGCGTAAATCGAGGCGGTGTAAAGCAGCGCGGCATACAAGCCCGCTTGCGCACCTTTCAACTCCTTCGCGATGCGGTATATAATATAGGTATCTGCGGTCATGAAGACAATCGAGGCCAAACGGATGAAAAACTCGCTGTCAAACAACAAGTTAAAGCTGAATAACTGAATCACCCAACCCACCATTGGCGGGTGGTCGAAGTGACTCCAATCGGGATAAAGGGCGTAAGTCCAGTAATAAACCTCGTCGTTGCCGAACTCCATCCACGCCGCCAAAACGCCACGAACAAGTGCGCTGACCACCAATAGCCAGACTATTATCTTATTGATATTCTGTTCTTTAATTGTCATGGTTTTGCCTCTTTTCTCTCTTTCGCCTTTTTGAAGAGATACCAAACCATCGCTAAGAATGCGACCACATAAACTAAGCGATAAAGCCATGTTTGCGCCTCGTTGATTTCATCCAAGCGGCGATCCACCACAATGGGAGTGGGATGCCTTGTGACAGGGTTCAAATAAAGGACGTTGCGTTCGTTCAGGTCGATGCGTGTGCGGACGTAAGTGTCCTCAGGATGAATGACATAGAAGGCTTCCGGCACATTCTCTACCGTCTTAAGCGCCTTGCCGCCCTGCCCGATGAAGCTGACTTCGTGCATCCGCTCGGCGGAGGTGGCGATGAACAGCGTGTCGCCAACCAATTCCGCCCGTGTGAGATGAGCCAAGTTGCCGACTTCGTGGATTTTCTCCTCAAGGCTCATTGGGAAGCAGAAGAAACTGACAAACTCCACAGTGTAGCTGTTACCTTTCTCCAGAGCCTCATAAACGTTTTCGGGATCAAGGTCGGGCGTATTAATCATGGTCAGGTTGCGACCCACCTCGCGGATGTTGCGGATGTTGTGCGTGTCGTCGTCGCCAAGGCCATAGACGCGATGCCCGTTGGAAAGGGCCATATCCCAGTGTTCCAGCGCGTTACCGAAAGGATTCATGATTTCCAAGAGGCGGTAGTTGCTCAGCCATTTCATGTCGCCCACCTTGTAGCCTTGCGTAAACGAGGCATGGGCAGGCATGACAAAACGGCAACGCTCGCCTAACTTATTGATTGCGTGCTGCTTCATGTTGAGGTTTTGCATGAAGGGATAGTCGATGCGCCACACTTTTTCAGCCCCGATGCAGATTTGGTGCGTCTTGCGGAGCAGGCCGTAGCCATGTTCGTATGCGGGTATATATCCTTCACTTTCAACACCATGCGGATTGATACTCATGTAGTCGGAAATGCCATAATGGTCGTAGCCCAAAGTCTGGTACAGGCTGTCGATAGCCGTTTCGGTACTGTGTCGTCCGTTAGTCAGGCCGAAATACTTCCGCGAGTGGCAATGGAAGTGGTATTTTTTCCATTGGTCGGGGTTCATGTCCTGATAGGGATTGTATAGATAATCGCCACCGAAAGGCCTGGGGTCCTTGAACTTATAGGCGGGAACGGACAAATAGGCAAGGAGAAAAAAACCAAGGCACAGGCCGAAAAAGACGACCAAAACAATCAGCAAACTCCTGAAAAACTTGTTTTTGACGGACTTGAACATCGCGATGCAAGAATTTGGGGCAAAAGTAAGAAAATTTCCTATTTTTGCAGACTTTTTCAAATATGTAGCTATGGGTTTTTTAGAGGAAATCAAACGCCGGCGAACTTTCGCCATCGTCAGCCACCCCGATGCGGGTAAGACCACTTTGACCGAGAAATTGCTGCTTTACGGCGGTGCCATCCAAGTGGCTGGTGCCGTGAAGTCGAACAAAATCCGCAAGACCGCCACCTCCGACTGGATGGAAATCGAGCGGCAGCGCGGCATCTCGGTGGCCACCTCCGTGATGGGTTTTGATTACAAAAACATCAAAATCAACATTTTGGATACGCCTGGCCACAAGGATTTTGCCGAAGACACCTTCAGAACTCTGACTGCTGTGGATAGCGTCATCGTAGTCATCGACGCTGCCAAGGGTGTCGAGTCACAGACGGAGAAACTGGTCGAAGTGTGTCGAATGCGTAACACGCCCATCATCGTGTTTATCAACAAGATGGACCGCCCGGGCATGGACCCCTTTGAGCTGTTGGACGAAATCGAACAGAAACTCAACATTCGTCTCACGCCACTGAGTTGGCCTATCAACAGCGGACCGAAGTTCAAGGGCGTTTACAGTATCTACGACAAGAGCCTTTACCTTTTCAATTCTGACAAACAGCATATTACGGAAGGCATCGCCTTCGACGACCTCAACAATCCTGACTTGGACAAAATGATTGGCGAGGATGCCGAAACCCTGCGCAACGAGACGGAACTGGTGCAAGGCGTTTACGATACTTTTTCCCGCGAGGCTTATCTGAAAGGCGACGTTTGCCCCGTGTTTTTCGGCTCGGCCTTGAACAATTTCGGCGTGAAGGAATTGTTGGACTGCTTCATCGAGATTGCGCCCACACCCATTGGCCGTGACACGGTGGAACGCCGCATCGAGCCGACAGAGGAGAAGTTTACGGGCTTTGTTTTCAAGATTCACGCCAACATGGACCCCAACCACCGCGACCGCATCGCCTTTGTGCGTGTGGTGTCGGGTCGTTTCGAGCGCAACAAGAACTATTTCCATGTGCGCCAGCGCCGCGAGCTGAAATTCTCCAACCCGACGGCTTTCATGGCACAGAAGAAGTCCGTACTCGACGAGGCCTATCCTGGCGACATCGTGGGCCTTTACGATGCCGGCAACTTCAAGATCGGCGACACGCTGACCGAGGGAGAGATCCTTAATTATAAAGGTATCCCAAGTTTCTCGCCCGAGCAGTTCCGCTATGTGGAGAACGCCGACCCGATGAAGTCCAAACAACTGGCCAAAGGCTTGGAACAACTCACGGATGAGGGAGTGGCCCAGCTCTTCACGGGCAAGATGACGGGCCGCAAAATCATCGGCACGGTGGGCGAACTTCAGTTTGAAGTCATCCAATACCGTCTGCTGCACGAGTACAACGCATCCTGCCGCTACCAACCGATTTCGCTCTACAAGACCGCGTGGATTACCAGCGACAACGAAGCTCAGCTCGCTGACTTCAAGATGCGTAAGTCAATGAACCTCGCCGAGGATAAGGAAGGTCGCGACGTATTCCTTGCCGAGTCGCCCTACGCCTTGCAGATGGCGATGGAGAAGTATCCCGACATTGCGTTCCATTTCACTTCGGAGTTTTGATCCCCGTAGGTCGCGACCTATGGTTACGGGAGGTTGCGTCTTTCAGACGCGAGGGAGGGTAGAATGTAATGGATCCCTGCCGAAAAAACAATGACAGATTCTGGGTGATTTTATGTTTTTACACCTTTGAAACGGCACAAAACCACAAACCAACGTTCATACTTGCAGCACGACCTTTCCCTCTCACAACTCTTCCAAGCCATCAGCACCAACCACTACCACCTTAGCCAGTGTTTCACCCATTTTATTGGTTTTCTTTTCGTTACAAACGCAATCCATGAAACAGGCAAGAAAAATATCGAGAAAAAGCAAAAGAAAATCTTGACCGATTGAAAAAAGTTGTATTTTTGCAGTCCGAAAAAAAAGAGAGTCAGTATCTAACTTAAAGATATCGAGAAATGTACGCAATAGTAGAAATCGCAGGACAGCAGTTCAAGGTGACGCAAGGACAGCAGATTTTCGTCAACAGACTGCACGAAGAAGAAGGAAGCAAGGTTTCTTTCGACAAAGTATTATTGATTGACAACGAAGGTTCGACGAAAGTGGGTGCCCCGACGGTAGCCGGCGCCAATGTCGAAGCCACCATCTTGCAACACTGCAAGGGCAACAAGATCATCGTTTTCAAGAAGAAGAGAAGAAAAGGCTATCAGAAGTCGAACGGTCACCGTCAGTATCTGAGCCAAATCAAGATTGAGAGCATCACTGAGTAAAAACCCGAAAAAAAAAGAGAAAGATATGGCACACAAAAAAGGCGTCGGTAGTTCCGAGAACGGTCGTGAGTCTGCAAGCAAAAGACTCGGAGTGAAACTTTTTGGTGGACAGGCAGCCATTGCGGGCAACATCATCGTCCGCCAGCGCGGCACCAAGCACTATCCCGGCAAGAATGTCGGCATGGGCAAGGACCACACGCTGTATGCAAAGTGCGACGGCATCGTGGAGTTCAAGAAGAAGAGCGAAGGCAAGTCCTTTGTCAACATCCTTCCCGTCGAAGCCGAAATCACCGAGTAAAAGTTTTTCATACGCATATTGTTCCCGACCGCCAATCGTGGCAGTCGGGTTTTTTAGTTTGCACACGTCGCCGTTGCCGCAAAATGCGTATCTTTGCAGCCCTAACAAAACCAACGTATGAGCAAAACACGTCTGAAAACCATAAACAACGGCCTAATCGCGGCCTTAATCGCACTGGCTCTAGGAGCCTGCAACCCCAAGCAACCTTCCACCGTTGAAAGAATCGAGAAGTTGCAAAAACAGGTGAACGCCGACGCATTGGCTTTGCAACAAATTGAAAACGAGGACTATCCGAACCTTAGCAGGGATTTCCTTTATTGCGACTCCCTGCTGCAATACATGGACACGACCCTTGTGAACCGCTATTTCGAGAAACTCAACCTGACCCAAGCCTACCTGAAGCAATTCGACGGCGTGAAGGCCGACATGCGACAAAAAGCCGAATACTCCAACCTCCAGCTCGACCACCTAAAGGCCGACCTTGAAAGCCAGTACATCAATGACTCGTTGGCCACCATTTACCTCGAAGCCGAAACCAAGGTGGCCGACACGCTCCACCATCGCGTGCTCTACTTCCAAGACCGCTTCGCCAGTTGCCAGAAGGAAATGAACACCATCAAAAAAGCCCGCCATTGACCATGAGCTACCTCCGTTCCGCAATATGGCTTCTTCTGTTCCTTGCCACTGCTGCTCCGCTACAGGCGCAAATCGGCAGGGTCTCTGACGAACAACGCAAAAAGCAAAATCCACAAAACGACCAAAGGGCCATTGACGAGCAGCTTGCCAACCAATACTATAGAAACCAAGAATACGACAAGGCCGAGACCCTTTTCAAGCAACTCTACGAAAAGACGAAACAGACCTACCTCTTCCAGCAATATGTGGACTGCGCCCTCATCCTGAAGCATTACAACGAGCTCGAAAAGGAACTGAAGAACTTCCAAAAAGCCAACCCAACCTACCAAAAGAGCCAAGTTGACCTCATCTATGTTTACACCTTGGACGGCAAAACCGACAAGGCCGAAAGACAATTCAAAGACCTCTTGAAAGCCCTTCCCGATGCCGCCCCACTTATCCGAAACTACAGCAACAATTTACAGTCCAGAGGGTTATACGATATGGCCTTGGCTGTTTTGGAGAAAGGCAACACCCTTTTAGGCGGAAAGGAATCCTTCTACATGGAACAGGCCAACATCTATCATTCCATGGCCAACTACCAAGAGGCGTTCCGTTACTATTTCCTTGAATTGGAGAAGAATCCAGGGCAATACACCACCATCAAGAATCGATTGCAAACCTTGCTGTTTTATGACGTGAACAACAGCATCAGCGACGAATTGCGCATCGCCCTGCTGAAACGCACGCAAGAAAAACCAGACAACCTCGAACTGGCCCAAATGCTCGTGTGGTTTGCCACCCAGCAGGAAGACTACGACATCGCCCTCGCGCAATGCCAAAGCATCGACAGAAAGACCCACGACCAAGGCGGACAAATCATCAATTTGTCTGGCATCTGCCTGAACAACAAGCAGTTTGACATTGCCAAGGAAGGCTATCAATACGAACTCAACAAGGGGAAAAGCAACCCCTACTACGGACAAGCCCTCACGGGAAGCATCAACGCCAAATACCAGCAATTGAAAGCCGCCAACAGCACCGACACCAAAGCTTACGAAAGGCTGTCGAAACAAATTGAAGAATCGTATAACGACATCAACACCAACGACTTGACCAAACTCACTGTGACACAAGCCGACATCATGGCCTACCAATTGGGCCAGTCTGACGAAGCCATCAACCTGTTGACCAAAACCCTCGATGAAGTAAACAGCAAACAAGACCAAGCCACACTTAAGCTGAAGCTTGCCGACATCTACCTGCGTGAGGACGAGGTTTGGGAAGCCACCTTGTTATATAGTCAGGTCGACAAGAGCATGAAGGAGGAGCCGTTGGGCCACGAAGCCCGCTTCAAAAACGCACAATTGCGCTATTTCATCGGTGAATACCAATGGGCCGAAAGCCAACTGAAAGTGCTGAAAGCCGCCACCTCGAAGCTCATCGCCAACGACGCCATGACGCTTTCGTTGGTCATCAAAGACAACCTTGAAGTGGACACTACAGGCGTGGAACTCAACAAATTGGCTCGTGCCGACTATCGCATCTACCAGCAGCGCGACGACGAAGCCCTCGCCCTGCTTGACGAAATCATTGCCAACGGAAACGAAGTGAGCAAGCCACACGCCATGTTTAGGAAAAGCGAGATTGCCGAAAAACGGAAGGAATTTGAAACCGTCGAGCAGTTGTATCTGCAAATCGTGGAGCAATACCCCGACAGCTACATGGCCGACGCCGCCTTGATGCGTGCCGCTTTGATTGAACAGAACAAACTGAAAGACAATGAATTGGCCAAAAAGCATTACGAGAAGCTGATTGACGACTACCCGACGAGCATTTATACCGCGCAAGCGAAGAAGAATTATAGGAAATTATAAACTACGAATTACACGAATGGAACGAATTGATTTTGGAATTTTGCGGCCAAGGCCGCGAATTATAGCGAATGGCGAAGCCAAAATTCGTATCAATGGATGCTTGCATCCCAAAAAATTCTTAATTCTGAATTTGTGTAATTCGTATAATTCGTAGTTAAATGACATTCGAAGTACGACCCAAGAAGAGTTTAGGCCAGCATTTCCTGACCGACCAAAGCATAGCGAAACGCATTGTGGAGCATCTGTCGCCCGACGTGGAGAGCGTCATCGAGGTGGGCGCCGGTACGGGTGTCTTGACCCAATATCTGGTGCAAGACGTGCTGGACAAGTTCCACGTCATCGAAATCGACAAGGAATCCATCGCGTATTTGAAGAAGCATTTCCCCATGCTCGGCGAGCGGCTGATTGAGGGCGACTTCCTTCGCACGGATTTGAGTCAGTTCGGGCAACAGAACTTGGCCGTCATCGGGAATTTCCCTTACAACATCAGCAGCCAGATTTTCTTCCAGGTGCTGAAATACAAGGAGAAAGTCGTTGAAGTGGTCGGCATGGTGCAGAAGGAGATGGCCGAGCGCATGGCCGCCAAGGAAGGCAGCAAGACCTACGGCATCCTCAGCGTGCTGATGCAGGCTTGGTACGACATCGACTACCTCTTCACCGTACACGAAAACGTGTTCAACCCGCCGCCGAAGGTGAAGTCGGCGGTCATCAAAATGCGGCGCAACGCCACGACCGACCTGGGCTGCGACGAGAAGCTGTTTGTGAGCGTCGTCAAGCAGGCCTTCAACCAGCGCCGCAAGACCATGCGCAACTCGCTGCGCCCGATGCTCCGCCCCGAAATCATCGAAAACGAGGTGTTCAACAAGCGGCCCGAGCAACTGTCGGTGCAGGAATTTGTTGACTTGACGAATTTGATTGGAAACGGTTGATTTCGATGTAGAGACCGATTCACTGTCACCCAAAAAAAGCATCGCCTGTCACTTGTCGCGGCACACGGCGGCTGTACATGTTGTCCTTCAGGCCGAATGGAGTGATGTAAGCAACAGAAAGCGTTTTCTTGGTCTTGGTCACTTTTCGGAAAATGTTCATACGCTGTTGCACATAGGCATCGTAGCTTTTCGTGATTTCGTATTCGCCTTGGGCGTATTTCATTTCGCAAAGGCTGATGGTCTTGTCGCTGCGGTCGATGAGCAAGTCGATTTGGGCACCCTGTTTCAGGTCGTCGTCCGCCTCTTCCGATGCAAGGATGGCTTGTGTGGGTTGATAACGCCATGAGCACGGCGTGTTCAGCATCCCGTCGATGCCCAAAGTCTTCACAATCTGTTCGATATGGTTCAGGCAAAGTATCTCGAAGGCATAGCCGCACCAATTGGCGTAGGTAGGTGTCAGTTGAAGTTTTGGCCAATAGTCGGCAGAAAAGGAGGTTTGTCCGTCAAGGAACCTAAAATGAAACAGCGTGAAAGGGTCAATCAATTGATACATCGTGTTTTTCTTGGTTTTTCCGAAGGGTACGAAGCTGCGGACGAACTCACATTCCTCCAACTCACGGAGTTGTGTGCTGAGGTTGCCGTTGTTGGTGGCGCGGAGTTGTTCCATGATTTCGAGGCGCGTCATGCCGGAGCCTTTTTTGGCCAAGGCGGTCACGATGGCGATGTGTTGGTCGGCGCGCTTGAAAAGGGATTTGTAGATTTTCCCGAACTCGCCTTTCAGTTCGGCGTTGCGGCGGAAAAAGAGTGTTTCGATATTCTGGCTGACGCTTTTCCCGTTTTCGAACAGCGAGAGATAGTAGGCCACGCCCCCGACGGCCATGTAGCACTCCATGATTTCGGGTCGCTCGTAAGGGAAGTTGCGCGACTGGAAGAACAGTTCCGTCTCGCGAAGCGTGAAAGGCATCAGGTTGATTTGGTGGGTGACGCGGTTGTGAAGCCCGCCACGCGCATTGATGATGTGGCTGAGCATCCACGAGGTGGCCGACCCGCACACGATGAGCTTGATGTCGTTGCGGTAAAACGCCCAACTGTTCCAGAAGTATTCCAAGGCATCCACAAAATGCGAACCGTAAGAATCGAGCCAGGGCAGTTCGTCGAAAAACAGGATTTTTGGTTTGGCGGGGTCGAGGCGTTCGATGTGTTGGCCCAACATTCTGAAAGCCTCGGACCAATTGGAAGGCAGGTCTGGATCGGCACCGAAATCCGAGAGGGCATAATGGAAATTCTGGAGCTGCTCTTTGGTGTCGGCCTTTTCCTTGCCTGTCATGCGGAAGGTGAAGCGCCCTTCAAACATTTCCTTGACGAGGAAGGTCTTCCCAATGCGGCGGCGACCGTAAATGGCGATGAACTCCGACCTTGGACTGCCGATGTAGTTGTTAAGTTGGCGTTTTTCCTCTTCACGCCCGATGATGGCTGTTTCCATTTTGTCTGAATTTTGGCGCAAAGTTACAAAAAAACATCGATTGCGCCAGAAATCTTCCATAAATTTCGGCGCAATCTCGTAAAAAATGGCAGATTGCGCCAGAAATTCAATATAGATTTTTGGCGCAATCTCATCAAAAACGCAAGATTGCGCCAAAAATTCGTCAAAAGAATGAACTAAAACAATCCTTTATTCCTTAATCCACTTCCCCGTTTCCGCGAGGGTCGTTGAACCCGTCGAAACGCCCGTGTAAACCTTCCAAACATAAGCCCCCGAAGGCCACCCTTCGGCATTTATCCGCGTGTTGTTTCCCGTAATCTCTTGATTGTAAACCAGTTTTCCCGTGATGTCATAGATTTCGATGCGGGCGTTTTGC
>JAFSJF010000094.1 GCA_017439405.1 Bacteroidales bacterium
ACAAATAAGGAAATCAATTTACTAACCAACAATAAACAAGTTGCTTCCGCGTTTTGTGAAAGCAACTTGCTTTCGTTTTATGGAAACAGAAAAACTACATAAAGCCTTACTCGAAGCCGACGCCATCGTCATCGGTGCAGGCGCAGGCCTCTCCACCTCGGCAGGCTTCAACTATAATGGCGAACGCTTCCAAAAGTATTTTTCCGATTTTATCGAGAAATATGGCTTCACCGATATGTACACAGCGGGGTTCCATCAGTTCCCGACAGAGGAAGAACATTGGGCCTATTGGAGCCGACACATTTACTACAACCGCTTTGTACCCGCCCCGAAACCAGTTTACGACAACCTCTTGAAACTTGTGCAGGACAAGGATTATTTCGTCATCACTACCAATGTTGATCACCAATTTCAAAAGGCTGGCTTCGACAAACAACGGCTGTTCTACACCCAAGGCGACTATGGTCTGTTCCAATGTGCGAAACCTTGTCACCAAAAGACCTACGACAACGAGGAAACAATCAGGAAAATGATTGCGGCACAGGGTGTAGAGACGTTTCCTGAAACGTCTCTACAGATACCGTCCGAATTAATTCCTCGTTGCCCCGTCTGCGGCGGGAAAATGTCGGTCAACCTGCGTTCCGACAACACCTTCGTGGAGGACGAAGGCTGGCACAAGGCGGCGCAACGCTACCTCGATTACGTGAACGGCCACCAACACGGCAAGGTGCTGTATTGGGACCTCGGCATCGGCGCCAACACCCCGACCATCATCAAACTGCCGTTCATGCAGATGACCCTCAAGAACCCCGAGGCCATCTACGCCACCGTCAACCTCGGCGAGGCGTTCACCGTGGAACAAATTCAGGACCGTTCCATTGTGATTGATGGGGATATTGGGGAGGTTTTGGAAACATTGATGCAGCTAAATAGCAAAAACTAAGTTTATGATTTTGGGCAAAAAGACAATCATTCCAACGATGGCCGCTGATATGGCACATACCAAGACTGCTGCGGCTCCAAGGTCTTTTATGTCGCGCTTTCTGTCATCACGTTCTGCTTTCACAAAATCCGCAGTCCGCTCCAACGAAGAATTAATGATTTCGGCGGCAAACACCATTCCAATCACTATGACAATAGCGACCCATTCCCAAGGACGAATACGAAACACAAAGCCAGCCACAACAGCCAGAATAGCCGCTAAGGAATGTATCCAAGAATTATGCTCTTCACGAAACAATACTCCCAAACCTGCAAACGCATAACGGAAGCTACGCAAACGTTTTGCAATGGAAAACTTCTCTTTTTGCTTCATAACAATTCCTTTTTATTGACAAAAACATCCACAAACGATTTTTAGTATTCAAGAATGGAAAAAATGAACAACCTAGACTTTTTGATCAAATACCTTCTAGACGAAGCCCCCCAATACACCGAAATGCAGGTCCCATCGGATTTGCAAGGGAAACGCAACCTGTTCCGTGCGCTCTGCAATGTGCGTTGGCCGAAACCCGTCAGTGAGGAATTTATGCGTTTGCAGGATGAGGAACTGCAGGCGCAACTACAAGAAAAAGGTGTGGTGGAATTAAAGGCTTGTAGAGACGGTGTGCACACCGTCTCTACCAACAAACAATTGTTGGTTTGGCAGGGAGATATCACCCGATTAAAGGTAGACGCCATCGTCAATGCGGCCAACAGCCAGATGTTGGGCTGCTTCCATCCTTTGCACAAGTGCATCGACAATGCGATTCATTCCGCAGCGGGTGTGCAGTTACGCGAAGAATGTTACCAACTGATGCTCCAACAAGGTCACGAAGAGCCGACGGGGCAGGCCAAAATCACGAGGGCCTATAATCTGCCGTGTAAGTATGTCATTCATACGGTGGGACCTATCATCCCCAACGGCATCCCGACGGAATTCCAAAAGGAACAGTTGGCCTCCTGCTATCGTTCCATCATGGCTTGCGCCGATGAACACGGCCTCGAAAGCGTCGCCTTCTGCTGCATCTCCACGGGCGAGTTCCGCTTCCCGAATGAATTGGCCGCTGAAATTGCTGTGCGAACCGTCAAGGATTATTTTACCTTGCACCCCAATTGCAGCGTTATGACTGTCGTTTTCAACGTGTTCAAGGATATTGACAAGGAGATTTACGAGAGAGTATTGGGGAACAAGATTTGAGCAAAAAAAACTATTTTTGCAGTCAAAAAACAAACGACTATGCTCACACAAGAAATCTCCAGCCCCGAAACGATGGAACAGGCCATCCGCGAGGCGGGCATCATCCCGTTTTTCCACAGTGGCATCACGGGCTATTCCATCCGCGACCTCACCGCGCCGGGCTACTGGTTCGACGACGGCGAGGACACCCTCGGCCCCTGGGACTGGAAGATCGACTGCCTCATGAGCGGCGACATCGCCTACGGAAAGTTCCTCTATGGCGGCAAGGCCGCCTTCGCCACCGTCCCATTTTACCGCGAGCTGATGATTCTGCGCCGCGCCACCACCGAACCCGACAAAAGCGGGCTGCAAATCATGGCGCAACTCGAAAAGCAAGACAGCATCACCATCAAGGAAGTGCGGGCACTTTTGGACGTAAGGAAGGGCCAAGCCGATGCCGCCATGTCGAAGCTGATGCACCAGTGCCGTGTGGTGACCGGTGCCATCGAGCGGGTGTATCGTGGCCCCGAGCAGACCTACAGCGGCTGGCAGGTCTCCTATTTCTGCAAGCCCGAGACGCTGTTCGACGGCATCATCGACCTTCATACCGACCACACGCCCGAGGAGTCGTTGGAATTCCTCGTCGACCACATCTCAAGGCTGACCGATGGGACGGCTACGAGAAAACAGATTACGAAGGTGCTGAGATAAACGCCTCCACTTCATCGCGGTGTTCCCAAAGCGTACAGCCGCCCGTGTGTTGCCAGCTTAGCGCATTGGCATCGCGAATCTTCCGGAACAGCGGCGATTGCAAGGCTTGTCGAAGACCTGTTTCCGCCACATTCCTGTCGCTGAAGGGCGAAAACGGGCAGGGCTCCGCACTGCCGTCGGGACCGATGTGGAAAAACCCGCGACCCGAAGCAAGACAGCCGCCAACGTACTTTTCGTCGCCAGGGAACGAGAAGAAAATCATGTTCTCGAACTCGGTGCGACGCTCTTCCACCGAAGCCTCCATCTCGCTAACGTGAGTTTCGGTAAGGGCAAGGTGCTCGGTGCCTTTTTCGGTGGGTACATATTCCACCAAAAACACGATTTTGCAACCCATCTTGATGCCTAACTCAGCCGCTTCGGTGAAGATGTCGTGCCATTGTTGTGGCGTGAGTGTTGCCTTCCGAAGGTCTTCCTTGTCGTTGGCGATGCCATTGGATCGGGCATAACAGCCAGCGCAATGCAGGTTGCAAGTGGTGGCGATGCTGCTGATGAGAAATGGAGGCACGTCGAGGCCTTCCGTTTCCTTCAATTCCTTGCGGCGTTGTTCGGCCTTGCGGAACTGCTTCTGCATCCGAAACACAAACTCGGCCTCGCGCGGATTGGACAAAACATTCTTGTAAGCTCGCGCCATCATCTTACGGATGGTGTTGCTCATGTATTCGGCTACGTCAATCATAACCAGAGGTTTACGTCATTAAGCCCAAACGAAATTCTCCTTTCCAGCCCCAATCTCGAAGTGGCACTTGACGATGCCGAGATCCAATTTGGCGTAAGGCGTAAGGGCAAAACGAGTCTTGGCGGTCACTTGGTTGCCGTTGGTCAGGCCGAACTCAAACCGTTGCTGGTTGATGGCTGTGGGCGCGAGCAAGGCTGCTTCCATGCCTTGGCGGAACCATTCTGGCATTGCACCTTCCACATGGCAGAAATGCTCTATGCCTTTCTTTTGGGGATGCGGCGTGCCTTGGTTGGCGCCATAGCCTAATGAAATGACGGCCACAAGGGTTTCGCCTTCAAGCACTTGGTATTGGTCGGGTTGTTTCTTGTACGACAGTCCGACCCAGCAGGTGTTGAGGCCGAGTGTTTGTGCCAACAGCACCACTTTTTCGCCGTAGTAGCCTAATTTTTCGTCTTCGCCCTTGGGTCCGATGACGGCGATGTAGTTGCTCACGCCCGAGAACTTGCCGTATTTCGCCATGCCGCCCGCAAAGGCTTTAGGCTCGCTGATAACTAATTGGAGATGCAGCCCGTCCTCGCGATTGCACTCGTCAATCAGGGCCTGTAGTTGCGTGATCTTTTCGGTTTCGATAGGTTTTTCGAGATACTGGCGCACCGAGTGTCGTGCGCTGATGGCTTCTTGTAATGTCATAGTATATTTAATTGAATTTGATGGGGCAAAGATAGTGGTTTTGGAGGTGCTTTGTAACTATGCTGCCATAAAACACAAAAAAAGTCACCATGCCGATGACCCTATCCAAAAAATGAAACCAAATCCGAAAAAAGTGAAACACCCGTTTTTCGGATTTGCCGTTATTTTGCATCAAATTCAAATCGGGAAAAACCATGAAGAAAGTAGCAGTCCTTATCGGGGCGGGAAGCATCGGGATGGCCATCGTCAGGCGCGTGGGCGTGGAGAAGCACATCGTGTTGGCCGACTATAACCTCGCCCATGCCGAAGCCGCAACGCAGACCTTGGAAAATGCGGGCTTCGAATGCTCCACCATTCAATGCGACTTAGGCGACCGTGAGTCCATCCTCGACCTCGTGAAATATGCCCAAACAAAGGGCGAAGTGCATAACCTCATCAACGCGGCAGGCGTGTCACCCTCGCAAGCGCCCGTCGAGCGTATCCTGCAAGTCGACCTCTATGGCACCAGCGTGCTGTTGGAGGAGTTCGGCAAGGTCATCGCTGAAGGCGGAAGCGGAGTGATTATTTCTTCGCAAAGCGGCCATCGTCTGCCTGCCTTGCCGCAGGAACAGAACGATGCCTTGGCCATGACACCATGCGAGGAATTATTGGATTTGCCTTTCCTTAAAGCCATCACCGACACCTTGAAGGCCTACCAATACTCGAAGCGTTGCAACGTGCTCCGCGTGATGATGGAAGCCACACGATGGGGTAGGAGAGGGGCCACCGTCAACAGCATCAGCCCCGGCATCATCATCACACCGTTGGCCATCGACGAGCTGCACGGCCCGCGCAAGGACGGCTATCTGAAGATGATTGAAGGTATGCCCGCACGTCGCGCCGGCACCCCCGACGAAGTGGGCGACTTGGCCGAGTTCCTGATGTCCTCGCGTGGCCGTTTCATCAGCGGTGCCGACCTGCTCATCGACGGCGGCTGCACGGCCTCCTATTGGTACGGAGACCTACAATACCTTAAAGCAACACATTGATAATCAATTCAACATTTCAACAATCAACAGTTAAACAACAAAAACATGGATTTCAGAATGCAAGACCGCATGGAGTTGAAGGCTTTAGTAGACTACTATGCAACCGAGAGTGACAAGAACAACCAAGACTGCTATGTGGAGATTTTCCGCCCCGACATCAAGTTGGACGTTTATTTCGGCGACAAGTTGGGCATGCAGGCCCGTGAGGTACACGACATGATTCGTCAATACAAGGCCTTCGGCGCCGCCAAGGTCTCCTTCCACATGAACGGACAGCAAAACGTGGATTTCGTTGACGACACCCATGCCACTGGCACCTGCTATGCTTTAGCCACCCTCGTCACGGAAGAGGACGGCAAGGACAAGCTGACCGTGCATGCCGTGCGCTACTACGACAAGTACGTGAAGATCGACGGCCGCTGGTGGATTGCCGAGCGCGAACAACACTTTGAGTGGTCAACCGTACCAGCTTTATGATTTTGCCAAAACACAATGGAAGAGTTTAGACTTGACCCAAGACTGAGCACACCCGAGGAGCGTGCCGTCTATTTGGAGCAGGCCACCATTCAGCACCGCTTCAACAACAGCATCCCCTACTCTCCCGAGGCCGCCGCAGCCGCTAAAGAGCTGTTCGGCGAGGGGCTTGGCGAGGGGGCTTGGATCCAGCCGCCAGTGAAAGGCGTGGCTTTCCACAACGTGCATATCGGAAAAAATGTGATGATCATGCCCGACTGCCTGATGATGGCCCGAGGCGGCATCACCATTGAGGATGGCGCGATGATAGCCGCCAACGTGCAACTCATCAGCAACAACCACGACCTGCACGACCGCCAGATCCTGATATGCAAGCCAGTACGTATCTGCAAGAACGCTTGGATTGGTGCCGGTGCTACCATCCTGCCAGGCGTCACCGTGGGCGAAAACGCAGTGGTGGCCGCTGGGGCTGTCGTTACCAAGGACGTGGCACCTGACACCATCGTGGGCGGCAATCCGGCGAAGTTCATCAAGATGGTAGAGTGATGTCCAACATTACGTTTCAAACAATGGGATTGTTTTTTGCACTGATTATGGCTACGTCACAAATGAATGCACAAGTCGCTGAAAAGCAACAAATACGCCATCTCTACGAGACGATGTATCAGGCCATGGTGGCCAAAGACACTGCCACGCTCAACCGCGTCCATGCCGACGACTTCGTGCTCGTCCACATGACGGGGATGCACCAGTCGAAGCAGGAATATATCAACGCCATCGCCGACGGCACGTTGAACTACTATTCCGCCCAACACGAGCAGATGGACATCCAAATCGACGGCGACCAAGCCACCCTGACGGGTCGCAGCCGCGTGACGGCGGCGGTCTTCGGCGGCGGTCGAGGCACATGGCGGCTGCAACTGCGCTTCAAGCTCGTCAAACGCGAGGGACAGTGGCTGTTCACTGAGTCACGGGCTTCGACGTATTAGTCCACCTTTTCACGCGCATCCCTTGTCTTTCAATATCATCCTCCATCCTCGGGCGGAAGCCGTCGCCCCAGTCGCGCAGCTGCTCGATGATGGGGATGAGGGTGCGTCCTAGGTCGGTGAGGCTGCCATCATCACGGGCATCACCTCGGTGGTGAAAGACGACGAAGAGGTGGGCGAAGGTGCCAAGTTTTACGACGACTCGTTCATCGAGAACCACCGTCGCCTCACGGAAGCCGTCCATCGCCACAACTGCAAAATCATCTTGCAAGCGGCCAAAATCAACGAAATTCTCAACAACACGGCCATCCAGTATGTCAGCCTCTCGCGCCCGTTCATCCGCGAGCCTAACCTCATCAGCCGCTGGCGGGGTGGCGACACGACACCTTCAAAATGCATTTCGTGCAACGGATGCTATAGGACGATGGGGCATCGGTGCGTGTTTAGACGATAGGGGTTCGCAATCCTATTTACTTTTTTCGACTTGCAGGACACACTTTTGCCAAAAAATCCGTACTTTTGCAGCCGATTTTAGAATGCTTGGTAGAGCTTGTACTCCGTAAAAATTATGTCAAAAAACACACAAAACGGAAAGCTCTCCTCAGCGATTCTTTCCATCTCACTTCTCACCGTAATGGCAGGTGCCGCCGTCGCCCCAGCCTTGGGCATCATCCGCGACCATTTTGCCGGTATGCCCGACATGCTGCTGCAGCTCATCATCAGTCTGCCGGCATTGCTTATCATCGTCACCAACCTGGTTTTCCCTTGGTTGTGTTCCAAGTTTAAGACCCGCACATTGGCTTTGTCGGGACTCGTGTTGTATGTGGTTGCCGGTGCGGGATGTTTCTTTGTCGATAACCTCACCTTGCTGCTCGTGCTTCGCGCCCTGCTCGGCGTGAGCGTTGGCGTGATGATGCCGCTGTCCACGGGATTGCTCGCCTATTATTATCCGCCTGAGCAGCAAGCCTCGCTGATGGGTCTATCGGCAGCCATGAACCAGATGGGCGGCGTGGTGGCCACCTTGCTGGCCGGACTCCTCGCCAACATCGGTTGGAACTACGCCTTCTTGGTGTATCTCTTGGGCTTGATTGCCGTGGTGCTAGTGGTGATGTACCTGCCCAACGAGCAACTTGGAGGCGGCAACAGGCCTTCGTTGAAGCTGTTGAAGCAGTTCCATCCGTCAGTAGTCGGTATGTTTCTGGTGATGATTCTGTTCTTCATCTACCCTACCCGTTTCGCCATCAGTGCTCATGCAGGAACAAGCCTTTCCAACAATGCCATCACGCTTATCATGGTTGGTCTCGACTTGGTAGCCTTCCTCATCGGACTATTGTTTGGCCGCATGATGCGGAGTTTCCGTTATGGGATGAAATACATTCCACCCATCGGCTTCATCATAGGCTATCTCTTCCTTTCGTTGGGTTCCAGCCTGCCGCTGTTGCTGCTCGGTTCGGCCTTCATCGGCATCGCCAACGGTATCGGTGTGCCTTATCTCAACACCATCGCATCGATGAAGGCAGGAAAGACAGCTGCCTCCACCGTGATGCCCTTGCTTTCCATCGCCCTGTACCTCGGGCAGTTCCTGTCGCCGTTGTTGGTCACGCCGTTGGGCAACCTTTGCTTCGGCCCAACCGACCTGTTGGCATCGTTCAAGGCAGGTGCCATCATCGGGGTCGTGTATCTGGTTCAGGCATTCCTGACAAGGAAGAAGCAAGTAGTTGAAGAACAAGCAAATCAATCATAAAACAAACAACAAATGAAAAACACATTCGTATTATTAGCGGTTTTGCTCACCCTCGCCGCCAGTGCGCAAAAACCCAAAGAACAACAAAACGGTCCTCACAGAGGCGGCGGCATGATGATGGAAAACAAGGATGCCGACTCCACTTTCGTGGCCTTGAAAAACGAGACCTTGGCGAAGTTCAAGCAGTTCACTTTCAACGACACCGTGACGGACAAGACGATGCAGTACAACCTGTTCGTTCCCGAAGGTTACGATGGCACCGAGGCCTATCCTTTGGTGCTCTTCATGGCCGATGCCAGCACCGTCAACAAAGACGTGACCGTGCCGCTCACCCAAGGCTATGGCGCCCTCGAGTTTGCCTCTGACCGCGACCAGCAGAAGCATCCTTCGTTTGTCCTCGTTCCGCAATACACCACTTGGACCGTCGGCGAAGGCGAGATCAAGAGCGACGAGGTGGAGATGACCATCCGCCTGTTGCAGTCGGTGATGGGAAGTTACAACGTGGACCGCAGCCGCGTTTACACCACGGGCCAGTCGATGGGCGGCATGATGTCGTTCCACTTCAACATCAAGCACCCAAACCTCTTTGCTGCCTCGCTGTTCGTCAGCTGCCAGTGGGACACCACCCTGATGCACGACTTCGGGCAAAAGACATTTTTCTACATCGTAGCCGCTGGCGACGAGCGTGCCTCAGCTGGTATGAACGGCCTCACCGAAGTGCTCGAAAAGCAAGGCGTTGCAATCCACAAAGCCACCTGGAGCGCCAAGCTGCCCCAAGCCGAGCAAGACGCCAAGGCCCAAGCCCTCATCGACGAAGGCGGCAAGATCAACTTCATCGTCTGGGAGAAAGGCACCGTCCTCCCCGAGTCGGGCCAAGGCATGGAACACATGGCCTCGTTCGATTACGCCTACAAACTGGCACCGGTTAGGGATTGGCTGTTTGAACAGAAGAAATAATTAGGTCGGATTTCGAAATAATTTGTACCTTTGCAAAGTTCAAAACAACGTGGCGGAATTGCCCTAACACAGTGTTCATGTCTGAACTTGACAAATACAACGGCGAAAATAGTTTGCTGGCTTCGCAAGTGGCGCAAGTCATCCGCGAGGCACGGCAAACAGCCTATCGTGCAGTGAATTTCACGATGGTGTTGGCCTATTGGAACATAGGGAAACTCATCGTTGAGGACGAGCTTCACTGGGAACGTGCCGACTACGGCAAGGCCGTTTTGCGCAACCTCTCACAACGCCTGACACAGGAATTCGGGAAAGGTTTTGACGAGCGCGAACTTCGGAAAATGTGCCAGTTTTATCGTTGCTTTGAGATTCGGGACACACTGCGTCCCGAATTGAGTTGGTCGCATTACCTAGGCTGATAAGTGTTGAAAATCAAGCAGCAAGGATGTGGTATATGAACGAAGCAATAAATACAAACTCGCTCTGCCCACCGAGGAGGAACTTTAAGCCGAATTGACCGAAGCCCAAAAGAGATTGGAAGAATAGTTTTATAAATAATTGAATATCAAAATAATAAAAAAATAGTAGTCAATAAATAATCAATATTTTTCAAAGATGAAAGAATACAATCTTGGCTTCATTTCAGACGAAAACATTTATAATCACGTTAAAGAAACTGTGTTGCAACTAATAAGAACGATGATATGAATAACGATAACGTAATAGAAAGCATCAAAAGTGTAGTCACGTATCTGATGGATAGGGTGATGGAACGGGTGTTGGTAACAGATCCTTTCTGCGTAGACAAGCATCATGCAGAAAAGCCGCTCTATGCTGCACTTGTGCCAGATGAAATTTTCAAAGGATCACATTTCGAACGTCGATTCGTCACTCCATTTGGTAATGCTTGGGAGAAACTGGCAGTAGCTGTTGGCAAGGCATATCATGGAGATTGTGTTCAAGGTGCAACCATTGAGGGAACGATAGGCGATGAGAGTCTGCGCTGAATCCAAGAAGTGTTGAACCGTCTTGAGCATCGTGTAAGCGGTGAGCAGAAATACAAGCCCGATTGGAAAACAGAGATAGAATACATCATGACTGGAGGTGGAGAGCCTATACCAATCAGTGTGGTATGTGACATTTTAATAAATAGCAAAGTAACAAATCAGTCATACTCATTTGAGTTGAAGGGTCCTCTGCCCAACAGTGACCAGACCAAGGTTAGCAAGGAAAAAATGTTGAAGTTGCTTGCCATGCGCGAAAAGCCTGTTAGCGCAGCCTATTATGCTCTGCCTTACAATCCATACGGAAAGCGAGAACGGTACGAATGGTCGTTCCCTAATCGGTGGTTTGATATGCGGCATGACCCCTGCGTATTGATTGGTGAAGAACTATGGGACATGATTGGCGGCAAGGGCACTTATCAAATGTTCATCAAAGAGTTGAACAAGATAGGCGTTGAATACAAAGAAAGGATTTATCGCGAATACCTTGGAATAGAACCGCCCGAAGGATTTAACAAAGAATTATTGAAGTGATGGCTAATTTTACTTTTATCGATTTGTTTGCTGGCATTGGTGGTTTTCGACTTGCTCTTGAAAGTGTCGGTGGACATTGTATTGGGTTCAGTGAGATTGCTCCTGATGCCATCCGCACTTATTGTGATAATTTTCACGAACCAACCTATTGCAATTTTGGAGACATAACAAAGTTAGACAGACTACCCAAACACGACTTGATGACCGCAGGAGTGCCCTGTCAAAGTTGGTCAATCGCAGGGAAGAATCTTGGCTTTGATGATGACAGGGGACAGTTATGGAATGACACGCTTTTCCTTCTCAACAAAGTCCGTCCCAAAGCCTTTATTTTTGAGAATGTCAAGGGACTATCCGACCCAAGAAATAGACAGGCGCTTGACTATATTATGCAGCGTATTAGTGAAGCAGGTTATCATGCAAAGAAATTCGTGTTGAACGCATACGACTATGGAGTTCCTCAGACAAGAGTGCGTATCTATATTGTTGGCTTTAAAGAAAAACAGTATCTTGAAAAGTTAGTTCTTCCAGCTCCATGTCCCGGAAGCATTCAGCTCAGTGATGTACTTGATGAAACCCTTCACGAAGTTTCTCATCGACAATTTTTGAATAAGACCCGATGGAGTCTGTCTTGCAACGACCAAGGGTTTAACGACTACTTTCTATTCAACGATTTGCGTAACGGCGCAACGACCATTCATTCATGGGATATTCAAGAAACTACTGAGCGACAGAAAAGCATTTGCTATCTACTCCTACGTAACAGACGTAAGAGTGAATATGGACATTTAGATGGTAATCCCCTCTCGCTTGATAATTTCCAGGCATTGGACTCCACAATCAAAGAAGAGGAACTGGAGCAGTTGGTCATCATGCAAATCCTTAAGCGCGTGGCCTATCTCTATGAAATAGTTGATGAAGGCAGTGCTACAACAGAGGCAGAGTATCAGATTCTTTCATTACGAGAGGGAAACATGCTCAATTATGACAAACTGAAAGTAAATCGTGAGATAAAGAAACGAGGATACAATGTTGCAGAGTCTTTGCAAGCAATGGAAAACAAGGGAATGGTCCGCTGTGTAGAAATCCGATATGATTTTAAGAACACTAAGATTAGCACCGGGCTTGCGGGGGTGAATCGCATATTCCTTCCCACGTCTAAAATTTATCCTACACTTGTGGCCAGCGACACCAATGATTTTGTAACACCTTTAAAAATTGAGGCATCGAATATTGAAGATTTTCGTATCGCATTTCTTGAAAAGGTATATGAAGCAGGTAATTATCGGAAAATCACAAAATCCGAAGCCTGTCGCATCCAAGGTTTTCCTGAAGACTTCCGTCTTCCGCCGACACGTCAGCGTTGGATGAAACTTATTGGAAATAGCGTAGCTGTACCTGTAATAAAAACTTTGGCCAAAGCCATTGTTGATACTGGAATCTTCGCGGGGAATCCTTTCTTGACAAAAGAAGATAAAACAATTATTCGCTCAAATATGCAGAATCAATCTTTGTTCAGGACATATCAGAAACAAGGAACACAAACAGTTCTTTTTTAAAAAAAAATTACTATGACAGAACTTTATGAGACAATATTCGTCGTAACTCGCATTTTCATCTCAGCATCAGACCAAGATACAAATGGCCACTCTGATTGCGAGGTTATTCGTAATAGAGATGAAGCCCGTCGGTTGTTTTACACATAACGCGAAGAAGAATTGAATTTAAGAAAAGAAGCAAGCTGCGATTACAACATTCACACTGACAATAAAGAGAAATTCCATTGCTCATGGGATAACGATTTGGAAATGCTTGTCTTAACAATAGCAGAGAAAGTGATCAAATCTTGATTTGTCATAGTGTTCCTATGAATGTGACGAAAACGACATCCGCATCGTTTTTGAGATTGAGTTCGTAAAACAGCTTTTTGACGATTACAAGCCATTAAAACTGATGATTTGGCATACTTTTACTGATACAAACCTCAGGGCAATTCTTGCGATGTGTTAATAGTAAAAGGATATTAGTGTAAAACAATCCGCAACCCAAAGCCATAGCTTGAATTGCGGATTCCATGCTTGATTGTCTTTCGTTAGCGCTTGTCCTGCACGCCGTATTTGATCCAATCCGGCTGCTCGTAACGGCCTTTGACGGCCTTGCGGTAGGTGAGCATCTGCGACTTCAACTCATCCAAAAGCTCGTGGTTTTCGCGACCTTTCAGAGCGGCCTGCTGGCGCAGCGCATCCACTTCCTCGTCCTTTTGGAGCAAGACCTTGTAGGCCTCTTCCAACTTCTTGATCCCATCCTCGGTGACGCCGATTTGCTTCACCTCGTCGAGATGCTTCCTCAGGCCCGAAACAAGCACTTCGGCCTTGTCGATTTCTTTCTTGATTGTTACTGACATAATACTTTGTTTTGATGATTAATGGGTCTTCCCCACATGATTTTATATCCTTGAAAACAAGAATGTTACACTCTTAATATATAGGCTTTTGACAGCCTCATGCAAAGATAGGATTTTTTTCGGATTAGACAATTTTTTCGCATGACCGTGTTTTTCATTTCCTCGAAAACACCTTGAACGCCTTGCCCAATGTAGGTAGGGTGTTCTTGATTTGTGGCTGGTAGCGACTGGCAAGCAGTATGCCGAGAGTGACAATGCCGATGAAGGCGGTCAAGGCGTACAAGTTGCGCAAACTCAGCATTATGGCGTTTTCAACCACCTCGTTGGCGATGGTGCCGTAATCGTGGCTGCGGAACGAGACGACATTCACCTGCGAACCCAATGCCGCAAGGTTACGCGCCATTTCCTTCTTGAACAGAAGCCCGCAAAGCGAAGCACCCACCGCCGAGCCAGGGCCGATGCGCACAAAACCCAAGATGGTCAGCACCTGGAAGCGATGCTGAAGCGGCACGATGCCCTCGACGTAGGTCGTCAACACGATGAAAATCATCACATGGCCAAGGCCGTAGAGAAACATGGGAAGATAGAACCAATGGATGGGCGTTTGCGGCGCGATGGCGAAAGTCATCAGCAAAACATACAAGGTCAGGCTTCCTATGCTTATGGAAGTCAGGAGTTTATAATTCCAATGCCACCTGTCGATGGCCTGCACCGAAAGGAAGCCGCCAAAGAGTATGCCCGCCACGACCCACCATTTCAGGTTGGCGACGCTGAGATTGCCGTAATGCAGCACTTCCTCGATGAAGATATGGTGCAAGACGCTCTCCGTGCTCATAATCAAGGCGGCCAAGAAGAACAGCATCAAAATGTTCCAAAGATTGCGGTAACGGAAGGCTGGGTATTCGAGGTAGGGATGCCGATAATGGAACATTCTGTAAACCAGTACAGAAAGCGAAACGAGCATCACGCCGATGGCGATGTGCGTGTAGGGCGAATGGAACCAGCCGATTTGGTCGCCATAGACGAAAATGAAGGTGAACGCCATCAAGACAAAGCCCCAAAGCAGCATCCCAATCCAGCTGATGCCGTAAAGCCGGTTCAAGGGCATCAGGCGGATATCACGCATCAAAACGATAACCAACAGCGCCACAAACAGTTGCAGGCCCATCATGATGTAGTTCATGTATTGCCAAGGCAGGCCGTAAACGACATGGTTGGCCAAGATACCCGACAACTCGATGCCGCCAAAGACCACAGTGAACACGATGGCCAAAAACGGCGCAAAATTGTAGCGTGGCGACACCTTCATCATGATGGACGAAAAGCACTCAAACGAGCCCCAAAGCTTCAGTATGCCGAAGACGAAATTGGTGAGTGTCAAAACAGGCATAAAGATGGTATTCAGGCAGATGAGGTTGCAAGCCACCATGCCCAACGAAACGATGAGCAGGATTTGGCGCGTGGTGAAACGGAACTTGAACCGGAACAACACGGGAAAGGTCACCGTGACGCCAATCATACCGCAAAAGCCACAGAACAGCACGTCGTTAGGCGTGAGCGAGGTGGTGGCTGAAATCGGCCCGGAAAGCCCCATGAAAAGCGCGTCCGACATCTGGAAAACCAAGGGAAAGAACAAGGTAATCCAGAAGCGCAGCTTCTCGGGGACGAAGTCCTTGTACATGGGCATGGAGAAGCCCTGATTTTGTTGCCAAGCCATTTACTTCACCATCTCACATTCCACATTGAAGCCGGCGCGAAGTTGCTGCATGGCTTCGGCATCGTTGTCACTGTCAAAGGCGATCTTCACGGGGACGCGCTGCTCCGTCTTGACGAAATTGCCCGTCGAATTGTCTTGTGGCACAATGGAATAGCGTGCTCCCGTGGCATTGGAGATGGCCGTCACCGTGCCACTGAAGACCACATCGGGAATGGCGTCGACGGTGATTTTCATTTTTGAGCCAACGCCGAGATGCCGCAATTGCTTCTCGCGGTAGTTGGCGATGACCCAATAGTCCTCGTCGCTGACAATGGAGACAAGGCTCATGCCGGGTTGGATGAGTTCGCCCACGTTGACGGTTTTGGGCGAGGTGTAGCCGCTGCAAGGTGCGGTGACGACCGTATAGGACAAGTTCAGCTCGGCAAGGTTGAGCGCGGCCTCGGCGATGGCAATGCCCGCGTCGTTTTGGTCGAGGCGCTGGGTCTGCTCGCTTTTCACCAATCGTGTGGTTTGCTGCTGCTGTTTCATCGTCTCGTAATTGGCTTTCATGGCCTCGTATTGGGTCTTCACGGCATCAAACTGCGCCTTGGTCACGGTTTCGGTCTCATACAGGTTCTTGTAGCGGACGTAATCGGCCTCGGCGTTCTTCAGGCGGATTTCCATTTCACGGAGGCTCGCGTCGCTCACGGCGATGTTGTTTTGCGTGGTGCGGATGCTCGTGTTCATGGCTGCCTTGCCCGCGGTGGCGTTTTTGTAATTGGCCTGTGCCTGAGCCAATTGCAGACGAAACTCGGCGTCTTCAATGACGACCAAAGTGTCGCCTTTGCTGACGTGCTGGAACTCGTCGAAACGGATTTCCTTGATGAAGCCCGGCACCTTGCTGCTCACGGGCGTAATGTTCTGATACACTTGCGCATTGTTGGTGTAGGTCGTCTTCATGGTATGCCAAAGCTGGGCGCACACCCAAGCGATGCCGATGACTAATAAGGCGACGACGATGATGTTGGCGACGATTTTCTTTGTCTTCTTTTTCATGGGTCAAAGGTTTCCTGTTAAATAATTGAGGTTGAGGTAATAATAGACAATATTGATTTTCGCGTTGAGCAAGTCAAGCTCGGCGGTAAGTTTGCTGTTGGAGGCATCTATCAGTTCGGTGAGCAACGCCATTTCGTTGTCGTAGCGGTTGCGTGTCATGCGGTAGTTCTCGTTGGCCAAGTTCAGGGCGTTCTCGCTGATTTCGAGGCTCTTCACCGCTTCCCAGTACTGCACAAAAACTGCATGGATGGCATTGTCGATGTCCTCGGCCACGGCTTCTTTCTCTTCAAGGCTGCGTTGCGTCTCCAAACGCGACTTGCGGATGTCGTGCGTGCTTTTGTAGAGCGACGAGAGGTCGTATTGCAGGCCGAGTCCGACAAACCAATAGTTGAAGTTCTTGTCGATGACGGGCACCTCGATGAGGATGGGGCCGTCCAGATGTTCCTCCCCGACGAGGGCAACCTTGGGCCGTCGCGCCGAAAGTGCCAACTGTTCCTTCTGCTCGTTCATCTTCACGACGAGGTCGAGTTGGCGAAGCGCAGGAGAGGAAAGGTTGCCCGCTTGCTGCCAATCGCTTTCGGGGAGCGAAGTCAATTCCTTGGTTGTCAACGTGTTGTCTGGCTCGATTTCGATGGAAGTGTCGAGACCGATGGCATGGGTCAGTTGGTAGTTGATGATGTTTTTGCCGTTCAGGAGACGGGTGCGTTGCAGTTTCAGGTTTTCGAGTTGCAGCTCGTAGCGGGTGATGTCGTTCTTCAGCGCAAGACCTTGTTTCTCGCGGTTTCGGATGTCGTCGATCACCTTTTCGGTGAGGGCGATGTTTTGGTCGAACACGCGGATTTGGTTGTTCAGCTTGAAGAGGTCGAGGTAGTAGCCGGCCAACAGAAAACGCAGTTCCTGACGCTTTTGGTCGTGCTGCAACTGCGCCATTTGCAGGCCAAGGTCGGCCAAGGCGATGCCGCTGTTGATGGCCCCACCGGCATAGACGACCTGTGCCACCTGAAGGCTGAAGTTGTTGCCGAAGTGCGGCATGTCGATGGGCATCCCGTTGCTGAAATTGCGGTCCCAAAGATAGCCGTTGCCGATGTAGGAAGCCGACAGCGAAGTGTTGACATCGGGCAGGCGGCTGCTTTTGGCCGACAGCAAGCCTTCTTCCGTTGCTTTCACTCCGATAGCACTGGCTTTCAGCGACTTGTTGTTCTCGTCGGCGAGGCGGAACACTTCTTCGAGGGTCATTGGGCGTTTCTGTGCCTGTGCCGAAAGGCACACGGCAAACGACAGAAACATCACTATGTAATGTCTGGTTTTCATAAAAGATGGAAATTGAAGGTTATCGTTAGTTTCTCATTGTCCTGTTTTTACCTAAATCACTGGTTGGCAATTGGATTCCGGCTGGTAACAGGATTTACATGCCTAGGGGGCAAAACGCGTTCATTATACGCACGAAACTCCGTTTTTCGGGCGGCAAAGGTACGAAAAAAGCGAATACAAGTGTGTTTTTTTGAGAAAAATTGCCTTAAAAGATAATCAATCCAATTTTTTGTTGTATATTTGCATCGGTAAAAACGAAATACTTATGACAAAAGCGACCATACTATCAGTTGAGCAGACCGAGAAAGCAGGATTGTTCACCATCATCTTTGAAGGCGAGGGAATGTCGGAATTCGACAACTTCTACACTAAGTTCATCAACGATGCGGAGCGTAGCAGCGATCTTCAGCAGATTCTTAACCAAATTGATTTGATGATGAATGTGCGAGGTTTTACGGAACGGAATTTCCGCTACGAAGGCAAAGCCGGCGACAATGTGGTGGCACTGCCTGTCTATAAGAACTCGTTGCGTCTCTATTGCCTTCGCTTGTCCGACAGCGTGTTAATTGTTGGTAACGGAGGCGTAAAAACCACTCGCACCCATGAAGAAGACGACACCTTAAACGGCTATGTCATCAGTCTTCAGAAACTTGATGCGCTACTTAAAGCGGACATCAAGAAGGGCATTGTGCGCATTGAGAAAACGGAAATAATTGGTGTTGACGATAAAGAGTACGACCTATGAAACAAGATGTAAATGGGGCGAAGCATTTCCATGAGGCATTGGCAGCCACCCCAAAGGATTTAAGGCAGCAAATGGAATGGTCATTCCATATTGCCGACGAGATTGAAGATGCGCTGAAAGCCAAAGGCATGACGCAGAAAGAACTTGCCCAGCGCCTTGGCACGTCTGCCGCAGCCGTGTCACGCTGGCTTGGCGGCGGACACAACTTCACGCTATCCACTTTGGCAAGGATTTCCGTCGTGCTGGATGTGCCGCTGATTTCAGTGCCGAATTAGGTTTTGGGTTGCAGATTGTTCTATCTTATCAATTGGAAAAACTTTGACTATCTTTTGAAACACCTTGGTAACATCTAACTTTTGTAACCTCATTTTTGAACCACCATGTACAGCCTAAAATACAAAGTAACCACCAGCACTTGCGACGAGAACGGTCGGCTGAAACTCTACTCCGCCCTCCAGATGATGCAGGACTGCTCGGAGATGTGGCTCGAAAGCGAGCCTGCGGTGAAGGAATACTTCCACCGCGAGAACATGGCGCAGCTGCTGGCCTCGCGACAGGTCGAAATCATGCGTGTGCCGAGTTTCAAGGAAGAACTGACCGTGACCACCTCCGTGTTTGAGATGAAGCCCATGTTCGGGTTCCGCAACACCTTTATTTATGACGCTGAGGGCAAACCCTGTTACCGCACTTGGAGCATGGGCGCTTTCGTCGACATGAGCAACGGCAAGCTGAAGCGTGTGGACGATGCCGTGGCCAAAAGCCTGCTCATCGAACCCAAACTGGAGATGAACTACCGCGACCGTAGGATTATCCTGCCCAAGGAATGCGGCCTCATGATGGAGCCCGTCAAGGTGATGCGCGCCGACATCGACTACAACCGCCACGTCAACAACGCCAACTACATCCGCATGGCGATGGAGCTGCTGCCCGAGGCTTTCGAGGTCAAGGATATGCGTGTGGAGTATCGCGTCGCCGCCAAGTTGGGCGACACCTTGACCCCCACGGTTTATGAAATCGAGAACGGCTACGTCATCGCGCTTTCGACTGGAAGTGAGGCGAGTGCCATTGTGGAGTTTATGTAAAATACTATAATCATGACCATCAAAGACATAGAAGTCAAAACCATCATGACAAAGACGAACCTGCCGGTGTCGGACTTCGCCGTCAACCCGTATGTGGGCTGTTTTCATGCCTGCAAATACTGTTACGCCTCGTTCATGAAACGGTTTACGAACCATCCTGAGCCTTGGGGCGAGTTTATCGACGTGAAGAATTGGCCTGCCATCAAGGACCGTGGACAGTTCCGTGGCAAGGAGGCCTTTTTCAGTTCTGTCACCGACCCCTATCAGCCCCACGAGGCCAAATACCAACGCACCCGCGCCATTCTGGAGCAACTGCAAGGCACGGGCATCAAGCTCAGCATCTCCACCAAGAGCGACTTGATTCTTCGCGACCTCGACCTCATCAAGTCGTTCCCTGAAGCGCGTGTGTCGTGGTCAATCAACACCTTGGACGAGGCTTTCCGCAAGGAGATGGACCGTGGCACAAGCATCGAGCGTCGCTTGGAGGCCATGCGCCACTTTTACGAGGCGGGCGTGCAGACCACCTGCTTCATCTCGCCCATCTTCCCTGGCCTCACCGACGTTCAGGCCATTATCAAACGGGCTAAGGGCATCTGCAACCTCGTTTGGCTTGAGAACCTCAATTTGCGTGGCGACTATCGCGCTCGCATCCTCGACTGGATTCACCAAAACCACCCCGAACTGGATCAGCTCTATCACGACATCTATGCCAAGAAAGACCGCAGCTATTGGAGCGAACTCGATGCCGATCTGCGCCAGTTCTGCACCAACGAAGGCCTTCCCTACCTCCGCAACGACGATACCGTCCGAAGCAAGCACGGCGAGCCGCCCGTGGTGGTCAACTACTTCTATCACGAGCAAATCGTGAAATCTGCCTTGAAGGAATTTCTTCCGAAAACCCGCACTTGCTGCTGAAAGCGTCCATATCGACAGAACAGACCTAAACTTTGGCCTTGCAATTCTTCTGATGTGTCTTTAGCAGCTTCGCCGCCTGTCCATACGGACTTGTGGTGACGCTGGCGAAATAGGCTGCCATGTCGGTGGTGTAAGTGTTCTTGTAGTAGCCTTTGGTGAAAAGTTCCTCCTCGGTGAAGCTCTCTGCGAGGCCAATCATCTCGTTGTGTGTCTGTTGCAAGAGTTGTTGGGCTTCCTCTAACGGGGTTTGTTGGTGCTTCTCCACCAGCATCTTGTCCATCTTGTGATAGTTGCGGCGGTATCTGTCGGGCAAATAATCCTTAGGGTGGCCATCGCGGATGTTTTGCACAAATACACGCATCAGCACCTGCCACTCGTATAGGTGAATCAGCAGGTCACGGACGCAACGATCGTACTGCCAGCGCACTCCGCATTTCTTGGGATTGACGGCAACGTCGAATGGCATCGCGATTTGCTCCGGCGTCATCTTGCCGATTTGTTCATTCAGTTTGGCATAGCCATCGGCAATGGAGGCCACAAGCTCTTGTTTGGTCTTGGGGGCAGGCATAATGTCGTGGTTTTATGGCGCAAAGGGCTTCAACGGCTCCTTGGTCTATGGGTTTTACTGGAACTTCTTCCCGCTGCCCCATGCCTGGCCGACGCTGTCACTGAGGGCGCGGTAGCACATTCCGGCGGCATCGAAGACGATGGGCTTGAGTTTGGTGAGGTCCACCTTGCCGTCGGTGAGGATGCTCTCGTCGGCGCTTTGGTTCACCACCTCGCCGATGAGCATGCCGTCCTCGAAACTCACCACACGGCATTCCAAAGTGAGCGGATACTCGTTCACGATGGGCGCGTCTACATTGGGGCTGGGCGTGACGGTGAAGCCGGCGCGAGCCACCTTGTCGGGCACGTCGTTGCCACTCACGAGGCCGAAGTAGTCCGACTCGGCCACGGTGCGCTCGTCGGCAAAGCTGACGGTGAAGGCACCCGTGAGTTCAAGGTTGTCGGTGGTCTTGTGCTTGCTCAGGCTGATGACTATCTGGTTGTAATCTAATTGTCCGGCCCAGGCCGCCATCATCACGTCGGGGTTGTGGTCTTTGTCCCATGTGGCGATCATCACGCACGGCTGGGGCGTGGTCACGAGGGCGTGTTGGTCGCCGAAGTTCTTGCGGCCGGGCACTTCTTTGAGTGTTGTTTCTGTTTTCATTTCAGGAGTGTTTTGATTGGTGCTTTCCTGTTTGTTTTCTTGCTGGTTGCAGGCCGTCATTGCCATAATCAATGCGGCTGCGACGAGGGTGAGGGTGTGTTTCATATCGGTCTAAAATTTGCTGCAAAGATACAAACAATCCATCACTTGATACTTTCCCAAATTTCGGATTGTATTGCACAAATTGCCGTAAAGACCTCAATCAAAAATCAGCTCGTTTTCCGTTCATATCGGTATTATCCATAATTTTGCCATCTTCAACCCCAAAAGAATAGTTAGACACAGAAGATATCTGGTTGATTACGAACAGAGCTGCCCCTTTCGCATAGAAAACAAGTTAAAGAGATGAACGATATTGCAGCAGAAATAGCCAGGCTTCACACACTAAAAGGAGCCGACTACTCCAGACAGGTGGAAAGGATTGCTCGTATGGGTAATTTCCATCCCGTCGAAGGAGAAATCAACATTTTCTCAGCAGGCAGTGGAAGCCAAGCCGACTACAGCAATCTCCTTAATGCTGCGCGTAAAGCCGTCATCCACGGATACAAGGTGTATATCCTTCCCAATCCAAGCGGGACACGAACTCCAGACTTTATATTTGAGCGGAAAGGCGTTTTTAGAATATATGAGCTAAAGACCATACAAGGTAGTTCGTCGGCCTCAAATCGCTTGATGGATTCAACCAGTCAGTCAAACCACGTCCTTCTGAACATGGTCACACGTTACAATGGCGGCTTGTTGGCTGTTCAGATTAAAAGTTATTTCGAGCAAAACGATCAGGCATTGGAGGTGCTTATTTTCAAGGGCAAGATTTCTCTCTCCATAAAGAGGAACTTCGCTTCTCAAAAAGACTTCGTGAGGAAATTCCGAAAAGAATATGGGAAATAAAAAATGGAGACTGTTGTCAATCTCCATCTTTTTTTCGGAGCAGGGGCGGTGTAGTCTTACTCCCACGCGGAAAATACCGGATTAGTCATTTCTGACAATGCAAAAGTACAACAATTTTCGTTCCTCGCAACACTTTTTCATACTTTTTTCCATATTTCCTACAAAAAAAAATACCATCCCGAACTTCCTAAGCCAACAATCCACATGGATTTGAACTTTTTTATTCGCCATTCCCCGAAGTTTCCCTATATTTGCACTCACTACCCCGTCGCCCTCGCGGAAACGCCTTGGCGACCCTAAAAGAACAAAAGACAGAACAAACAACTGATTAAATAACATATTGATATAAAGCGTTTTTGCTTTTTATAGTAATTGTTAGACGAAAAACAGCACAATGAACTTTGAATCATTAGTCGGCCGTATCAACCAAGTGCAAGACGTGTTGCAAGCACAAACTGCACATGCCATAAATCTCGCGCTTACTGCCCGAAATTGGTTGGTTGGGTGTTATATTGTGGAGTTTGAACAGCATGGCGAAGATCGGGCTAAATATGGCGAAAAGCTTATTAATCGATTGGCTGAAAGCATTAATCGTAAAGGATTTGAACCACGACGTCTTCGCGAATATAGGCAGTTATATATTGTGTACCCGCAGTTAGGCATAGAAGTTGAGAAATTCGTTCAACACGCTCAGCAGCTGTTACCAGAAAACGAGACCACTTTAATTTGGCGGTCAGCGCCCGCCAAATTACAAACGCTTGATAATAAAGGATTTGAAAAATGGCGGACAATGCCCGCCGTATTGGAAGAATGGCATACACCTCCGGACAGACTTTTCCATCGTATTAACTATACTTGTTTGTCATATTTGGCAAGTATTGAAAATCCTTTGAAACGTGCTTTCTACGAACAAGAGACCATCCGTGGCTGCTGGACGAGTAGGGAACTCGACCGTCAAATATCCTCGCAATATTACGAACGCATGGGATTATCGAAGGACAAGAAAGGCTTACAAAGACTGACGGGTAAAAATGCGCAACAACTGACACCTAAAGACATCATTCACGATCCTGTCACGCTTGAATTCCTTGGCTTGCCGTCGCAGGATGTTTACACCGAGACCAGATTGGAAACGATTATCTTGAATCATCTCCAAATGGTGTTGTTGGAGATGGGACGCGGGTTCTGCTTTGAAGCCCGTCAGAAGCGCATCCTCGTCGACCAAGACTATTTCAAGGCCGACCTCGTCTTCTATCACCGTATCTTGAAGTGTCACGTCATTGTCGACCTCAAGATTGACCGCTTCCGTCATGAATATGCCTCGCAACTCAACCTTTACATGAATTACTACAAGCATGAGGTGATGCAAGCTGACGACAACCCGCCCATCGGACTGTTGCTCTGCGCCGACTATGGTGAGACCACTGTGCAGTATGCCACCGAGGGTCTATCACAGAACCTTTTCGTCAGCAAGTATCGTCTTCAGTTGCCGTCGGAAGAAGAGATGCGGCAGTACCTTCTGGAAAGCGTCACTGAAGCCGATTGGGAGGAATACAAGAAAGAGAAAGAGATATAGAGAAAAATAATATCTTTGCAGTCAATAACCCTAAAAGAACAAAAAACAGAACAAACAACCGATTAAATAACATATTGATATAAAGCGTTTTTGCTTTTCAAGTGTACCTGAAATCGCCAAATTTCAAATCTTAATGCACAAGAAAGCGGAAATGCTCACGGTGTATCCGTGGGCTTTCTTGTTTGCATTAAGGGTTTTGGCGAACCTCAGGTATAGACAGTAGTTCACGGATTACATTTTTTGATGCTCGAAAGGCGAAGCGCTCAAAACGCCAAGCCATAATGAGTACCAAGTTCTTCAATAATATCGAGTCGACGCTGATGGACAAGTTCCACGGCATCGCCTCAGCCATGGCCAACTTCGACATCTTCCATGCCATGGTTGGCTTTTTCCGTTCCTCGGGGTATTTCAAGCTCCGGCAGGAACTCTCCTCGACACAGGAAATCAAGATCCTTGTCGGCATCAACATCGACAACCTCTTCCGTCAGGCCCAAACTGCCGGGAAGATGTTTTTCGGCGACCGCGACGCGTCGATAGAACAGTACTGCGAGAGTTTCCTGCGCGATGTGCGCCAGTCAGACTACAGCAACGAAGTCGATGAAAGCATCCGCCAGTTCTGCGAGGACATCGCCTCGGGCCGGCTGCAAATGCGCATCCATCCTACCAAAGACCTCCACGCCAAGTTCTATCTCTGCCTTCCCAAGAAGCACTCCGAACATAGCGACGGCTGGGTCATCATGGGCAGCAGCAACATCAGCGCCCAGGGACTCGGCATCAGCGAGCCGCCCCGTTATGAACTCAACGTGGCCATGAAGGACTACGACGACGTGGCAAACTCCTTGCAGAGAGCAATGAGCGGGAATAAGGATGTGGAACAATATTGTATATCTTCAAGATAGCGAATAACGAGTGTGACCTTTGGCAAAACGTTTTTTTATTTTATTTCTCTTATTCGTTATTATTTCGTACTTTTGCAAAGTTGATTTGTTATGTAACTACGATATCTATATATGCAAAAACACAACAGGCAAAAGGCAAAAATACTAAGTATCGACTTTGAAGAGTTTCGAGAAACTTATCAAAATGGAATTGTTCCAGCATTTAATGCAATAGAGAATGATGGGTTGTACTATGGGCTCAATCCCAAAGCAAGAGTTCTTGTCGCCTATGTGCCACAAGACAATGCCAGTCCATTTGACCAACTCAAAGCATCAGAATATTATACTCGTCCGAAGTTTCCCAATACTATCAATTTGAAGGAAGTGGAGTATTTTGTACCCTATTTCAAAGGCAAAGGTATACGAGATGTTTATCGGGTACATCATATTAACACATGTACAAAAAAGGACTTTGACCCCGATAGCGATGATGAACGAATGCGTTTGATGTTCCAGTTTAAGTTTGTCAAACACTTATTTGACGACTACCGACCTCATGATTTGCAAATTTGGTATTGTTTTACTGATACGACCGTAAAAGAACTTATTGACAACAAGCCTATCATACGCTTTGTTGACCTTTTTGCTGGTATAGGTGGCATCCGATTAGGTTTGGAACAAGCGGCACACGAAATGGGTTATACCACGGAGTGCATGATGACTTCAGAAATAAAGCCTGCTGCCATTAAAGTGTTGAAACAGAATCATCCGCATGAGTCAATTTGGGGAGATATTACAAACATTGATTCGGATAGCATACCCGATTTTGATATTCTATGTGCGGGCTTTCCTTGTCAGGCTTTTTCTTACGCAGGAAAACGGATGGGTTTTGAAGACACAAGAGGAACATTGTTCTTTGAAGTTGCTCGGATATTGAGAGATAAACGCCCCAAAGGGTTCATTTTGGAAAATGTTGAAGGATTGGTAACGCACGATGGAGGAAAAACATTAGAGGTGATAATGAACACATTGCATTCATTGCACTATAATGTTGCATATAAGGTACTAAACTCAAAAGATTTTGGTGTCCCTCAAGAAAGAAAACGTATTTATATTGTCGGAATCAAAGCCAAAGCAATTGAGTTAGACGACTTTGTTTATTCTCATAATCCTGTAGAAACCATTCTTGAGAAAGGCCAACCTTTATCCCATAGCAGGTTTGTAAGCAATCTTCTACGCTTTTATTCTGCAAAGTCTTTACAAGGAAAGAAAATTAAAGATAAAAGGGGTGGCAAAGACAACATCCATAGTTGGGATTTAGAAATGAAGGGGCATATTACTGCCGAACAAAAGGATTTATTAAACCAGCTTTTGCATGAACGTAGGAAGCATAAATGGGCTGAATTATATGGAATTGAATGGATGGATGGAATGCCTTTAACTATTGATATGATTAGACAGTTTTACGATGCCTCTGATTTGGGAAACATGCTTGATGATTTGGTTGATAAGGGATATTTGGTCTATGAACATCCCAAAAAAGTAGTTATAAGACAGTCTGCAACAGGTACTATTCGTTCAAGGGAAAGGGATGCTAATTTGCCACGGGGATATAATATTGTGGCAGGCAAACTGAGTTTTGAGGTGTCCGAAATATTAGATCCAAAAGGATTTGCACCAACTTTGGTCGCTATGGATATGCATCGCATACATGTTGTAGATGGTGATGGTCTTAGACAATTAACCTTGACGGAAGGGAAAAGACTTTTCGGCTATCCTGATAGTTATAAATTAGATGTTACAATAAAGGAAGGTTACGATTTACTGGGTAATACTGTAGTCGTTCCTGTAATTAAAGCAGTCGCAACAAAATTGTTAAATTCAATACTATGAACAGTGTCACTATCGACCAAGCTTACAACGAACTCGTTAGTAAATTTGAGATTAATAATGCATCAGGACACATCCGATTTAATCTGAAGGACTTTCAAATAGTTGTTAAGCAACCAAATGTTGTTGGCAATATTATTGAAGAATGGCTTTCTGATTATTGGATGGAAAACAAGAAGTATCCAATCATACACAACTTGGGACAGTCCGCTCCCGATTTTTGGTTTGATCCTGATGACAAAGAGCATGAATTGTTGGAAATAAAATGCTTCGATTATATTAATCGTGGCCCTGGATTCGATATCGCCAATTTCCAATCCTATATTCGGGAAATAGTCGATAAACCTTACCGTTTGCATAGCAAGTATCTGGCAATTGGATATGGTATGGATATTGAAACAGGTTTGGTTACCATTTATCAAGTTTGGCTAAAGAACGTTTGGGAAATGTGTTGTTCAAGCAGTAACAGACCCATCAAAGTGCAAGAGAAGAAAAATGTCATATACAATATACGCCCTTCTGTTTGGTATGGCAACCGTTCCAATTTCCCTACTTTTGAGACGTTAGAGGACTTTTTGGCCGCCATCGAGCAAACCATTTACGACTATAATCAAACACGTCCTATTGCAGAGCATTGGTTAAAGAACTTGAAAGAGAGCTATAAGAGCTTTTATGGCATTTCTCTTGATGTGCCAAGATGGTATGACATTAAGGAAAAATACAGACTTGGTAGTTAATAAGTCTTGAAATAAGGAATCCGCCAGCGCGAAGCGATTCTCGTATATCTTAGGCGACGAGCAAGGCCAGTATAAAACGCCCTTGGAACGACTCGACACCATCTACGCCAAACGAGGGAAGTTCGTCTTGAACGATTTGCGCGAAGCCTTCTCCGTCGATGCCCTCAGCGACGAGTTCTTCGACGAGTACCATGTCCATTACGACCATATCGTGGCCGAGTTGACGCGACAAGGCAAGTCGGGAGCCGTGTATCACGATTATGTGAAGAAGCTGATGGGGCGCATCGTCTTCCTGCATTTCCTGCAAAAGAAAGGCTGGCTCTGTGGCGACACCAACTTCATGCTCAACACCTTCGACAAAAGCAAACGCAAGGACGACTATCTGGAAAGCGTGCTCGAACCGCTGTTCTTCGGCATCCTCAACACCGAACCTGCCAAGCGCGAACAAGTGTTCGGCAGGAACAGCTGGCCGCAACAGTGGGTGGAACAATGGGCCGACATCCCTTATCTCAACGGAGGCCTTTTCGAGCGCGATGCCGTCGACGAGCTAAGGATTGTGTTGCCCCGCTATCTTTTCTCCGACCTTTTCAGTTTCTTGGCCTCCTACAACTTCACTGTCGATGAAAACGACCCCGACGATGCCGAGATTGGCGTTGACCCCGAGATGTTGGGCAAGATCTTCGAGAGCCTTTTGGAGGACAACAAGGCCAAAGGCGCTTTCTACACGCCCAAGGAGATTGTGCGCTATATGTGCAAAGAGTCGCTGATAGCCCATCTCGCATCCAAACTGCCCAACGTGGCCGATAGCGTTGTGCATGCCTTTGTGGAACACCACGAGATGCAGCCCGAGTTGGAGCCATGTCGCGTCACCCTCGAAACCGCCTTGCGCGACGTGAAGATTTGTGACCCCGCCATTGGCTCAGGTGCCTTCCCGATGGGTTTGCTCAACGAATTGTGGCGTTGCCGCGAGGCCTTGGGGACTGAGCTTTCGCGCCTACAGTTGAAAAAAGAGATTATTGAGAACAACATCTATGGCGTTGACATCGAACGCGGTGCCATCGACATCGCCCGACTGCGCTTCTGGTTGAGCATCGTCGTCGATAGCGAGACAGCTGAGCCTTTGCCCAACTTCGACTACAAGTTCATGCAAGGCAACAGCCTGATTGAGAGTTATGGCGGTTTCGACCTCAGCCGCATCGCGGGCAAGACCGTGGGCCGTCCGTCCACTTCCACGCAGTATGTGATTGGCCTCGACAGCGACCTGAGCCAGAAGAACCTGCAACGTCTGTTGCGCGAATACTTCTCCGTCACCGACCACCAAAAGAAAGCCACCATGCGAAGCGCCATCAACGCCGAGGTGAAGACCCTCATCCGCGAAAGCGTTGGCGGCACCCCGGCCTTCCTCGCCAAGTTGGACCAACTCGACCCCTCCGCCAACCAAGACTTCTTCCTCTGGCACACCTGGTTTAAGGACATCTTCGACAAGGGTGGATTTGATATTGTGATTGGGAATCCGCCGTATATAGATTATAGAAGAATTGATGAGGCAACAAAAGTCGGCTTAAACAAGTATTTGTCATACCAGATAGAAAAGAAGGGCAGTCTTTATGTTTACTTTATTGAAATGGGTTTGGGGTTGCTAAAGCCGTCTGCCAGATTGTACTTTATTAATCCGTATCAATATCTTTCGGCTGAATCGGGTCGTGGAATAAGGTCGTTTCTTATTCCCAAGCATAATATTGAACGTATAGTGGATGTGTCTAACATCAAAGTGTTTGACGAAGCGAGTACATACACATGTATCAATATCATCCAGAAGAATTCAATCCAAAGAGATATTTGGTTGTCAAGACCGAGAGGCTTGTCCAATTTGGACGAAAATGTTACAAATGTTGCGAAAACGACCTTCATAAATAAACCGTATTATACCATAACATTGTCAACCAACAATCTTGTTGAAAAGATCGAGAAAGCAAAACACAAACTGTCAGATGTCTGTTCAATCTTTTGTGGCTTGTCGAAAACGGGATTTAGGGATTACGTGTCTTCTACAAAAGAAAATGGTGATTATCAAATCTTTGTGGAATCAAAGCAAATATTACGGTATGTGACTGATAGCAAGAAGTACATTGATACTTCTTTGTTTAGCTATAATGCGATGAATGCATTTAGGACTCCTTGTTTGTTTATGACAAGAATGACCAGCCATTGTAGGGTTGCTTTGGCCAAAAAGGGAGAAACGGCAGGAAAGGTCAACGTGTTGCACAACTTCAAAAAGTATGACATCCTATTTGTTTTAGCATTGCTCAACAGCAAGCTTGTGAATTACTATTATAGGATAACGAATGAGTCCAAACATCTTAATGGAGGAGCACTACCTTTTGATACAGAATCGGTTAAAGTGATACCGATACCAGAGGCATCAACAACCCAGCAACAAGAAATAGAATCGGTTGTAAAACAGATTCTTTCAAAGAAACAAACTGTGCTGACAACCGATACTTTAGACTTGGAGCAACAAATTGATGAATTGGTTTATGAGCTTTATGGGCTTACCGAAGAGGAAATTGCAGTGATTGAGCAATAAACAAGGGCAAACCTCGTTCCCTCGAAAAAGGAAAAGAATTAGAAGATGGATAAGCAATTACAGATTAGAAATATAATTCGATATAATAGAAAAAACATTGCTTTTGTTATTGGCAATGGCATCAATCAGCGTTTCTTCAAGGGGCAAATACCCTTATGGAGCCAATTAATAAAATCTCTTTCAGAGAATTTCTTGTCAAAAGGACTTGATGCACCAGATGATATTTCTTTTACAGAATTATTTGATTTAATTGAGTTGTCTGCAGTTTCAAATCATGGACCGATCAGAGAATTAATAGAGTATTTGAAAGATAATAACATAGGTAAGTATAAGAATTTGCTTGACATTTATACTATTGACTATGAAAACATTTTACAAATAGTGAATGCTCCCAATGATGGTAATAAAGCCGTAAGTCATATTTTAGAGTCAAAATCTATGGAATCTTTTAAAAAAACACATTCAGAATATATTAAAGGTTGTAGAAAATGGTGTATGAATAATAGGGATGACACCGAATCGCTTACGGATGGACAATGTGTTGAGTGCTTTATGGAAATGGCAAGTAATCCTATTAAGATAAAAATGATGAAAAACACCGTTAAGCGAACGGTAGCACGAACATTTGCACAGGAATTGAACAATTCTGATTTAACAAAATTGATGACCTATTTTCAGAGTCTTGACGTTCCAGTGTTGACAACTAACTTTGATACATTAATGAGCCAATCGTTGCATTTATTCAAGCATAAAAAAATGGGATCTTCATTTACGGATTTCTATCCATGGAATGTTTATTTCAGTGACAAAGAGTTAGAACATCCAGCTTCAGGTTTTGGAATTTGGCATATTAATGGAATAGTAGAATATCCTCGAAGCATTAAGTTGGGTATTAGTGACTATATGGGAAATGTTGAAAGAGCAAGAAAGATGCTTCTCTCGCATGATTTCAATGAGTTTTTTAACGGAATGAATCAAAGCAATTGGTCAGGTTACTACACATGGCTACATGCCTTCTTTAACAAGGACTTGTTTATCTTTGGACTTAAGTTGAACAATGATGAGGTGTTTTTAAGGTGGCTGTTAATTCAGAGAGCCAAGTATTCTCAATTATATAATAAAGGACTTAAGGGGTGGTTTGTTGATTACAACATATCAAAAGCAACAAGATTCTTCCTTGAACACATTGGTTTTGAAGTTATTAGTATCAAAAAGTATGATACTTTATACAAAGCATTGAATTAGATTAATTTAGGGTGCGTCAACCGAACCATGTCAGCAGTGTAGTTTTTGTCCTGCCAAGAGGCTGCTGTGGGTCAAACTGGTGCATCCCTTTCTTGGCAACCTCTTCACCCCATTCATTGGGTTAGAACGATGAAAAAGTATTATCTTTGCCTCGAAAAAAGAGCCACTAGATATGCAAGCAAACAGATTCAGTTATTATTGGTTGGATACATGGGTGTTGGCCAACATTGCGGAAGGCAACTCGCGGCATTCCACCTCAAAGGAGACCGAAATGCGCCTTTCAGTGCCTCCCGGGCAAGTCTGGCGGAATTGGCCAATTCAAACATGTGAAAACGTAAAATTGCGGATGCCATTACGACATTATTTTACTTTTTTCACCAAAACACTTGCTGTGTAAACAAAATTGTTCGTATTTTTGCAGCACTAGAACCCGCCAAGCCTCTCAACGATGCTCAAATGTGCGGGTCGTTTTTTTTAATACCCATGCCGAACCGAATACCTTTCCATAAGATCTACACGAACGCCCAAGACCTCGTTTTACTGCTTCAGTCACGAGGACTTACTGTCAACGACCCAGCCAAAGCTGAGCGTTATCTTGAATATATCGGCTACTATCGCCTGTCTGCCTACATGTATCCGTTGTTTCAAATGCCCAAGGAACTGCACCAATACAAACAAGATACCTCGTTCGATCAGGTAATGACACTCTACCGTTTTGATAAGAAATTGAGGCTACTTATCTTCAATGAGATTGAGAAAATCGAGGTGGCCGTCCGGCGAGACAAATTGCTCAATTTGTTGGCAGATTATCCTTCCATAGATCAAGCAGCTATGGGATTCCCTTTGGGGTGGCAGCAAGAACCTTTGTGGCAGTAAGAATCTTTTTGCCTGTCTTCCACAGCTCTTGGGTGCAATCGAGGGGGCGGCAGCAGAAATTTCTCTTTGTTTGCCCCCCCCTATGCACTCACTTAACCATAAGTCTCAATCAGATACTTCACAAAATTGATGTCGTTGAACGTGACGGTACCCGTGTCGTGCTGGTTCATCGTGGCGATTTGGGCCATTTCGTCGTCGATGAGGATGAAATCGAAGATGTCGAGGTTCTGTGCCATGCGTTCCTTGTGGGTGGATTTCGGGATGGCGACGATGCCGCGCTGGGTGAGCCAGCGGAGGGCGACCTGCGAGGCGGTCTTGCCGTACTTGGCGCCGATGCCGCCCAAAAGCTCGCTCTTGATGATGCCGTCAACGCCTTGTCCGCCGAGGGGTCCCCAAGCCATCATCTTCGTGCCGAACTCGTTGAGGGTCGGCTCGATGCCTTGTTGCTGGATCATGGCGTTGCATTGCAGCTGGTTGACCATCGGCTTGATGTCCACATAGTGGCAGAAGTCGAAGAAGCGGGCCTGCTGGAAGTTGCTCACGCCGATGGCGTGCACTTTGCCGTCCTTGTAGGCCTTTTCCATCGCGCGCCACGTGCCGAACACGTCGCCGTAGGCCTGGTGGATGAGCAAAAGGTCGAGGTAGTCGGTCTTCAGCTTGCGCAGGCTCTCGTCGATGCTGCGGGCGGCCTTCTCTTCGCCGCTGTTGCTGATCCATACTTTCGTGGTCAGGAAGATTTCGTCGCGCTTGATGCCGCTCTTGGCCATGGCGTTGCCAACGCCTTCTTCGTTTTGGTAGGCTTGCGCCGTATCGATGAGGCGGTAACCCACGCTCAAGGCGTCGCTGACACAGCGTTCACATTCCTCGGGGCTGACGAGAAACACGCCGTAGCCCAACAATGGCATTTCGATGCCGTTTGACAGTTTGATGTATTCCATGTTGTTGAATTGTTGATTGTTGAATTGTTGAATTGACTTCGTCTAATCTTCGATTTGTCGTTTGAGATGTATCCCTTTGATTTGTTGTAAAAAAACAAAAAAAACCGTCACATAATTTTTTCGCAGATTGCGGATTGTGTTGCACTTTTTTCCGCTTTGACAAAAATCCGCAACCCAAGCCTTTGCTTGGATTGCGGACTGTTGAAATCATTGGCTACAAGCTGGCTGTGATTATCTCTGCAATATCCTTCTCGGCAAGCGGTGCGTAGGCTTTGTCGAGACCTTCGTTCACGGCGATGTGGTGTGCCATCTCGCCGATGCGACTATCGTCGATGCCGACCTCGCGCAGGTGCATTGGGATGCCAATGCTCTCGAAGAACTTGTAGGTCTCTTCAATGGCATGGTTGGCGATTTCCCATTGGCCCAGCGTGGCATCGATGCCGAAGACGTTGATGCCGTATTTCACGAAGCGGGGCAGTGTGCGCTCGTTGAGGATGTGTTTCATCCAACGCGGAGTGATGATGGCCAATCCTTCGCCGTGGGTGATGTCGTAGTAAGCGCTAAGGGCGTGCTCGATGCCGTGGCAAGGCCAACCGCTGTAGCTGTTGCCGAGGGCCAAGATGCCGTTGCAGCCGTAGGTGCAGGCGAGCATCATCTCGGCGCGGGCGGTGTAGTCTTCGGGATTCTCCAAGCACTTGCGCCCGTTGACCATCAGGCTGCGCAGCATGCTTTCGCAGAAGCCGTCGTTGAGCAAGGTGGCATCCTCCACGAAATATTGCTCAATGGTGTGGTTCATCGCGTCGGCGATGCCGGCGGCGGTCTGTTTCTTGCTCACCGTGAAGGTGTATTCCGGGTCGAGGAACGAGGTGTGCGGGAAGAGGTGACGGTCCATATAGCCAATCTTATCGTTGGTCTCGGTGCGTGAAATGACGCCACCGCAGTCGTATTCGCTGCCAGTGGCCGCAAGGGTGATGATGTCCACAATGGGCAGTGCGGCCTTGGCCTTCACCTTGTAGGAAATGAGGTCCCACGGGTCGCCATCATAACAGGCACCAGCGGCGATGGCCTTCGAGCAGTCGAGTACGCTGCCACCGCCCACGGCGAGGATGACATCGATGTTGTGCTCCTTGCAGAGACGCACGCCGTCCAACACGCTGGGGTCGTATTTCGGGTTGGGCTGAATGCCGCTGAGTTCGATGATTTCGTAGCCTTTCAAAAGCTCGTACACTTTCTGGTAAAGGCCGATTTTCTTGATGCTGCCTCCGCCGTAGGTAAGGAGGAGTTTCTTGCCGAACTGCGCCATCACTTCGGGTAGTTTCTCAACCACTCCCTTGCCGAAGATGAGGCGCGTTGGGGTTTGGTAATCAAAGTTTTGCATAAATAAGTAGATTTGGTGTTTAACTACGATAGTTTCTTGATGTTGGTCGCAAAATAACGAAAAATCCGCAAGACGTGGGTTTCACATTTTGCGGATTGTTTTGTGATTATTACGGTTTATTGTATGCCGTGGTTTTCCAACCAGCTGAAAACCAAGTCGGCAATCTCGGCGTTGTTCATCTCCTGGAACATGAAGTGGCTGTTGCCGTTGATGCCTTGGTCGGGCAGGTGGATGACGGTGGCGTCGCCGCCGTCGGCGTTGTAATGCTCGGCAAAGTCGCGGCACTGGTTCAGCACCATCTGCCAGAAACCGGTGGATTGGATGTCCTCGGGACCGTTCATGATGTAGTCGCCAAAGAGGAACAGCATCGGCACCTTGGCCTCAACGAATTTCTGGTATTCAGGCGAACCCACCATGGGCGCGAAGCCCGGCTCCACGGCAATGATGGCGGCAACGTTCTCCGTGTCGGTCTGCCAGCCCACGCGGCCACCCTGCGAGTGGGTGATATAAACGGCTTTCTTGCCCGTCATCTTCTGGGCGTCTGCCATCACGGCACTCAACGCCTGGCCGAAAAGCGGCTCGTCGTAGTTGCCCGTGTTGGGGGTCATCTGGCAGAAAAACTGTGTCTGGGCTTCATCTCCGGCGGGGAACTGCGAGCCTTCGTAGCGCTCGGGAGCCACGCGCCCGATGCGGAAGTGCGTGTACCAAGCCTGTTCGCCCACCTTGAACTTCGGGCCGTCAACGTCGCCTTCGTCGGTGACGATGAACTCTGTGGCGGCTGCCGCACCACGGCGCGGCTGGTCGACGAGGAAGGTCGAGTAGCCTTTCTTCAGGAAGAGGTCGGCCCAGCCTTCGCGTCCGTCGGACGTGGCTTGCCAGCCCGTGCGGGTCTGGCCGTAGCCGTGCAGGAACACCACGGGAATGCCGTTGCCATTAGCCGGAATCTGGTAAAACGTGTTGGCGTGATCGACGTGCGTGGTCGTGCCCTTGCGGGTGGCGTCCATCCAGTTTTGGGTAGCGTCATATTCGCCGGGAATAGGGTTGGTCACATGTCCACCCGACGAGAAAACGCCTTGCTTTGCAATGACCAAGCCTTCAGGCTGAACGGTGGCTTGTTGGTCTTGAGCCGAATTGTTGCAAGCCGCAAAAGAAAGCATGGCGGCAAACATTCCTATGATAAGTTGTCTTTTCATTTTGTTCGGTTTTAAGATTAATCAAAAACCTAATTCTTTCAGCCATTGCTCGACTTTGCCCATCTTTTCGGCCATGCCGACGCCGCCCATTTCGGTGGTGATGACGGCGAGGCCTTTCTCGTGGCTTGACTTGGGCGTGGCCTTCACGATGTCGTTCATGGTCTGGTATTCAGCGGTATAGGCCGTGCAGAAGGGAATGACGGTCTTGCCCTCGAAGTTGTAGCCTTCGAGGAAGGTGAATACGGGCATCGGGGCGGTGTACCACCAGCAGGGCGCGCCAACGAAGACGACGTCATACTGGTCGAAGTCCTTGACTTGGCCTTTGATGGCGGGATGGATGTTGGCTTCTTTTTCGGCCTTGGCCTCTTCCGTGCAAGGTTCATAATCAGAGGAATAAGGCTGTTCGCGTTCGATGACGAACAGGTCGGCATTGGTCTTTTCGGCGATGTACTCGGCCATGACCTTGGTGTTGCCGCTCCACGAGAAGTAGGCGACGAGGACTTTCTTGTTGTTCATTTCAGGATTGCTTTGGTTGTTCTTGTTGTTGTTTTGCGCGCAAGCCGTAATGCCACTGAGGGCAATGATGGCGGTTGCAATGATGGTGATGGTGTGTTTCATAATGATAAGTATTGATGCTGCAAAATAACGAAAAAACCGCAAGTTGGTTGTTACCTAATTTGCGGGTTGTTTTGCATGATTTACCGCAAAAATTGAAAAATCCGCAAGCCAAGCCTAAGCTCGAATTTACGGATTCAATTGGTGATTATTTCATTGCTGCGCTGCGAAAGCGTACCGCTTTTCCATTAAAGCCAGTCTGATTTCATTGTCTAATTGATCTTCGTCGTATTTTGTTGACCAATACTCGCTTTCGCTGACCTTCTTGAAATTGAGAAGATAGTCGGTCCGTAGTCGCGACACGAAATAGAAATACTCTGGTTTTATTCCATTGCTTGTCACATAACCATAGTCGTCCTCTCCGCAGAAAACACGCAGCCCTTTGTCTATCGGGAACGAAGACGAGACGGCATAGTATTCGCAAAATCCTTCAATTTTCCAATTCTCGGAATGTGTTTTGACTAAATCGCGAACCATGCCAAGCTTTTTCCATTCATAATGATGAAGCGTTTCGTGCAGTAGAACCGAGGAAAGGCTGCGTGGCAAAAGTTGTGGCTTTCGTGGCTCAATGGAGTTTTTCGCCCGGTCGCAGGGTCGAAACAAGGTTGTCTTTAGGAGGGCTCGTGTCAAAGCGAGAGGTTTACCCATTGTTAGTGCCTTTATTCGAAACCCGGTCATCGTTTTGCAGAAATAGATTGAGATTTTAGGGGAATAATCCTCGTCGACCTCCAGCAACCGTACCTTAAGCGTTTCAGCCATTTGTTTAGCCTCTTCTTCAAACCGCGCATCGTCAGCATAAATGGAAATGCCGTTATCGGAATAAACCTTTTTCAGGCCTATGCCACACGCCAAACGATAGGCTGGAGCAAAAAGGAGCAAGACGGCCAAAACCTCAAGTACGGAGATAACAATTCTTTTCGGATTCTTTTTCATTGTGTGATACGGTTATCTATTCTCTTGCTGCAATCTATACAATTCCTTTTGTTGCTCTATCTCGAGGCGCAACTCTTCCTCGGTGGGCATCAAAGGCATGTATTTGGCGGCAAAAAGATTGTCGCTGTCGTGCAGAATCGAGTAACGGGCAATATCCTTGCTGGTCTCACTGCACAACACAATGCCAATGGTCGGATTGTCGCCCTCGGTGCGTTTCAGGTCGTCGTACATGCGCACATACATGTCCATTTGCCCCACGTCTTGGTGGGTGATTTGTCCTTTTTTCAAGTCGATGAGGACGAAGCACTTCAAGAGATAGTTGTAGAAAACGAGGTCGATGTAGAAATCGCCCATGTCGGTGAAGATATGCTGCTGACGGGCCACAAACGCAAATCCGCGTCCCATCTCAACCAAGAAATCCTGCAAATGCGAAATCAGGCCTTTTTCCAACTCCGTTTCCGAAAAGTCGGTGTCGTGCTTGAATCCGAGAAATTCAGCCATGATGGGGCTTTTCAGAATCTCTAATTTGTCAGGGAACGTCTTGTTTTCAGGGTTTTCCAAAATCTGCGGCTGCTTAAAATGCCGCTCGAAATATTGTGTGCTGATGTTACGGTCGAGGGTGCGCACGCTCCACATTTCCTGCGAAGCGGTTTGCAGATACCACCTTGCCGCAACGGGGTCTTCGACACGCAAGGTAGTCAGGATATGAGACCACTTCAAATTGTGCAAACGCGTTTGCACAATTTCCAAGTTATTGAAAGTCAGATAGAAACTTCTAAAATACTGAAGATTACGTTTGCTGAAACCTTTACCGTATGTTTTAGTGAGTTCCTCGGAAAGCATTTCTATCAACTGCGTTCCATATTCCGCGCGTTCCTTGCCTTTCTGCTCTTGCTCCACGATGCGTTGCCCTATGCGCCAATAGGTCTCAATCATCACGGCATTCACCGCTCCGTAGGCCGCACTGCGTCCTTGCTCAACAAGGCGTTTCACCTCATCGACAAACAACGTGTCCACTATTTTTCGCAACTCCTTCGCCATGTTTTTGGTCGCATTTTCACCCCGCAAAAATAAACATTTTACAGCAACACGCCAACAAAAAAAAAGCGCAGCCCCGAAAAGCCGCGCAAAAAAACGAAAAAACCGCAAAACGCGTGTTGCACATTTTGCGGTTTGTTTTGCAGTTTTTGGAGGAGGTTTTTTGTAGGCAAAGCACAAATTAGCGACGGCAGCAAGCGCATTGCCGACAACACCCTTGTCGCCCTCACTCTGATGGTTGCCGAAAGCAAGCCCGAGGGAAAAGACGTGGTGGTGAAGGTAGTGGTGAATTTGATTAACCAGAGGAATTGAGACTCACTTCCGAAACGCTACGCAAACTCATACTGCAAAATCGAGATGTTCAAGGCACCCTCCAACTTGCAGATGGTTTCAAGCGAGAGGTTCTCTTTGCCCTTCAAAAGTCGGGAAACGTATTGCGGCGAGCATCCCATCCGCTCTGCAACATCCTGTCTTGAAAGGTTTTGCTGTTTCATGGCAAGAGCCAGTTTGATCGCGATTTTGCGTGAATACTGCAACCATCCTTCTGCTTTGGCTTGATGGCGTTTTTTTTCATCCTCTCGCCAAGTTGATGGCATGTCGGACTGATAGCGGCTCAATCGGGCAATGGCTTCTTCTTGTGTCATGGTTCAATCTCCTTTTGGTAATCAATGAAACTATCTTCGTCAAAAACATGCGTTTCATAGGTCAATATCTAATCATCGACGACGGCAGGATTTTGTCAACAATCACATAATCACCCTCGATGTGGAAAATTGCTGTCAGTTTGCGCCTGCAAATCGGTAAAGTCTTGGCTTGAGGATGATAGCGTTTTGGCAATATCCACGGACAATCTGGTCTGATGGTGGCTAAATAACTCAAATCTGCCAGTTCGTCCAATAAATTCTGCGTGTAGCGTTCGGCGTGTTATGGCCTTGAAACGCTGATGATAAAGTCGGAAATAGTCCCAATGTCTAATCTGACAGTTTCACTCAGTATGACTTTCTTTTCCGTCATACCTTACTTCTGACGGCAGACAACAATTCTTGCCCAAATTGCTCCAATGTGATATACTTTTTCGGCTGGTCCATATTGCGCATGTCGCGTTCAATGGATTCCAACCAATAGGCACGCTGCTCGGGCGTTAGTTCGTCCTGCATCGTGGCGAGGTCGATTTCTTCTATGATATCAATAACTGTGTCCATCGCAAATTCATTTTCTTGAGTGCAAACCTTTGCAGGAAGAGTAAATATAACAGCCCACGCGTAACGCGCGAACCCTTATACTCACTTGCCTGCGAAATTTCTCACGTTTCTAACTACAAGACGAGCATAACGCTTCGTGTTCCTTTATGTTGGCGGCACAAAGTCCGCCATAAGAACCGCTGCAAATATGCGAAGAAATCGGAAAGGCAAGGCGGATTTGGAGAAAAATTCTTATTTTTGCGGCAAAATGGCAGCAAGCAATGAGCAACGAAAACGTACTGCAACAAATCCGGCAACTTGCAAAAATGGTGCTTCCACCAGATGCACATCTGTTTTTTTATGGTTCCCGAGCCCGAGGCGATTACCATGATGGTTCCGATTGGGATTTGCTTATTTTGCTTAACCGTCCGCAAGAAGCATCTGATTTCCAAAATATTGCCTATCCAATTATGGAACTCGGATTTGACTTGGGCGAGTATTTCAGTGTGCAAACCTATTCGCAAGAAGAATGGGAGGCAATGCGTTTTTTGCCCTACTATAAGAATGTCGAACAAGATAAAATCGTGTTGGTATGAGTTTGAATGATGAGGGCGCAACAATTATGCTGCGCCTTCATGCTGGGTTTTCTGTTTTTGGAGGGTCGTTTCGCAAAAGAAATCTGTTTAATTCAAGTCGATTCTTATATCCCTTTTATTTTTTGAATGATTAATGAGATTGTTACGATGGCAACAAGCCCAAAGATAGCAACAAACGCAATAATGAAAGGTAATATGACAAAATAAACATTCAGTTTTCTTATTTCCTTGTCTGATAGTTTGCTTGATCCTTTTCTCAACTTGTCATGTCTCAGTTTATACTCAAGAATTCCGCCTATTACATAGCCTAATACAATAAATACTAGGCCAATTATCAAAGCTGTTTTGACTATCGTTGTCGGCACTTCACGGTTTCTTATGACCAACAAAAAGACGGTTACGATGATAACGGCCCACATGCTGATAGCACCACCGACTGCAAGCCCTGGCCCTAACATGCTACCTAACAGTTTTTTGTATTTCGGGTTTCTTTGCATCTTGTCCAGGTTATATGTCATTCTATGAAGTAGCATGATAATCCGTCTTTGTTGTTTCTTATGAACGCAAATATACGAAGAAATCGGAATGGCAAGACGGATTTGGAGAAAAATTCTTATTTTTGCGGCATAAACACAAAAATAATCACAATGACAACGATAACGCTAAGCTATAATGAGCGCAACAAAACGGCACAGGCAGTCGTCAAGTTTTTGGAAAGCCTTGGAGTTTTCAAGATTCTGAAGGACGACGAGCCTAACGCAACGACGATAAAGGCTATTGAGGAGGTGAAGTCAGAGTGTTCACATTCGAAATTGTTCAAAAGGTGAGGTTCTTGTACTCTAAATTTCATTAAATGCCCATCGGAATCCCCATCTGGATGTTAATTGTATCCCTGCTGGCTGGTCTGGCAGCAGCCACGGTGTTGTATGTCCGCAACAAGAAACAACACTACGGCAAAGCCTTGACAATCATCTTGTTTGCACTGCGGACATTGATTGTCGGCTTGGTGGTCTTGCTGCTCTTCAACCCGCTGATTCGGCAGAAATTCAGCTCGGTGGAAACGCCAACAATCATCTTGGCGCACGACAATTCGGCTTCGGTTGCCTTGTGCAAGGATTCCGCTTTCTACAAAAACGATTATCTGACACAATTCGAGCAGTTCAGGAGCCAACTGAACGCTGATTTTCAAGTGGATGAATATGCCTTTGGCGAAGATGTGCGCGATTTTGAAAACCTGGATTTCTCCGACCAACTGACGGACTTGTCGTCACTCATAAAGACCTTGGACAGGAGGTATTACAAGCGTAATGTGGGTGCAGTGCTGCTCTTCTCCGATGGCATTTATAACCGTGGTTTCGAGCCGGAGTTGTTGGCCGAGAAATTTCCGTATCCTATTCATACTGTGGTGCTTGGCGACACGGTTTCTTATCCCGACCTCGCCATCCGCAACGTGCATTATAATAAGTTGGTGTCGCTTGGTGCGACCTTCCCCATCCGCGTGACCGTCGCAGCCCGCGACTTGGCCGGCCGCAAGGCCCAACTGACCCTCAAGGAAAGCGGTCGCCTCATCGAGAAGCGCGACATCGAGATTCTCTCCAATCGCTTTTCCAAGGAAGTCGACTTCATGCTCGATGCCACCAAGAAAGGCGTGATGGCCATCGACATTGAGGTGAGCGGCATCGCCGAGGAGGAACAACTGCTGAATAATGTGCGCCATATCTTTGTCGAGGTGCTCGACCAGAAATACAAGCTGCTGTGCGTGGCCAATTCGCCGCATCCCGACTTGGGCGCCTTGCGCAGTGTGCTCAACGACAACTACGAGGTGGATTTCTGCTTTGGCAAGGAGACTTTGCCCGAGTTCGAAAACTACGATTTGGTTATCCTGCATCAGGTGCCATCCGCCAAGACGGATTTCAACGCCTTGAAGGCGCAGTTGGACAAAAACGTGAAGTTGCCCGTCTTCTTCATCGTTGGCAGCGACACCGACCGCGACATGCTTTGCAAGTTGCAGAATGTCTTTGTCTTGAGCTCTGGCGCGACCAACACCCAATTGGATGTGAAGGCGCACCAAAACACGGCCTTCGCGACCTTCACCTTTGATTCAAAGTCGGAACAACTCATAGCGAAATACCCGCCTTTGGCTTTGCCGCATGTGGAAATCAACGCCTTGAAGTCGCATGACGACCTGCTCTTGCAGGAAGTGATGGGCATCAAGTCGGGGTTGCCGCTGTTGAGTTTTGCCCAGGATGGACGCAAGATGGCCTTCCTGTTCGGTACCAACGTATGGCGTTGGCGGCTGTTCGAGTATTACCAGAACAAGAACCATGACGTGTTCGATGAGATGTTCTCCAAGTCGCTGAAATACTTGTTGTTGTCGGCAAACGACGGTTCGGCCATCTATGCCAAAGAGACCTATTACAGCAACGAGCCCGTCATCATCACGGGCGAGTTGCGCAACCCGAACAACGAGTTGGTCACCGATCCTGACATGACGATTCAGATTGAGAACAAACTGACGGGCGAGACCTACGACTACACCTTCTCGAAGCGTGACCACGACTATGAGTTGAACGTCGGCCTGTTGCCCGAGGGACTTTATGTATATAAGGTGCAGGCGCAGATGGGCGAACGCAAAATCAGCGTGAGCGGCAATTTCAGCGTGGCGGCCATCGGCATTGAGGAACAGCAACTTACCGCCGACATCGACCGAATGCGCGCATTGGCCCGCTTGACCAACGGCAAATGCTACACAACCCACGATTTGCAACAACTTTTTGCCGACTTGCACAATGATTCGCGCATCACCACCGTTGAACACCACGAGAGCCGCTTCGAGGACCTGATCCACTCCAAGTGGATATTCTTCGTCCTCATCGGCCTGGCTGCAATAGAATGGTTGTTGCGGAAGATGTTTGGGTCATATTAAATAATAAACTACGAATTGCACGAATGGAACGAATTGAATCAAAGAAATTTTGCGGCTTTGCCGCTAATTCATACGAATCTTGTTGCTTCGGAAATTCGTATGAATGGGATGCTTGCATCCATATAATTCTCAATCCGATTCGTATAATTCGTAAAATTCGTAGTTAAATAAAAGAATATCAATTGTTAAACATAAAACTGTTGTAAAATGAAAATTCAGGATCAAGCCGTCGTCACCATGACCTACGTCCTGCGTGAGAACGACGAGAACGGTCCCATCTTGCAGGAGACCACCAAAGAGAATCCCTTTGTCGCCATCTTTGGCATGCACCAACTGTTGCCCAAGTTCGAGGAGAACCTAATGGGCAAGGAGCCGGGCGACAAGTACGCCTTCCACCTGACCCCCGAAGAGGGATACGGCGAGCGCGACGAGAACTACATTATGGATCTCGACAAGAATATGTTTATGCAGAACAACGTTCTGATGGATATGGTGAAAGTCGGTGCTCAACTGATGATGCAAACCTCCGATGGTCGCCCGATTGCCGGCATCGTCCGCGAAATCGGCGACAACCACGTGAAGATGGACTTCAACCACGATATGGCGGGCAAGCACCTCCATTTCTCGGGCGAAATCCTCGACGTGCGCGAGTCGACGGACGAGGACTTTAGTGCAGGCGGCTGCGCCGGTTGTGGCGGCGACTGCGGCGAAGGCGGTTGCGAGGGCTGCGGCGGTGGCTGCAATTGATTTTGACAAAACTCTGGGGAAAAATCATAATTTTTGTGATTTTTCCCCAGAGTTTTATTGTTTAGAAAGACTCCATTTTCCGCCAAATCGATGAAATTTTAATCGAAATGGCGGAATTTGAATCGCTTATTTTCCGCCAAATCGATGAAAAATCGCTCGATTTGGCGGAAATTAGCTTTATTGAAACAAGTCGTCCATGGTCACTTCGGCGGTGATATAGTCGGAGTACATGTTCCGCTTCATGCCGAATGTGGTAATCAAAACAGGGTGTATGGCCGCCCGTGTTTTGGTCTCTTCCTTGAAGCTCCCACAACGGTTGCGCAAGCGCAGGTCTTCGTCCTTGTCGATGGCGTATTCTCTTTGCGAATACTTCACCTCGCACACGTTGACGACTTGGTCGGCTCGCTCGATAATGAGGTCGATTTGCACGGCGGGAGTGCTTTGTTTGCTTCGCCACGAGTAAAAACTTGTCTGAATGCTGTCTATGTGTAAAGCGTTCTTTATTTGCGGGATGTGTGCCATGCATAGCCGCTCGTAGGCAAGCCCGAACCAATTGTTTTGGACAGGCTTGTCGATGGTCGAAGACCAAAAATTGGGGTTGGTGGACGGCGCAAGGCAGAAAGTCAGATAGAAGAACGTGAAGAAGTCGGTCATTTGGTAGATGGCCGAGGTGGATTTCACCTTTTTGTCCTTCACATAGTAGCGCCTGATGAAGTCGCAATAGATGAGGTTGTCGAGCTTGTCGCTCAAGCCGCCGCCTGATGTAAGTTTGAGTGCCTTAGCGACTTCGTCCCTGTCCATCCCCGATTTCTTTTTGGCAAGTTGCTCAAGTATAAGTTGATACGGCTCCGGATTACGAAACAGCGACTTGAACAGCCGCTTGTATTCTCGGTGCATTTCGGCATCATCGGCGAAAAACAGTCGGTCGATGTTTTGTGGTAGGCTTTCCGCTGGACGTAGAAGGCTTAAATAGTATGGGATTCCACCCAAAATCATGTAGGTCTGCGCGATTGACAGCCGATTCCAGTTGAATTTGTTGGCGTTGAGGTAAAGCTCGGTTTCGTGAAGCGTAAACGGGTGTAGATGCATCTCATGCGTAATACGATTGTGCAGTCCGCCGTGGTTGTCAATGATGTTTTTCACAATCCACGAGGTGGCTGAGCCGCAAGCGATGAGCATGATGTTCGCCTGATGGGCTGCCCAACCGTTCCAGAAATGGTCCAAGGCCATGACGAATTTGCTGCCGTGGGTATCGAAGCAGGGCATTTCGTCGATGAATACGATGCAACGTTTCTTGCGTTTTTGTTTTGATAGCAGTTGCTCCAAACAGGCGAATGCCTCGAACCAATCGGCGGGCGGTGTGATGATTTTCGCGCCGTATCTCATTAAGGCTTCGGTGAATACCTTCAGTTGGTCGATACCTTCGCCTTCGACGATGCCCGACACCTCGAACGTGAACTTGTTGTCAAACAATTCCCTGACGAGAAATGTTTTTCCGACGCGCCTGCGTCCGTAAATGGTGACAAACTCTGCTTTGCCCGAGTTTTCGTATTCGGTCAGCAGTTTGATTTCGTTTTCCCTCCCGATGATGTCCATTTTTCTGCTTTTTATCTGCCGCAAAGGTACGATTCTTTCCCGAAACCGCTGCCGATTTTTCGCCAAATCGATGAAATTTTAATCAAAATGGCGGAATTTGAATCGCTTATTTTCCGCCAAATCGATGAAAAATCGCTCGATTTGGCGGAAATTAGAATTATTTATAATGCTGTAAAACAATTTATTATATTGTTTTATGCTGCAAAAAGTAGGTCGGATTTTGTTCAATATTTTTGTATGATTTGCATGTAAGAATCTGGTCGGAATTTTGACGTTGTTATTGCCTCAAATCCATCCAGATGTTTTATGGAAACGTTTCTTCGTTGCTGTGATGGCGATTCGTGTTTTTTGGAAAATTTTTTCTCTTTTTCTGGCACTTGGAATCATTTTCTTTATATTTGCAGCGTCGTTATGCAAAGTGCATGCGACAGACATATTGACAAAGACGCTGAACTGGCGTTTATTCGCGGCTTGTAGAATCTCGCAAATTCTAAATTGTTACGCGATAATGCGATGGTCATCGTCCCTTAAGTGGTGTATATTGTTCTCAATATCATACCAAAGCGTGGGCTGATGCATTGCTTATCTCTAACAATGGGCAATGCGAGAGCCTCTACAAGCGGGATAAGCAAAAGTTGATTCCCGCGCTTCTTTCTTTGTGTTCCTCAACAATTCAAACAATACGGTGTTCGGGAGTCCGCCAAACTAAAAGTTGCGCCCGATGACGAATTTAGGGCTTATGAGTTATGAGAAATCTGTTTCCGGATTTTAGCCATTTGGTTGTCTATGCCTATGTTTTTGGTATCCTGGCAATTATAGTTGCTATATGGTCAATTATGAGCATGATTAAATCCAAAAACAGGGTCGGTAATAAGGTGCTTTCTATAATTCTTTCAGGGTGCATTGTTGCCATCTGCGTGTATATTCTTTGCATGGATAACTATTTGAAAACACATACACCAAAATTTGATATAGCCTTTAAGGATGGTGTCGGGATGGTTTATGAATCGAACGCACAGATATACAAGGATGATATTTCATCCAACTCTCGTTTGCTCATAACTTGTTCTGAGTGGATTACAGAAGATGTTAGGATTTTTTCTGCTTACCGATACCAGAAACATGACTATATCGATGACGAAGAAGACTTCTCGATACACGTACTTGTTCCGTTAAACCCCAATGGTGAAATTGGAAATAAAAGTAGGATGTTTAAGATTTCCCTAGCGGATGTTGGTGTGATTGAACCTTTTGAGATTAAGTTGGAGTCTGAAAACTCTGATGGCATCCAAGTTGGCTATTATTTCCGTATTTCGGACTTTGTGAAACTTAGTAACAGTCTTATTCTGTCGGCTGTATTTGAATCTCCAAATAAGTTGGGCGAACAAATCAATATTGATAAAGTCAATGTTGGTATTCTTGAAGGGCAAGTGAAAGTGATAAAGGAACGACTTGACAGATAGGATAAAACATAAAACGGGATTCATCAGTTGTTGGTGAAGCCCGTTTCTATTTTCATTCGAAAATCATCCCCTCAGCCCCGCCAGCTGCTGTTCAATTACGGCAATCTTGGCTTCGGCGTCAGCAATGTAGCGACTATAATTGGTTTATTTTGGCGCAAACCTGTTGCACATGGTCAAGACCATAAAGCAAAGCGCGAGAGTCAATGCCCATCCACATAAAGAGGGTTTGTATCTTTTGATACTCGTTGATGATGTAAGATGTGTCGGGAGTTATCGTTGGAGGCACAAAACAAATTGTTTCATGATGGGCAATTCTGTTGCGTAACTTATTGACTTTGTCTAATTCATTGTAAATATAGGCCTGATTGATTTGTAGTTGTGGAGTGGAGCGCTGTTTGTTTGGGAATACTTGCAAAAGCGATTGTCCCGTGGCACGATATTGCAAGGTGGAGAACATATATTTCCACACTCCAAATTCCATTGCAGTAAGAAGTTGTGTATGTGAATATGTATGGTCTTGAACGAGTTTTTGATACGCCTTTTCAATAATTCTAGTTGTTCCAATAAAATTGACATTGGTTTGGAATATACCATTGGGGAGAATGGAGTCTCTGAGCCAGTCGTTTCCAAACCGAGGTCGCATGTGGCGGTCAATGGCATTTCGCAAAGCGACTTCAAAACAACTGATTACTGTAAACATCTCCTGCGAAAGTTGCAGATTGTAACGATAGAGTGTCATGGCTTTTCTACTGTCGCCGCCACAGGCTTGGAGGTAACGCCCCATTCGTTCTGATGATAAGACATATTCAAAGTCGGAATACTTCATTTTTTAGTTTTTTTTCGCAAAACCATTGCGATTAGGGAAATAAGTTGTATTTTTGCAGCCTTGATTCCCACCTGTCCCTGACGCAAGTCAAACTGGTGGGTTTTGTTTTATGATAATTTGCTGATTTTTGATAGACATAGTAGAGACGTAGCGCGCTACGTCTCTACCATTATAAATCATCCCTTCAGCCCAGCCAACTGCTGCTCAATCACAGCGATTTTCGCTTCGGCGTCGGCTTTCTTCTTGCGCTCCTTGTCGACGACGGCGGCAGGAGCACCACTCACGAAGCGTTCGTTAGAGAGCTTCGCCTCAACGCTCTTCAGGAAGCCCTGAGCGTATTTCAGTTCTTCTTCCAACTTCTTGATTTCGGCCTCGACATCGACGCTGCCGGTGAGCGGCACGAAGAACTCGGTGCTGCCCACGATGAAGCCGAAGGCACCAGCGGGAGCCTCTGCAACATAACTGATTTCGCTCACGTTGCAGAGCTTGGCAATCACACAGTCGAAGTCCTTGTTGGCGGTGCCTTTCACCACGAGTTGGATGGCGTCGCGGAAGGCGATGTTCTTGTCAGAACGCACCTTGCGGACGTTGTTAATGACCTCTTGGGTGAATTCAAACTGTTTCAAGATGTCGGCAGCCTGGTCGCTGAGCCTGTCGAAGCGAGGCTGCTGAGCGATGATGATGTCGTCACCTTCTTTGCGCTCGGCGATGGCGTGCCAAATCTCCTCGGTGATGAACGGCATGAAGGGGTGCAACAGCAGCATCAGGTTTTCGAAGAACTGGATGGTGGCAGCGTAGGTTACAGGGTCGATGCCCTGGCCCTGCGGAGCCTTCACCATCTCGAGGTACCACGAGCAGAAGTCGTCCCAGGTGAGCTTGTAGATGCCCATCAAGGCGTCGCTCAAGCGGTACTTGTCGATGTTGTCGTTGGTCTCGGCCAGCACTTGGTTGAATCGGGCTTCGAACCACTTGACGGCCATCTTGGCAGCCTCGGGCTGGGCGGCGCTTTCGTCCACGTTCCAGCCTTTCACGAGGCGCAAGGCGTTCCAAATCTTGTTGCAGAAGTTGCGGCCTTGCTCGCAAAGGGCTTCGTCGAAGAGGATGTCGTTGCCGGCAGGGGCGCTGAGCATCATGCCCATGCGCACGCCGTCGGCGCCAAACTTCTCGATGAGCTCAATCGGGTCGGGCGAGTTGCCGAGCGATTTGCTCATCTTGCGGCCTAACTTATCTCTCACGATACCAGTGAAATACACGTTCTTGAACGGCACTTTGCCTTGGTATTCCTCGCCAGCCATGATCATGCGGGCCACCCAGAAGAAGATGATGTCGGGGGCGGTGATGAGGTCGTTGGTGGGGTAGTAGTACTTGAACTCGGCATTGTCGGGGTCAAGCACACCGTTGAAGAGCGACAAAGGCCAGAGCCACGAGCTGAACCAAGTGTCCAAAGCGTCGTCGTCCTGACGCAAGTCTTTCATCGTCAAGTTGTTGTTGCCAGTCTTCTCGATGGCGAGTTTCAAGGCTTCTTCGGGCGTTTCGGCCACCACGAAACCGCCTTCGGGCAGGTAGTAGGCCGGAATCTGATGGCCCCACCACAGCTGGCGGCTGATGCACCAGTCCTTGATGTTCTCCAACCAGTGGCGGTAGAGGTTAACATATTTCGCAGGATAGAACTTGATGTCACCGTTCAAAACGGGTTTCAGCGCGATGTCAGCAAGGTGCTCCATCTTGAGGAACCACTGCATCGAAAGTTTCGGCTCAATCGGCACATTGGTACGCTCGGAATAGCCCACCTTATTATTATAGTCCTCGATCTTCTCCAGCAGTCCGGCTTCCTTCATGTCGATGATGATCTGCTTGCGGCAGTCCTCACGGCTCATGCCGATGTACATGCCCGCAGCCTCGCTCAAAGTGGCGTCATCGTTGAAGATGTTGATGCTCTGCAAGTTGTGCTTCTCGCCTAACATATAGTCGTTCACATCGTGGGCAGGAGTGACCTTCAGACAGCCCGTACCGAACTCGATGTCGACATAGTCGTCCTCGATGACGGGGATGACGCGGTTGACCAACGGCACCACGACTTTCTTGCCGCGCAGCCATTGGTTCTTCGGGTCGGCGGGGTTGATGCACATGGCCGTGTCGCCCATGATGGTCTCGGGACGTGTGGTGGCCACCACCGCGTAGGGTGCCCCACCAACCTCCCCCGAGGGGAGGCTTTTTAGTGTGTAGTTTATGGTGGAAAGCGTCTTTTCGGTCTCAAAAAGGACTTGTTCGTTTGTAAATCTAAGAATGGTATAACCTTGCAATTCAAGAATTTCAGAGCGAAGTTTGTCGTTTTCGGCCACTTGAGGGTCATTGTGATAACCGCCATCCACTTCAATGATGAGGTGTTTTTCCAAGCAAAGGAAATCAACGATGAAATCACCTATAATGTGTTGCCTTCTGAATTTGAATCCGGTTTTCTTTCCCCTTAGTTGTTCCCAAAGAGTACTTTCTGCTTCTGTGGGTTGGCTCCTCATTCTCTTGGAATGCTCCTTAAGAGTGGAATAGGAATAAGGATTGGCTGTTCGGTACCTATTGATGAGCTTGGGGAGCTCCCCCTCTGGGGGAGTTGAGGGGGCCAAATAGTATCTCAGGTAGTACAGCTTGCTGTGTTCATCCTTGAAGATGACTTCCTCGTCGCTCAAGGCGGTCAAGGCTTTCGGGTCCCAGTTGACCATGCGCACGCCGCGATAAATCAGTCCTTTGTTGTAAAGGTCAACGAAGGCGTGGATGACGCTCTTCGAGCGGATGTCGTCCATGGTGAACGAGGTGCGTTCCCAGTCGCAGGAGCAGCCGAGGCGGCGCAACTGCTTGAGGATGATGCCGCCGTGCTTGTGGGTCCAGTCCCAGGCGTGCTTGAGGAACTCCTCGCGGCTGAGGTCGGTCTTCTTGATGCCCTGTTGCGCCAGCTTGTTCACCACCTTGGCTTCGGTGGCGATGGATGCGTGGTCGGTGCCGGGCACCCAGCAGGCGTTCTTGCCCTGCATGCGGGCGCGGCGAATCAGGATGTCCTGAATCGTGTTGTTCATCATGTGGCCCATGTGAAGCACGCCGGTCACATTGGGTGGCGGGATCACGATGGTGTAGGGTTCGCGTTCGTCGGGCGTGGAGTGGAAGTAGTTCTTCTCCATCCAGTGTTCGTACCATTTGCCTTCAACTTCCGAAGGGCTGTATTTGCTGCTGATTTCCATGTATTTATTGTTGATATTTTCTTTGCGTTCAGAATGAACGGCAAAAGTAGGAAAATTTCGGGTAAGTGCTTGAAGTTTCCCGATTATTTCGCGTCTTTCGGATAACTCAATCCCATGTTATACAGGATGAACGAATAAATGTCGGCCTGTTCTTCCAGAACCTTGGAGATGGGCTTGCCGCCGCCGTGTCCGGCCTTCGTGTCGATGCGGATGATTTTAGGCTCGTCGCCGGTTTGGGCGGCTTGCAAGGTGGCCGCATACTTGAACGAGTGGGCGGGCACCACGCGGTCGTCGTGGTCGGCAGTGTTGACCATGATGGCGGGATAATGCACGTCGGCACCGCTCTTGATGGTGTGCAGCGGCGAGTAGGCATACAACGCCTTGAACATGGCCTCGTCGTCCTCGCTGGTGCCATAGTCGCTGGCCCAGTTCCAACCGATGGTGAAGAGGTGGTAGCGCAGCATGTCCATCACGCCGACTTGCGGCACGGCCACGCCAAAGAGGTCGGGGCGCTGGTTGACGACCGCACCGACGAGCAGACCGCCGTTGCTGCCACCGTTCAGAGCCAGATACTTTGGCGAAGTGTAGTTGTTGTTGATAAGGTATTCGGCGCAGGCGATGCAGTCATCGAAGACGTTTTGCTTCTGCAACTTGGTGCCGGCGATGTGCCATTCCTCACCGTACTCGTTGCCGCCGCGAAGATTCATCTGGGCATAGATGCCGCCATTTTCGATGAAGGGCAGGCGCGAGGTGCTGAAGCCAGGATTGAGCGTGATGTTGAAACCGCCGTAGCCGTAGAGCAGGGTGGGGTTGGTGCCATCTTTCTGCAAACCTTTCTTGTAGGTCAGGAACATGGGGACCTTGGTGCCGTCCTTCGAGGTGACAAAGACCTGTTCGGTGACGTAGTCGTCCGACTTGAAGTCGATGGCGGGAGCGCGGAACACCTCCGATGTGTTCGATTCGATGTCGTATTTGTAGATAGTGGTCGGGAAGGTGAAGGAGGTGAAGGCGTAGAACACTTCGGGCTCTTTGTATTTGCTGCTGAAGCCGACGGCGCCATAGGTCGGCAAGGCAATCTCGTGGAGTTGTTGGCCGTCCATGGTGTAGACGTATGCGTGGTTGGCTGCATCCTTGTCGTAGGTGACAATCATCTTGCCCTTGGCGAGGTTGATGCCAGCGATGACGTTGTCGCTCTCAGGAATTACATCCACCCAGTTTTCCATCTGTGGGGTCTTGGCCGACATTTTGCAGATACGGCCCTTGGGCGAATTGTAATTGGTAAAGATATACAGCACATCATCAATCACATCGATGGGATTGTACTGGTAGTCCATATCGAAGGCAATCTGCACGAATTTGCCCTTCGGGTCTTGCATGTCACGGATCCATAACGTGCTGCCTGCGCCTTGACCGCTCTCGAAGAGGAACATGTAATGCTCATCCTCGGTGAGGTCTACTTGGTGGAAATAGCGTGGCTGGGCGGGGTTGTGGTAGAAGAGTTCATCCTGTTCCTGAGGCGTGCCGAGTTTGTGATAATAGATCTTGTGGTTCTCGTTCACATTGCTGAACTCCTTGCCGGATTCTGGGCGGTCGTAGGCGGCATAGAAGAAGCCGTCCTTATACCATGATGCGCCCGTGAACTTAGCCCATTCGATGTGGTCGGGGAGGAGTTCGAGGGTGGCCATGTCCTTCACGTAGATCTCAACCCAGTCGGAGCCGCTGCGTTGGATGGTGTAGGCCATGTATTTGCCGTCGTTGGAGAGGCTGATGCCACCCAACGATACGGTGCCGTCATCGGAGAGTTTGTTGGGGTCTAACAAGACGGTGGGCTCGCCGTCGAGTGTCTCCTGCATGTAGATGACACTTTGGTTTTGGAGGCCGTCGTTCTTCGAGTAGATATAGCGCCCGTGTTCCTTCGATGGCATACTATAGCGCTCGTAGTTAACCAATTGCGTCAGGCGGTCCTTGAGTGCGCTGCGGAAAGGGATGTGGCTGAGGTAGTCCTGCGTGACCTCGTTCTGTTCCTTGACCCATTTCGCGGTCTCGGCGGAGGTGTCGTTTTCGAGCCAACGGTACGGGTCGGCGACCTTCGTTCCGAAGTAGTCGTCAACGACGGTGGTGTCTTTTCTCGTCTCGGGATAGGCCTTGACGGAATAGCGTTCAGGCTGCTGTGGTTGCTGGTTGCAGCCGAAGAGGGTGATTGTTCCCATGATTAATAAGGTGGATTTTTTCATTATTGCTTGATTTATAGATTTAAGATTCAAAATTCAAGATTTAAAATTATTGCGGACAAAAGTACGATTATTTGGTGGAAGTATTGGAGTTGACGGTAAATTTTGCTAATTTTGCAGCGGATAAAGATTCAAAACTCATGGACATTATCAAAAGCCGACAAACCGATGAACTTGCCAGTGCGGTACAGATAATCAAGGAGGCCATACAACAGAGCCAGTTGAGAGCCTTGGGCGCGGTCAATCAAGAGCAATTGGCTTTGTACTATGGCATTGGAAGGTTTATTTCAGCCAACACGCGCAATAAGAATTGGGGCAAGGGCTTCATTGAGGCTGTGAGTGAGCAACTGCGGAAGGAATTGCCTGGTTTGCGCGGCTTTTCGGTACGCAATATCAAGAATATGCGCACTTTTTATGAAGAATGGCAGACGCTTGAAAACCATAATTCGGCAGTTGCAACTGCCGAAAATGAAAGCGGCAAGAGATTGTTCGTTGGAACGAACGAAAATGAGAATTTGGCAGTTAAAACTGCCGAATTCAGCACGGACAAAATCTATCAGTTAAAACTGACAAATCTCCCTGATTTTCCCGTTGTGGCCTTTTTGAGTATTAGTTTTACGCACCACACAGCCATCCTCACCAAGGTTAAATCATACGAAGAACGTATATTCTATATCCAGTTTGCTGCCGATACGAAAGCCAAAGTTGAGGATTTGGAGCAGTTGATTGATGATGACCTGTTTCATCACCAAGGCCAACTCCCCAACAATTTCAAGAAGAACATTCCAAGCCAATTGCAAGCCTACCGCGCCATATCGATGTTCAAGGACGAATACCTTCTTGATTATATCAATGTTGAGGAATTGTTTGTGCGCGACAAGGATCGTGATGAGCGAGTTATCGAACAAGGCATCATCCAGAATGTGAAGAACTTCATTATGACTTTTGGCAAGGACTTCACTTTTGTAGGCAACCAATATCATTTGGAGAAATTTGGCGTGGAAGAGTTTCCCGACCTGCTTTTCTTCAATAGGGAATTGTCTGCATTGGTCTGTGTGGAATTGAAAAGCGGTCCGTTCAAGACGGCCTATCTTGGGCAATTGGCAGGTTATTTACGCATTCTCGATGATGAGGTGCGCAAACCCAACGAGAATCCTTCCATTGGTATCCTTTTGTGCAAAAGTGCCAACAAGAAATTTGTCGAGTATGTCATCCAGGATTATGACAAACCTATGGGTGTAGCCACATATAAAACTGCTGCTGACATGGACGAGCGACTGAAACGGTTGCTTCCTTCGGTGGATGAATTGGAGAAATTGCTGTAATTGAAGGATTGATATGGCTGGCTTTATCGAAAACTGGGGACGAGGCTATGAGAAGATAAAGAATGCCTTTGAGCAGGAAAGCCTCCAAGTTCCCACTTTCGAGCAAGTCCGAGGTGGTGTATTGGCCACCATCCAGCGTGAAAGATTTGTTGCTCTCAATAAGCAAAGTGGCGGTAATGACGGTGATGTGTCGGTAATGGAACTTACTGAAAGACAGAGTAAACTGCTGGATTTGATAAAAGCTTATCCAACAGTTTCCGTCGCACAAATGGCGGTAATGATGTCGGTGAAGAAACGCACCGTTGAAAGGGAACTTGCCGTTTTACGGAAGAAAGGTATAATTGCGCGCGAAGGTAGTCCACGTACAGGCCGATGGATAGTGAAGTAATAATCCGATTACCTATTGTCTTTCCGCCAACTCGCCGAATGGCATTTTTGCCAAGTTCCCAAATGAAGAGAAGTGTGCATCTGTAGTTGATTATGTCAACTTTGAAAGATTTTTTCTAATAATTCTTCTCCATTCCAATATTTTTTCGTTTCTTTGTCATGCCAAAGGGGAATGAAGCGTGTGGCAAACAAAGATAAAGAAAATCAAAAATAATCAGATATGAGTAAATTCACGAAGGCAATAGCGGCCATAATGCTAATGGTAGCAGTGGTTTTTTCCACTGGATGTAAGAAAGACCCTGATAATGGTGGAAACAACAATGGTGGTGGCAACGGAGGAGGAAACGGTGGTAACTCCAATCCGATTCCTGAGGGAATCTACCTTGGAATCATCGGGTTTAACCAACACCTTTATGAAAAGGAAATCAGTTTGTTGAAAGCTTCTACCAAAGAGTCTTTTATATCGCATATTAACGGCTTGGAGACGAGAGATGGAACAGGCTTGTATTGGGCAGACAATACAGCATTAATGAGGCTGAAGTCTTTTGGAGAACCTAAAAGGTTAACTACTGTGGCTTTGGTCACTTTTACCGATGGTTTGGATAATGTCTCTTTGGATGATAATGTGACGAATCCCGACAACTATCCTACCAAAGAAGCATATTTGGAGGGATTAAGCGGAAAAATCAGGCAAGATAAAGTGTATAATAAAGACATCACTGCTTATACAATCGGATTAAGAGGTAATGATGTGAATGATGTGGATGAGTTCCATGCCAATATAAAGAAGTTGGCGAGTGAGGACGGTAATGGAATCGAGGTGTCTGATATGAACCATGCTCTTCAAAAATTTACTGAAATTGCGGAATCTTTGCATTCGGTTACTTTTACTGCATCTCTAACTCTGTTAATTCCGCCTGGTTATGATGATGGTCAAATTGTCAGATTCACGTTTGATGACATCCCTTCAACATCCACAGCTGCGGAGAATTCAACATCATATATAGAATGTACTTACAAAAGGACGGAGGATGGTAGACGTTTGGAGAATATCACCTATCACGGTTGGCAACCAGGATCTTCATCCGTGTCGTCATTTGAAAAAGTTGACAGATATTATAAAGTAGCGTTCGAAAACCTCACAAAAACGAATGGAAATTTGATCTCAAATGACGATAAGAGATATTTGCAGTTGTTTTACAAAACTCCATCGGGTATTTGGCAAAAGGATAGTGAATTTAAACCAGATACTTTTAGTAATGTCATCGAGGAGCAAAGTAGTGCTTTGATTTTGTTAGTGCTTGATTGCACAACTTCATTGGGAAGTGAGTTCTCTTCATTGAAGAATGCTGCCAAACAATTCGTTGAAACCTTGGTGAGATCCAATAGTGGAGGAAGTAATGGTGGTGGCGGAAATGGAGGCGGAAGCAGTCAGTATTACGATATTAGTGTTTCGGCAAATCCAAACAACGGAGGCACAGTGAGTGGTGGCGGCTCATACCAGCAGGGGCAAACATGCACTTTGTCGGCCATACCCGCCTCAGGTTATACTTTCGTAAAATGGACGGAAAATGGCAGCCAAGTCTCAACTAATGTCAATTACACTTTCACGGTGACGGGCGACCGCTCATTGGTGGCAAATTTCAATTACAATGGCGGCAGTAATGCCCCGACTGGCGCGATAGATGGTTTATTTACAATTAATTCCAACGGGAATCAGGTGTATTTCTCTAAAGGTAACTTGCAATACAAAGCAAGTAATGGTACATGGCGTTTTGCAACCAACCAATGGGATTATGTTGGAACTCAAACACCTGACCAATGGGGATGTGTTGGAGGAACTGTTGAAGGAAGTGATAACAGATACATCTCTGAGACATACAATGGTTGGATAGATCTCCTTGGTTGGGGTACCAGTGGCTGGAATTGTGGAAACACATATTATTACCCTTGGGATTCCGACGATTCATGTCTTGAGTGCTACGGACCTTATGGAAATAACAACTTAACTGGCAGTTTTGCCAATTCAGACTGGGGATTTTACAATTCCATTAGCAATGGAGGCAATCAAAGCCACCAATGGCGCACTCTTACCCTATCAGAATGGGACTATGTTATCAACCAGCGTACCACCACTTCAGGTATCCGCTATGCTAAAGCAGTGGTGAACACCGTCCAAGGGATGATTCTATTGCCAGATAATTGGAGTGCTTCATACTACTCGTTGGGTGACACTAATAATGGCGAAGCATCTTTTGATAGCAATATTATTAATTCTTCAACTTGGATAAATTCTCTTCAAGCACATGGTGCTGTATTCTTGCCTACTACAGGCTATCGTCTAGGGCCAACGAGGGTTGATTTTGTCAATGTAGTTGGCTATTATTGGTCAGCTTCTCACGAGAGCGGAAGAAATGCATACAATTTGATGATTCAAAATGCTTACATTCAAACTGACGACTCGTACTTCCGTTGTGCTGGTTTTTCTGTGCGTTTGGTCTGCCCCGCCCAGTGATAATCTTTGAGTAAGGCAAGGCATTAGACCATCCTCTCATTCCCATTTACAAAACGGAGTGGGAGGATGGTTTGGTTTTGTACACATTTATCAAAGGAAGCAGCAGTTCTTTCCCAAATGGAAATAACTGAAAACAATGGCTATTGCAAAAATTGCAACTGTCATCTTATAAGTTGAGGAAACGCAACCTGTCGGAAATTCCGACAATTTCATTCAATTGTTTCATAGAAAAAACGGAATTTCCGATTTATCCTCAGTTGTTGCAAATTTTGCAATAACTGCCCGACTATTTCCATTTTGGAAACTGTCAGTAGTTCGGAAAAACCGAACAACTCCAGCAGAAAGGAAATCAAATCATGGTTGTTTCTAAAATGGAAATAACCACTCAATACAGCAACTGTTTCGGTTTGTGAAACAATCATTACTTAAGTATCCGAGGAAATCTCGGTAACTGACAAGAAGAAAAATGTAATTCTCAGAAAATCTTGCCATCCCAAAGCATCTTGAGAAAATCCGTCACATAAAAGAGTTCCTTGTCTTCGGATATTCTTGTGATAGGGTCGAGCGAGACCAATGTACATATTATCAGGATAGTAAAGTCGAATTTTCAATCAAATAATCGCCCACTCAAATCTCTGCGCAAACCTCTCTTGTTCAGACTTCGAGATTTGGCATTGATTTGCCGTGATTCTCCAATTCTTTATTCCTTGCTTTACTTCTCGGATAATAGTTCCAGCTTCTTTTTGGTCAATCATGTAATCTTCGCAGGCATCAAGGAGAATGTCTAAAGAGGACTCGTTTGTATTGGAAGAAATCAATAGACTTTGTGTCGTCATATTAGTTGGGTTCAGGTCGTAGGCAGGCGACAGTTGCCAACCTTTTTTACCTAAAAGGAATCCGTGGTTCCTGAAATGGTCGTCATGGTTGCCAATGCAAATGTTGAATGCCACACGGCGGTACAGTTCTTTCAGCGTGGCACTTGTGTCAGCCACCCCTGTGGGGCCAATGATGACATCCACAATGTCAAGGTAACCGTGTCCTGTGGAAGCGTTATTACCGTCTTTGAGGTTGGCCAAAGTCAAGGCAGAAGCGAAATGCCGACGACCATTGTCAGTTCGGTCGAAACGACGTGACAACAATGTGTGATATTTTACGCCGTCAAGTTTCAACAAACGGGTTTCGGCAACATTGATGCCAACTTTTCTGGCCAACACATGCGCAAAATGCTCCCAAAGAGCAACATCGTAGTCATCGGAGACCGATGGAATCTTGGCGATACACAAATGGTCATTTTCATCCATGACATTGGCTTTGGGCCGTGCACCACCCAAAGACGAACCTTGACGGAACAGGTTATCGAGCCATTCCTCTTTTGTTGATTGTCCCGACTGCTCGTTTTTTTCATACTCGTGTGCCATGAAAACAAATTCGCGGAGGCTGGTCAATGGCGGCACACGCATGTCTTGTTCAGAGGCCCCAATAAACACATCGCCTTGTTTGAATCGAAACGCACCCATGCGCGAAAAATCGTCCAGTTGGGTCAGATAGTCATAGTCGGTGAAAGTTTTTGGGATGCGCTTTTCTTGTTCGGCTTTTATCCTTTCTCGCTTGTCAATTAGCCTTTTGCCCCAGCGGTCAGGCATGGCATCACCAAAACAGCCGAAAATCTCGCCTGATTTGTATTGTTTGCCTGAGAAGTTCATCAAGTCGCCACTTAAAAGGATAGACCGATTCGAGCGTAGCCATTCCACATCAAAAGAAAAACCGTATGAAGGTGTTCCTCTAAGCATTTCATGACTTAATGTGCCAACCAAAACAGGGGCATCAAGCCAGTCGAAATCCGCATATACTTGAAGCCTTTCCATCATTCCGTCTTTTTTGAAGCCCTTTGGCGCTGCTTCAAGTCTAAGTCTTGCAGGTTTCGCCCGATTTCATCTTTTTGTGCCAACAAGAGAATGTCCTCGTCCAACTGCAAAGCATACAAAACGCGCAAATAAATCCCTATAGCTACGGTGGGCGCACCTTTCTCGACGCGCATTACCGAAAGTTGGGAACATGTGGCGCGCTCAGCCACCTGTGCGATGCTTAGGTCGCGCCTTAATCGGGCCAACTTGATTTGCTCTCCAACAATGGCGAGGTTCTTGGCGAGTTTCCTTGGAAGCAGGGTGCCTTTTGTCGATTTTGTCATAATAAACTATCATTTGAGACTGCAAAAATAGTAAATTATTGCATTATATGATAGTTTATGCAGAAAATTTACATCTTATCCATCTCCGAATCATCCTCAATCCGAAGGTTCTGGATGATGAACTTCTGGCGTTCCATGGTGTTCTTGCCCATGTAGTATTCCAGCAGCTCCTTGATACCGAAGTCGTAGCGCAGGATGACGGGTTCGAGGCGCATGTTGGGACCGATAAAGCCTCGGAACTCGTCGGGGGAAATTTCGCCCAAACCTTTGAAGCGCGTGATTTCGGCCTGCTTGCCGCATTTCTCCTTGGCGGCGATGCGCTCCTCGTCGTTGTAGCAGTAATAGGTCTCTTTCTTGTTGCGCACGCGGAACAAGGGGGTCTGTAAGATGTAGACATGGCCGTTGCGCACCAGGTCGGGATAGAACTGGAGGAAGAAAGTGAGCATCAGCAGGCGGATGTGCATTCCGTCTACATCGGCATCGGTGGCGATGACGATGTTGTTGTAGCGCAGGTTCTCGATGTCCTCGTCAATGTTCAAGGCGGCTTGCAGCAGGTTGAACTCCTCGTTCTCGTAGCACACTTTCTTGGTCATTCCCAAGCAGTTGAGCGGCTTACCGCGCAAGCTGAACACGGCTTGGGTCTGCACGTCGCGGCTCTTGGTGATGCTTCCCGATGCGGAGTCGCCCTCGGTGATGAAGATGGTGCTTTCGAGGCGCTTCTCGTGGTTAGTGTTGAGGTGGATGCGGCAGTCACGGAGCTTGCGGTTGTTCAGGCTGACCTTCTTGGCGCTCTCGCGGGCGGCTTTCTTGATGCCGGCAATCTCCTTGCGTTCCTTCTCGTTGGCTTGGATCTTTGCCTGCAACACGCTGACCGTCTCAGGGTTCTTGTGCAGGTAGTTGTCCAAATGGCGCTTCAGGATGTCGAAGACGTATGTCTTGAGGAAGGGGCTGTCGTTGGTGCCGTCGGGGTTGTTGGGTGCAAGGTGGGTGGAGCCGAGCTTGGTCTTGGTTTGTGCTTCAAACACAGGCTCTTGAATCCTCACGCACAAGGCGCATATCAGTCCTTGGCGGATGTCGGCAGGCTCGTATTCCTTTTGGTAGAACTTGCGCACCACGCGGGCGTAGCCTTCGCGGAAAGCCGACTGATGCGTGCCGCCTTCGGTGGTGTGCTGGCCGTTGACAAACGAATAGAAATAGTCGCTCGACTGCCCGTTGACGTGCGTGAAAGCCGCCTCAAAGTCGCCGTCCTTGATATGGATGATGGGGTAGAGGCCTTCGCCTTCCATGTTGTTCTGCAAGAGGTCGAGAAGGCCGTTCTTGGAATAATAGCGCTTATCGTTGTAGATCAGGCTCAAGCCACGGTTGAGGTAGGCGTAGTTCCAAATGCGCTTCTCGATGTATTCATCAACGTAGTGGTAGTTGCCGAACAGGGCGGAATCAGGGATGAACTCAGTGATGGTACCTGTGTCGCCATCGGAAGGGATGATGCCCGAATCGCTCACCAGCTTGCCTTGCGCGAACTCCACAATCCTCGTTTTGCCTTCGCGAATCGACTGCACCCTGAAATAAGACGAAAGCGCGTTGACAGCCTTGGTACCGACGCCATTCAAGCCGACCGATTTTTGGAAGACCTTGCTGTCGTATTTTGCACCAGTATTTAGCTGTGATACGGCCTCTTTCAGTTTGCCCAACGGGATGCCACGGCCATAGTCGCGGATGCTGACTTTCTTTTCGGCCTTATCCACC
>JAFSJF010000095.1 GCA_017439405.1 Bacteroidales bacterium
ATGTCGCTGTCGGAGGTTTCCTCACCTCGGGCATACGAGCCGAACAGCCATGCTTTCAACACTGGTTGGGTCTTGAAATAATCTGCTATAATGGATATCATTGTCGGAGTACTCATGGCAAATTGAGTTGTGTTTCTGACCGCAAAGATACATTTTTTTGATAAGTAACTGTCCAAAATTAAACTGCATATTCTTTTGACACGGGACGCGGGACAAGTCCAACGTCTCGCGTCTCGCTGTCTCGTGTCTCGCGTCTTTTATGTAAACTAATTTTGCTCATCTACTTATAGATACAATTTCCTCCAAAAACAGTATGTGTAGCAAACAAATTCTTCCAAAACTCCCTCCATGGCAAAACAGGCAATCAAATTCTTTTGTACTTTTGCCCCCAGAATTCATCAACTAAAAACCGATGCCCCGATGGTATATAACAGCGGCTTAATCGAAATGAAAAAGTATTTGATCGTTCTTTCTGCTTTGGTTTTGTTTGCATTCAGCAGTTGCCAAAAGTTTGCTGGTAAGCCTGTTACGAAGGATTTCAGCATTTCGGGCAACTACACTGAACTTGAAGTGGAGAATGCATTTGAGATCACCGTCAGCAATGCGGTTGATGTTGTCACGGTCACGGTAGGCGAGAATGTGATGCCGAAGGTGGTGGTCGAAGTCGTTGACAACACACTGAAAATCAGGGTAAAGGACAAGGTTAACTTCTACGGCGGCGAAATGAAGGCCATCATCCCTTACAATGCCAACTTGACGAGTGTTGACCTGTCGGGAGCTTCGGAGTTCCGTTCGGAATACGGCCTTGAAGGTGAGAAAGTTGAAGTGGACTTGTCGGGAGCCTCCGATTTTTATTGCGACATTGTTGCCGACGAAATCGACATGAATCTGTCGGGTGCATCCAAAATCGAGGGCGGTGTTTCGGCCACCGACCTCGACCTTGACTTGGACGGTGCTTCGGATGCCACGCTGACGGGTCAAGTCGCAACGCTCAAAGTCGATCTGTCGGGCGCGAGCAACATCAAGAAAACGGTTGTCGGCAACCGTTATGGCCTCGTTTGCGACCAATGCGAAGGCTCGTTGTCGGGTGCAAGCAATGCCTACATCCATTGCGACGGCACCATCAAAGTCGGCCTTTCGGGGGCCAGCGACCTGCATTTTACTGGAACAGCCTTCACGGGCGACAGCAGCATGTCAGGTGCTTCGGAGATTATTCCTGATGTGCTGCCGTAAGTTGTGTAAGACTTGAAAGTTGAGAGCCAGAGCCGTCAAAAAGGTTCTGGCTTTTTCCGTTAAGAATCAGTTTTATCTAAGCCATTCCAAGTAGCTCTCTGGCGTTACGATGGCCGTTGCTGCCACGGGATAAGCTTGTTCGAAAGATGTTGGAATGGCGGTGCGGCCTTTCTTCGGATTCCATTTCATCTCGAAAACCGAGAATTGCCCATCGCATTCTTCCACATAATCAATCTCTTGTTTTTGTGTGGTGCGCCAGAAATAGGCATTCACATAACGATGATTGTAGTGGTTGAATTTCATTCGCTCGCTGATGAAAAAGTTTTCCCACAAGGCACCCATGTCGTTGCGGAGGGGAACCGGATTGAAGTTGCGAATGAGCGCGTTGCGAATGCCATTGTCGTAGAAATAGATTTTTTTGCTTTTCTTCAGCTCGTTGCGGAGGTTGCGACTTAGTGCAGGAAGGTGAAAGATGACGTGGCATTTTTCCAGCAAATCGACGTATTTTTCAATTGTTTTGGAGTCGGTGCCAACAGTTTGCGCGAGTTCGTTATAGGAAACTTCGTCGCCCAGTTGCAGGGCCATGGCGATTAATAGTTTTTCCAAGATGGCAGGTTTCCGCACCCTTTCCAATGAGAGCAAATCTTGGTACAGATAGCTGCCGGAAAGATTGCTCAGCAATTCGGGGGCGTTCTCGTTATGGCTGACCACATCAGGATAGGAACCATAAATAAGGCGCGATTCAAGCGATTGTTTAATGAGGACGAGGCCACCATTATCGTAAACCTCTTGGGTGGAAATTGGATAAAGGTGATATTCGAATTTCCTTCCCGTAAGCGGCTCGTTGAGTTGGCCTTGCAGTAAAAAAGAGGACGAACCCGTAACGAGTAGTTGGACTTCAGGGAAGTGGTCGGTAATCATTTTTAGCGTTACTCCAACGCCTTGGATGCGTTGCGCTTCGTCCACCACAACGATTTTTTTCCCTGCAAGCATCTGGCCAATGTCGTTCAGGTTGGCGTTTTGCAGAAGACTGCGTATTTGAGGGTCGTCGCAATCCAACATAAGCATTTGCTCGCCAGTGATGCTGTTTTTTGCCTCTAATTCGTCCATTATTTGACGAAAAAGCGTGCTTTTCCCCACTTGTCTTGCACCAATAAGCAAGATGGCTTTCCCTCGAAACATCCTGTCCTCAATAACTTGCTGCAGTTGCCTTTTAATCAGAGTCATAATATGATTGTTTTGCGCTGCAAAGATACGAATAATATTTTCTAATCCAAAAAATCACTATAATATTTCGGAATATAATCCAAAAAATAACTATAACATTTTGGATTAGTAGTGTTTTTTTGCGTCTTTTTATAGCAGAAAAGTTGCCGCAACTTTTTCGCTATAAATGCGAAGGCAGATTTCATCCCAACAGTTCTTCCAACGAAACTTTCATCCGCCAACACCACTTGTTTTTCGGGTTGGCTGGCACATTGATTTGGTCGTCCGCAGGGTCGGGCGACCAATTTTTTTCGTCCGTGTCCAAGAGGTCTTGCAGGGGATAGATGTTCCATTTTGACGGGCTGTCCATGTGCTTTTCCAATATCTTTTTGAGGGTCTTGGCGGTGACTTTCCGGTCGTCAATGTCGAGGCTGTCGAGGAATTGTCGGCTGCGCACGCGGTCTTCCGTGAGCCAGCCGCGCAGAGTAGGCATGTCGTGGGTGCCGGTGGTATAGACGCAGTTCTCGGGCAGGTTTTCGGTCTGCACAAAGGGATGGCCGAACACCTTGGGCATACGTTGCACCTCAAGGCTCATGATGCCTAACTCTTGCATCACTTCAGGGACGCACGCAGGAATCATGCCGAGGTCCTCGCCGCAGGCAATCATCTTGGTTGCATTGAGGAGAGCTGGCAATTTTTCCAAGGCTTTTTGCTTCCAGAAGTCGTTGTGGCGGTGGTAGTAGAAGTCATCGTAAATGCGGTCGAGGGCTTGCTTTTGGTCGTCGGGCAGGGATTGGTATGCCTTGGTTTTTTGCAGTTCGATGCGCGGATGGTATTTTTCGCTGTCGTTCGGGTCGGGGATGAAAAGCGTGTCGATGCCTTTCTTCACATGCTTGCTTTTGACGAATTGGAAGCCTTGGTTTTCAATCTCTTCCACACTCAAAGGAAGGGCGGGGGAGAAGTGTCCCAACAAGCCCGACTTGGCAGCTTTCGGGATTTCCCAAATGCGGAAGAAGCCCAAGATATGGTCGATTCGGTAGGCATCAAAATAGCGGGCCATCACTTGGAGGCGGCGGCGCCACCAAGTGTAGTTGTCCTTGGCCATGGCCTCCCAGTTGTAGGACGGGAAGCCCCAGTTCTGGCCTTCGGCGGCGAAGTCGTCGGGCGGGGCACCGACCTGCACGTCGAGATTGAACAATTCGGGATGGCTTTTCACGTCCACGCCTTCGGGATTCACCCCGATGGGGATGTCGCCTTTCAGCAGCAGACCCTTGTCGTGCAAAGCCTTGACGGCCTCACGCAATTGTTTGTCGCAGTGGTATTGCAGGAAGAGGTGGATTTCCGTGCCGTTGCCGTCGCGCTCGGCGCAGAATTGGGCATAGTCAGGCAGCCAGTCTTCGTTTTCTTTGACAAACTGCTGGAAATCATCAGTTTCTTTGAGGGAATCCCATTGCTGTTCAAAGGCGATTTGGAAGTATTTCCATTTGGTTTTCAGCACCTTGGGGTAATCGACGAAGTTCTTCCCGTTGAGCATCGTCCGTGTCCGCTTGAAAGCGGCATTTTCTTCAATGCCTAACTTTTGCAAGTTCAGATAAACCGGGTTCAACGCAAAAGCCGAGATGGCGTTGTAAGGATAGGAATCGCGCCAGTCAAAATGCGCCGTCGTGTCGTTGATGGGCAGGATTTGAATGATTTTCAGTTCGTTGGCCACGCACCAATCGCCCAATTTCGGCAAGTCGGCAAACTCGCCGATGCCGAAATTATTTTCTGAGCACAGGCTGAACAGCGGCACGGCCACGCCGTGCATCGTTTGGCGTTTCGTCATCCCGAACCAATCCCAAACGCGGTCTTTGCCCTCGGGCAGGATGCGGTTAGGGCCGTCTTCCCAACGGATTTGGCCGTTTTCGCGGATGTAATATTTGTATTCGGTCGTTGGCGTTGCGTTGGTTTCCACCGACCAAATTCCCGGCCCGACGTATTCCATAGCAACGGCCTTGTTCGTATTCCAATTGCCTAATTCTGTGGTGTTTCCAGTGAGGAACAATTCCTCTCCCCAACGGCTGTCGTATCGTAATTGAAACAAAGTTTTCATAAATCTGCTTGTTGCTTCATTTTCCGAAAAAGGAGTTTTTGTTTCAAAGCCTCCAGTAATCCTCGACAGCCTTCCGAAACATCCCGCCAAGTGGCCTCGAAATCACCTGTGTACCAAGGGTCGGCCACGTCGCCAGGACGGTGCGTGTAGTCCATCAAAAGGCTGATTTTGTGTTCAGTGTCTTCGCCGAACATCCGTTTTAGGTTACGCAAATTGTTGCGGTCCATGGCGACGATGTAGTCATAGTGATGATAGTCGGCACGGGTCATTTGTCGGGCGGTCTTGCCGTCGCAACGGATGCCATGTTCGGCCAGTTTTCGTTTCGCGGGCGTATAGACGGGATTGCCGATTTCCTCGGTCGAGGTGGCGGCTGAGGCGATTTCAAACTGGTCGCCCAAGCCGGCCTCCCCAACGAGTTTCTTCATCACAAACTCCGACATCGGACTGCGGCAGATGTTGCCGTGGCAGATGAAAAGCACCTTTGTCATTCCACAGTGACGGATTTGGCGAGGTTTCTCGGCTGGTCGACGTTGCAGCCGCGCATCACGGCGATGTGGTAGGCCAAGATTTGCAGCGGCACGGTGGCCAGCAGCGGCGAGTAGAGGCACTCCGTCTCGGGAATCTCGATGACGTAGTCAGCCATCTTGCGGGCAAGCACGTCCTTCTCGCTGATGACGGCGATGATCTTGCCATTACGCGCCTTCACTTCCTGTATGTTGCTCAGCACCTTCTCGTAGGTGCTGTGGTTGGTGGCGATGAACACGACGGGCATATCCTTGTCAATCAATGCGATGGGGCCGTGTTTCATCTCGGCGGCGGGGTAGCCCTCGGCGTGGATGTAGGAAATTTCCTTCAGTTTCAAGGCGCCTTCGAGGGCGACGGGATAGTTCTGCAAACGGCCGAGATACAGCATATTGCGCACGTCCTTGTATTTTTCCGCGATTTCCTTCACATGGCCGCTGTGGTCGAGGGTCCACTGGATTTTTTCTGGGATGCGGTCGAGTTCTTGGATGAAGGCGGCGCGTTCCTCGTCCTTCATGGAGCCTTTCAGCTCCGCGAGGCGCAGGGCGAGCATGGCCATCACCGCGACTTGCGAGGTGAAAGCCTTGGTCGAAGCCACGCCGATTTCCGGTCCGGCATGGGTGTAAATGCCTGCGTCAGTGGCCCTTGAAATGGACGAACCGATGACGTTGCAGATGCCCAACACCACCGCGCCTTTTTCCTTCGCCAATTGGATGGCGGCAAGGGTGTCGGCGGTCTCGCCCGACTGCGACACGGCAATCACCACGTCGTGCGGCGTGATGACCGGGTTGCGGTAGCGGAACTCGGAGGCATATTCCACTTTGACGGGAATCTTGGCCAGGTTCTCGATGAGGTAGCTGCCCACCAAGCTGGCGTGCCACGAGGTGCCGCAAGCCACGAAGACGATGTTGTCGGCATAGAGTAACTGCTTTTCATACTGCACGATGCCTCCCAATCGCACGGTGTTGGCCTCGGGATGCAGGCGGCCGCGCATCGTGTCGCGCACGATGGCGGGCTGCTCGTAAATCTCCTTCATCATAAAGTGGTCGAAACCAGCCTTTTCGATGCTGTCGAGGTTCATCTTCAGCTCTTGGACGTAGGGCATGGCCTCCACGTCCTGGATGGTCTTGATGTGCAGTTCCTCGCCCAATTTGATACGCACAACTTGCTCATCTTCAAGGTAAACCACCTTTTGTGTGCGGCCCACGATGGGCGTGGCGTCGGAGGCGATGAAATACTCGCCGTCGCCGATGCCGATGACCATCGGGCTTCCCTTTCGGGCGGCGATGAGCGTGTTGGGATGGCCTTTCTCCACGATGGCGATGGCGTAGGCACCAATTACGTGGTTCAAGGCGATGCGGACGGCCTCAAACAAGTCCACATGCTCGCTTTGCTGCACGTCTTCGATGAGGTTGGTGAGCACTTCGGTGTCGGTTGTTGACTGGAATGTGAATCCGCGTTTCTCCAATTCCTTGCGCAGGCTCAGGTAATTCTCGATGATTCCGTTGTGGATCAGCGCGATATTGCCCGACTGCGATTGGTGCGGATGGGCGTTCACTTGGTTTGGCTCTCCATGCGTTGCCCAACGGGTATGGGCAATACCGATATGCCCACTTTTGTCCTTTGAATCGGCAAAGGCCTCCAAATCGGAGACCTTCCCTTTTGATTTATAGATGTTTAGTTCGTTAGCTTCGTTCAGCAGGGCGACTCCCGCACTGTCGTAGCCGCGATATTCAAGACGTTTCAGTCCCTCAATTAAGATAGGATAGGCCTCTTGATGGCCGACGTATGCAACAATTCCGCACATATTTTATAGGTGTTAAAAAGCGCAAAAATACATTTTTTGAAAAAACGAAATCCAAAAAACAACATTTTTTTGAAGCGTTTTTGAAAAAAGCCGTAATTTTGCATCCCGTATTTTTAATTTCAAGCACTATGGAAAGCAATGTAAAATACGGGTTCGACAACGAAAAATATCTGAAAATCCAGTCGGAACACATCAAGGAACGCATCGCCAAGTTCGGCGACAAACTTTATTTGGAGTTTGGCGGCAAGCTCTTCGACGACTTTCATGCCAGCCGCGTGCTGCCTGGTTTCGAGCCTGACAGCAAGCTGAAAATGCTGCAACAGTTGGTCGATGTGGCCGAAATCGTCATCGTCATCAGCGCGGTCGACATCGAGAAGAACAAGGTGCGCGGCGACTTGGGCATCACTTACGACGTGGATGTGTTGCGCCTCCGCGAAGCCTTCATGAGCCGTGGTTTCTTGGTCAATTCGGTGGTCGTCACACACTACAACGGACAGGCCAGCACCGATGCCTATCGCCACCGCTTGGAACGCATGGGCATCAAGGTGTATTACCATCGCCTCATCGAGGGCTATCCGAACAACGTGGCTCTCATCGATTCCGACGATGGCTTTGGCCGCAACGACTATGTGGAAACCACGCGCCCGTTGGTCGTCGTCACTGCACCGGGACCTGGAAGCGGCAAGATGGCTGTCTGCCTCAGCCAGCTCTATCAGGAGAACAAGCGCGGCATCAAGGCGGGCTATGCCAAGTTCGAGACCTTCCCCGTGTGGAATTTGCCCTTGAAGCATCCAGTCAACGTGGCCTATGAAGCCGCCACCGCTGACCTCAGCGACGTGAACATGATCGATCCCTTCCATTTGGAGGCTTACGGCGAGACCGCCGTCAACTACAACCGCGACATCGAGATTTTCCCCGTGCTGAACGCCATTTTTGAGTCCATTTACGGCGAAAACCCCTACAAGTCGCCGACCGACATGGGTGTCAATATGGTGGGCTATTGCCTCAGCGACGACGAAGCCTGTTGCGAAGCCTCGAAACAGGAAATCATCCGTCGCTATTATAGTGCTTTGTGTAATTTGGCCACGGGAAAAGGCACTGAAAACGAGGTGAATAAGATTGCCCTGCTGATGAAGCAAGCCAAAATCAGCACCGCCGACCGCAAGACCACCCTTGCCGCCAAAGAACGCAAGGAAAAGGAAGGTGTGGCCTCAGCCGCCATTGAATTGAAAGATGGCACACTCATCACGGCGCACACCAGCGATTTGCTCGGCCCCAGCGCGGCCCTGATTCTCAACGCCACCAAGCATTTGGCGCATATTGACCACGACGTTAAACTCATCCCGCAGGCCATGATTGAACCCATACAGAAGACGAAAGTCAGTTTCCTGCACGGCAATAACCCGCGTCTCCACACTGACGAGGTGTTGGTGGCCATCTCGATGCTCAGCCTTTGGGACGAGAATTGCAAGAAGGCCCTGGAATGCCTGCCGCAACTCAATGGCTGTCAGGTTCATAGCACGGTGATGCTCAGCGAAGTGGACCAAAAAATCTTCAAGAAGCTCGGCATTGGCCTCACTTGCGACCCTGTGGCGAAGAAATAACTCAAAAATTACGAATGGCTCTTACGAAAAGCCGCTCCGTTTTCAGCGTGTCGCTGACGATGACCGTATTGTTTCGCACAAATAAAGCGGCCGCTCCGCGTGTGCCCGTCTCGGTGCTCGACCAATAGGTCTTGCCTTCCATAGTCGGGTAGCCTTTGGCTTCTAATGTGGCGTTCACTGCCGCCTGGTTTTGCAACAGGTAGCGCAGTTCGTTGCTCGAAGGCACATACCATTGCTTGCGCGAGATGTTGAAGTGCTCGTGATACACGAGATGCCAAGTGTTTTTCCGATGACTCCATTGGATGACCGGATAATTGCGAAGGTCGTAGTTGTCCGTCAAGATGTTGGTGTTGTTCCAGCCATCGTGAGGGTTGGTGGCCCCTGTTTCCTCGTTGATATGGCTTTCCGTGCACCACTGCGCTTGCGTTTCGTCGAGGCTGACCATCAGTCCGGTGGTGCCTCCCGCCGAGGTGAAAAAGACGATACCTTGCAAGGTGTCGTTGTGGTAATAATCCCCGATTTCGTATTTCGGATAGACGGGCGCGGGCGTGTCGCCGCCTTGAGGTTCGTATTTCTTGCAGGCGACGAAGGCCATGCAGAAGAATGCGATGATGAAAAGGCTGTTTTTCATGGTGACGGTATTTTTGGGCAAAGGTAGTGAAAAAATGTCGATTGCAATAAAGCAAAACCCGCAGGGAACCTCCCCACGGGTTGCTTGTGTTTTGTGATGTGAGAACGATTACTGCAGTCTTACAAAATTTAACGTCAAATAGTCGTCATCAAGCTCGTCTTCAAATTCAGCGAGCGTGAGCTTGCTATTGGTCAACTCCTTGATGGTGAAGAACTCAGTCTCCAAATCGCCATCAAGTTCAACCCAACTCACTCTAAGTTCGTTACCGTTGATGACATAGTTCGTGATGTCTTCAATGTCGAGTTCGGGGACAAGATCAGCGATAAGCTTTCCGTCGCTTTGGAAAGTCCAATTCATGCCCTCAGCAAGTGGATAATCCATGGGAACTCCCAATGTAGTAAGGGTTGCCGAGGAGCATTTCCATGAGCCAATGATGAGGTTTTTGTCGACTTTCTTGCATGAGGTCATGGCGGTCAATGAAGCCACAAAGAGCAATAAGGTCAATACTTTGGTCATCTTTTTCATTTTTTTGTTCCCTGAATTCGTGTCGGGTGCAACTTTTAATGGGTTAAAGTTGTAATGGTACAATAAACTGCAAAGATAGTGTTTTTTTTGAAAAAAAAGAAATTGACAGAAAAAAGCGTATTTTTGCCTCGATTAATTCCAATGTCAAATGAAAAAACTTTACTTGATTGCTTTCATCAGCTTTGTGTTCTGTGTTTCCTGCGCGAAGAAGGAAACAGACCCTGAAGTCATTGCCATGCGTGGGCTGGTCAATCGCGTGGTGCCAGAGTACTCTGAAAACATTGTCCTTGAACGGCTTGCCGACACCATCGACCGCTTCGAAATCGAAAGCCAAGGCAGCAAGATTTTCATACGCGGCAACAACGCCAACAGCATGGCCGTTGGCCTCAACCACTACCTGAAATACTACTGCATGGCACAATACTCATGGTTCAAGGAAGAGCCTTTGCAAATCCCCGCCACCATGCCCAAAGTGGCGGAGAAAGTCAGCCTAAGCGCCCGTGTGCCCGACCGTTTCTTCTTGAATTACTGCACATTTGGCTACACTTTGCCCTGGTGGGACTGGTCGCAGTGGGAGCATTTCATCGACTGGATGGCGCTCAACGGCATCAACCTGCCGTTAGCCATCACGGGACAGGAGAGCGTGTGGTACGAAGTGTGGAGCGACCTCGGCCTCACCGACGAGGAAATCCGCAGCTATTTCACCGGTCCGGCGCACCTGCCGTGGCACCGTATGCAGAACATCGACCGCTGGGGCGGGCCGCTGCCCATGTCGTGGCTCGACAACCAAAAGGAACTGCAAAAGAAAATCGTGGCTCGTGAACGTGAACTGAATATGAAACCCGTGCTGCCTGGCTTTGCGGGACATGTACCACCTTGCATCACAAGGATTTATCCCGACGCACCTTTGGCCTCGTTGGGCGACTGGGCAGGCTTCGATAGCACGTGCTGGTGTAAGTTCCTCGACCCCGAGTGCGAGTTGTATCCTATGATCCAGAAGAAGTTCATCGAGAAGGAAATCGAGTTTTACGGCACCGACCATGTCTATGGCATCGACATCTTCAACGAAATGATTCCGCCGAGCTGGGAGCCCGAATACCTCGGTCGCGTGAGCCGCCAGGTGTATGAATCCCTTGAGGCCGCCGACCCCGAGGCCACTTGGCTCGAAATGACCTGGCTCTTCTGGAACGAGCGCCAATATTGGGACATCGACAACCGCATCGAGGCCTACATCACCTCGTTCGACAAGAGCAAACGCCTGCTCCTCGACTATTACTGCGAGCGTCAGCCGATTTGGGAACGCACCAATTCCTATTATGGCGTGCCTTACATTTGGTGTTATCTCGGCAACTTCGGCGGCAACTCCATGCTTGCTGGAAACCTTGACACTGTGAATGTTAGGGTCGAAAGAGCCTTCGCCAAGGGTGGCGACAACTTCGTCGGCATCGGCTCCACCTTGGAGGGCTTCGACTGCAACCCCTTCATGTACGAATACGTCTTCGAGAAGGCTTGGGACGACCCGCTCACGAAGGATGTCGATGCTTGGGTGGAACGCTTAGCCGACCAACGCGGCGGCAAGGTGGACCCGCACATGCGCGCCGCTTGGAAAGTTTTGGCCGACAGCGTATATAATAAGGTGTCGTCGCCGGGGCAGACTGTCCGCATCAACCAAAGGCCGACCATGGGAAGCATCGACGAATACCGCCAGTATTACGTTGCCCCGACCTATAAATACAGCAATATCACGCTGTTGGATGTCTTGGACGACCTGCTCGCCGCCGACTGCCCGACCCGCGCACGCCATTTCGATGTGGTCAATATCACGAGGCAGCTGTTGGGCAACTATTTCAGCGACCTTTACGGCGACTATGTGAAGGCCTATCGCGAAGGCGATTATGGGAAGTTGCGCCAAATCGAGCAGACCATGACCAACATTCTTGACGATACTGATGCAATTTTGGCCACCGAAAGCGCTTTCCTCGTAGGTCGCTGGATTCGCGACGCACGCGCCATCGGCACGACCGAGGAGGACAAGGACTACTTCGAGAGCAATGCCCGCAACATCATCACCACCTGGGGCGAGGAAGACGCCTTGCTGAACGAGTACGCCAGCCGCGCCTGGGCAGGCCTCACCGCGACCTACTACGCCTACCGCTGGAAGGAGTTCTTCAAGGACGTGGATGCCGCCATCGAGTCGGGACGGCCTTTTGACGAGAAAGCCTATCACGACCGCATCTGCAAGTACGAAGGCCAGTGGTGGCGCGAGCGCCTCGGCAGCTTCAGCGCCGAGCCGCAAGGCGATGGCATTGCGTTGGCCAAGGCCATTGCCGACAAGTATCGCGCAGAATTGGAAGCGCGGTATAGGTAGTAATTCCATTCACATGAAAAACATGCTCATCTACTTATGAGACAACCAAAAAGCCCCTCATAACAAGGGGCAATTTGTGTTATCGCTGGAGGGAACAAGCCGAAGTCCGCCCCTTACGTCTTGATAACGCACTGGTTTCTCATATGTCAGACTTTTTCTGTTGAAAACCAAAAAAAATACCCGACAGCAAACGACAGCAAACGTTTACATTCGACTACAAACGTTTAATCAACGGCTTTGTCTTGACAAGGTTTGCATCTTTGCGGGGTAAATCTGAAAGATATGAAACAATTTGAACTTGTGCCTGATAAAATGAAAACGGATGGAAATCTAAAGAGTCCTGTTTCCGGTGTTCACTCATCCCGATTTCCACCCGTAGTAGGTTGCCGCAGAATGCGGGCAGCAGTCGTACTTAAACGATAGGCCTTCGCGCGGACTTGCGGATGGTCGTGCCGAACTTCCGACTTGCATCCGCAGCAAAATCACAACAATAATCCAACATCCACCACAAAAACGAAAAATAATTATCTACGATGAATCAAAAGATTTCCTACTTTAGCACAATGAACGTAATCCAAAGCATGGCGCAACAAACCTTTGTCAACCAAAAACTTGAGTTCGTCGAAGAGTTAGTTCTCTACACCGATTCGCATATCTTCCTCACGGGAAAGGCGGGTACGGGCAAGACCACCTTCCTGAAAAACCTGCCGCTGAAGACCTACAAGCGCATGGTCGTGGTGGCTCCCACGGGTGTGGCCGCCATCAACGCGGGCGGGCAGACGATTCATTCGTTCTTCCAGCTGCCTTTCGGCCCCTTGCCGCCAGGCGAATTAAACAGCGGACCGCGAAGCGTGGCCGCGCAGCTTCACCGCATGAAAAAGCAGAAACTCAACATCATGCGTAGCCTCGACCTGCTCATCATCGACGAAATCAGCATGGTGCGTGCCGATGTCTTGGATGCCATCGATGCCGTCCTTCGCCGCGTGCGTCGCTCACAGAAGCCCTTCGGCGGCGTGCAGTTGCTGATGATCGGCGATGTGCACCAGCTTGCACCCGTGGCCAAGCCAGAGGAATGGGAAGTGCTGGCACCTTATTACGACACGCCTTATTTCTTCGGCAGCTTAGTGTTGCGAAAAACGCCTTACGTCTGCGTCGAGCTGGAGCACATCTACCGCCAGCACGACGAGGATTTCATCACCCTATTGAATAAGGTGCGCAACAACCAGATGGATGCCGATTGCGTGCGGGTGCTCAACAGCCGTTTCAAGGCCGACTTCAGGCCCAAGGATGGGGAAGGCTACATCACCCTGACCACACACAACTACCAAGCCGACCAAATCAACGCGAGCAAGTTGGCGGCCATAAAGGAGAAGACCTTGACTTTCAAGGCCGAAATACACGGAACTTTCCCCGAAAACACCTATCCGACCAAAGAGGAACTGGAGCTGAAGGTCGGGGCGCAGGTGATGTTCGTCAAGAACGACCCGAACCCCGAAAAGGCGTTCTTCAACGGCAAAATCGGGCTGGTGGTCGGATTTAATGATGAGGGAAACTCAGTCACCGTGCAATGTGGCTCTGAACGCATCGAGGTCGGCAAGCTCAAGTGGCAGAACATGGAATATGCCATCAACCCTGAAAACCAAGAGATTGTGGAAAACGAAATCGGCAGCTTCACCCAGATTCCGCTGCGCTTGGCTTGGGCGGTCACCATCCACAAGAGTCAGGGCCTGACTTTCGACAAGGTCATCGTCGACGCTGGCCAGGCCTTCGCTCATGGTCAAGTTTACGTTGCTTTGAGCCGTTGCACCTCGCTGGAAGGCCTTGTGCTGAAAACGCGCATCACCTCCAATGCCTTGGTCAACGACCTGTCTGTCAACCAATTCGTTGATGCGCTCCCTGAAAAGGAACCGACTCAAGAAAAAGTGGACCTGCTTCGTCACGAATACGAGCTGGAAACCATGCTCGAACTCATCGACTTTGACCATATCTACAAAGACTTCGGCAAGCTGATGAAGGTGATTTACGACAACGACACCTTGTTTGAGCGAACGATGATTCAAGAATTGTCAGGGAGGCGTAGCAGGATCCACGAGGAGCTTTGCTCTGTCGGATTCAAGTTTGAGAGCCAGATTCGGAAACTTCATGCCGAAGTGCCCTCTTGCGAAAGGAATGCGGCTTTGCAGGATCGGTTGACAAAAGGTGTGGCTTATTTCGATGACCACCTGAAAGCCATCGCGGCAGGATTGTTCGACCTGCCTTTCAAGACCGACAACAAGGCCGTGAACGAGCAACTTAGCGAAACCTTGAAGCAGTTGAAAGAGAGCATCTACCTGAAGTGCTGCTGCCTCGAAGCCTGCACGGGCGGCTTCACCGTGAAAGACTACCAGAAAACGAAGTCGGTGAAATCGGTCGAGACAGAAAAGAGCGAGAAAAAGAAGGTGGAAATCAAGGATGACGTGATGGACAAGAGTCCGCTTTATGCGCAACTTCGCGCCTGGCGGTCACAAAAAGCCGGCGAGCTCGAAACCGAGCTTTACGCCATCATTCCCAACAGACCGCTGAAACTTATTGCCCAAGAAAAACCAGTCACCTTGTCGCAGTTGAAAAACATCGAAGGCATGGGTTCCAAGCGTATCAAGGCGTTTGGCGCGGAAATCCTCGACATTGTCTTGAGATTCATGGGACAAGACCCCGAGACGGCTGATTTGGGCGAAATGCCAAAGGAACTCAAGAAGAAAACAAGAAAAACGATAGGCGAAACCTATCACGTCACCAAGGAATTGTTCGACCGTGGAATGTCGGTCGAGGCCATTGCCAAGGAAAGAGGGCTTGCCGTCAGCACCATTTTCAGCCATTTGGTCCGCTTTGTGGAGCAGGGGACTTTAGAAGCTTCTCAATTCGTTGAAAAAGAGAAATATAACGAGATTTTGGAGTATTTTGAATCCACTTTCGACCCGCAAATCAATGTGGCAAGGGAGGTTCTTGGTGAGGAATTCAATTACGGCGAAATCAAGGCGGTGCTTGTGGAGTTGCAAAAGGAAGGTTTTTTTGAGAGCCTTCCCAACCCAGACGAAGATTGAAAAGCAATGGAAAAAAGCCTGTTTTTGCCTTGCTTTCTTGAAAACCAGTATCTTTGCAAGGCAAATCGAAGAGAAAGAGACTATGGAAGATGTAACGAAAAAGAGACCGGAAATTACGGAACAAGACAAAGAATTCATGCGCGAGGCCATCCGCCTTGCCGGCGAAAGTGTCGAAAACGGCGGCGGGCCTTTCGGCGCAGTTGTCGTGAAAGCCGGCGAAATCATTGCAGGAAGCGCCAATAGCGTCACCCTCGACAACGACCCGACTGCCCACGCCGAGGTGAATGCCATCCGCCAAGCTTGTCACAAATTAGGCACGTTCGACCTCTCGGGATGTGCGATTTATACCTCTTGCGAGCCTTGCCCAATGTGTCTTGGTGCCATCTACTGGGCCCATCTCGACCGCATCTATTACGGAAACACGAGAACGGATGCCGCTGAAATCGACTTCGATGACGACTTTATCTACAAGGAAATCCTCAAGCCTTTGGATGGGCGGAGTTTGCCGTTGATCCCTGTCTTGCGAAACGAGGCCATCCTGACGTTCAGGTATTGGCAGGAAAAGGAAGACAAAACGGAGTACTGAGTTTACTTCAGCTCGTAGGTGTTCAATATCCCGATGGCCTCCTCGAGGACCATCTTGGTCAGCACGCCGTCGGAAAGGCGGTAGGTGAGCTCCACGGCCTTGTAGCCTCCTCTTGGCACCTTGCCCTTGGCAACGATGGAGATGGTTTTCAGTCCATCGGCCTCTGTAATGTCCGTCTCGGCGTTGTTGTCGGCTGCGGCTTGCTCCCAATTGCCTGACAGGCAATTCAGCAGGGTGGAGCGTTGCAGTCCGACGATCTTCACCTTGTCTGCGTCAAGTTCGGCTTTCTTGCCGTCCATGTTCATTTTCACCATATTGCCGTCGATGATGAAATAGTCGCCTTCAGGCTCGGTGTAGGTCATGCTGAGCTGGTCGTTGCCGTCGAAAGTGATGTGGCCGGCCTTGTCGGTGGTCTTTCCCGAAACCTTCATCAGTTTGGTCTGGGTGAAGTCGGTGTCGAGAGATTGTTGTGCGAATGTCGTCACAGAAAACAACAATGCAATGATAATCAGAGTAATACGTTTCATTTTTTCAAACTGTCTAAAAAGGTGACTACATCGTTGACGGTTTCAAACTTGGCCAATTCCTGGTCGGGAATGGTGATGCCGTAGTCGTCCTCAAGGCGCATCAATAGCTGGAGGATGTCGACTGAATCGGCACCGAGGTCGCGCTTGATTTGTGCGTCGAGCGTGACCCTTTCAGGCGCAATGCGCAACTGCCGCGCAAGGATGGTTTTTACTTCTTCGTACATGTAATTTCAGATTTCAGATTTGTTATTTCAGATTTCAGGATTTGCTTTTGGCTCTTAGCTGTTAGCCTTTAGCCATTGTGACACTGGCTAACAGCTAATGGCTTATAGCTAACAGCCAATTACTCAATATTCATAATGCTCATACTTCATAATAATCTCTTCCATCGCCGATGACAAAGAACTGACTTCCATCTTGTAGGCTTGCTCGATGCACTTCTCCACCGCCGTGGCCTTGCTCGAGCCGTGGCCCTTAACCACCGTCTTCGAGGTGCCGAGGAGCACGCTGCCGCCGTAGTTTTGGTAGTTCATGAACTCCTTCTCTTCCATGAACATCCGCTTCATCAGCAGGGCGCCGAGCTTGTAAATCGGCCTCGAATAGATGTCTTTCTTCAGCTTCTTCAACAGTTCAAGGGCGGTTCCTTCCGTGGTCTTCACCAGCACATTGCCCGAAAAACCGTCGCAAACCACCACGTCATAGTGGCCCGAAAGCAAGTCGCGGCTCTCCATGTTGCCCACAAAATGGATTTCGGGGGTCTCACTCAGCAAAAAGTGTGCCTTTTGTCGGATTTCGTCGCCTTTTTCTGCTTCTTTTCCCACGTTGAGCAATGCAACTCTCGGTTTTTCAATGCCATAGACTTTTTCCATGTAGAGGCTCGACATGATGGCGAATTGCCTCAGATGCTCGGGCGTGACCTCCACGTTGGCGCCGCTGTCGCAGATGCCGACGATGCCGCCATCCATGGTGGGCAGAATGGGGCAAAAGGCAGGACGAATGACGCCCTTCACGCGCCCGATGCGGGTCAGGGCGGCGGCAACGAGTGCGCCCGTCGAGCCTGTGCTGACCATCGCGTTGATGTCGTCGCGGTCGCGGAGCAGGCGCACGGCCTTGATCATCGAGCTTTCCTTCTTGAGGCGAATGGCGTCGATGGGGCGTTCTTCGCAACCGATGACCTCGGGAGCATGGACGATTTCGAGGCGCGACGTGTCGTAGGTCTTGGTTTTCAAGTAGTTATGAAGTACAGCCTCGTCACCTGTCAGAATCAGATGGAGGTCGGGCGTTTTGGCCAAGGCAGCCAAGGCACCGTCTATGTTGGCCTCGGGGCTGTGGTCGCCGCCGAAGCAGTCTATGAGGATTTTGATCATTGTTGTGTCTTTTCTGTTCGAGTCTGTCACGGGTCGCGACCCGCGGTTAATGAAGTTTCGCCCTTTCAGGGCGGGGTTTGTTACTTGTCTTTGTAAGCAGGGGTTACGCTGCACTTCACCAGCTGCTTAATGTCTGTCGTCCCTATGGGACTTCCCTACCTCATACCTCTTTAATATAGCATCTGTGTCGTTTAATCTTCTCTTCATCAAACCGTTTCCATTGGTTCTGTATCGCGTAGTTGTCTTCCAGGTTCATGTTGGTTTCGGCATACTTGACGCTTTTGAGCATTTTCATCAACTCGGCGGAAATGATGACGCTCACGCCACGGTTGAGCCATTCGGGGTCGACGCCGATGAGGCACAGGTCGATGACGTCGGGCTTCTTGAGGGCTTTGAAGAGCCTTATTAATGTAAGAAGTGTAAGCCGCCCGCCTGAGGGTCGCACTGCGTCGGCGATGGCGGGAAATGCCAGTCCAAAGCAGACCATCTTGTCGTTTTCGTCAAGGATGACGGCCACATGATTGATGTCGATGACAAGCTTGAAGTTGTCAAGCACCATCTTCTTCATGCCATCGGTGAAAGGCACGGTGCCGTAAAGCAGCTCGTACGACTTGTCGAGCAGTTCGAAGATGCCGTCGGCATATTTCTTGAGGAAATCGCTGGTGTTACGAGCTTGACCAAGATGCAGGTTGTAACGTTTCATCACGAAGGCAGCCAACTTGTCCACCTCGCCATCGTATTCCTTAGGGATGCGAATGCGGCTGCCCGTCCAATCCACCTCTTTTTTGTAACCGAAATGTTCGATAAAGGTCGGATAATAAGGGTAATTGTAGGTCTCCTCAAAAGTGGCTGGATAGTCGAAACCATCGACCAAGAGGCCTTCGCGTTCCAGGTCGGAATAACTCAAAGGTCCAACCACTTCGTTCATTCCTTTACTGACCGCCCATGCTTCGATGGTTTTGAACAACTCGCGTGCAACTTCCTCGTCCTCAACGACATCGAAATGGGTGAAACGCACCTGTTTCTTGCCCGTTTTCTCATTGGCGGCACGTTGAATGATGCCTGAGATACGACCTGCCATCTTACCGTCCTTGTAGGCATTATAATGGATGGAGTCGCACATGTCGTTGTAAACGAAGTCGTTGCGGAAGATTTTCTTCTCGTCCATATACAGGGGCGGCGTGTAGTAGGGGTTGCCCTTGTAGAGCTTCAGCGGGAAGTCGAGGAACTCCTTCTGCTGCTTGCGGGTATGTACTTGTTCGACGATGATCATTTATATAGCTGTCAGTTTGCAGTTGTTCAGTTAATGGATTTGCAAAATTAGGCAATTCTTTTGAAATCTTGCGTATTTCATTTCTGGAATTCTGATGTTTTGTATTCAAAAAAATGTGTACTTTTGCGGAGTAAAAAAGCAAGAAGATGAGCGAAACGACATTGAACAATCTTTTGGAGTACTTATACGGCACACTCACGCCGAGCAACAAGCGCTGGGTGGGAGAGCATCTTATCAAGTATGCAGATTACGAGGAACAACCAGTAAAGCCTTACACCATGGAGGAAATCAACGCCATGCTTGACCAAGCTGAACATGATTTTGCAGCTGGATTGGGCATCCCTGACGAAGAGGTTTGGCGCAAGTATGATGAGGAGCTTAAAATGGAAGAAACATTACAGTTGGAAATGGCATGAGAGTAATTTGGCATCCACAAGCTGAAGATGCACTGGACCAAGTCGCCAATTATATTCGTAAGCAATTTGGAGCCAAGCGAAGGAACTTCTTTTTGCAAGAAGTCAGGCAAACCACTAAAATGCTGCAACGCAGTCCATACATTGGCCCTATCGACCCGCTTTTTGACGACCGTCCTGTCACATACCGAAGCGTCATTATCAACGGTTTGAGCAAGATGGTCTATTATATTGACGATGATGTCATCTATATCGCTGCCTTCTGGGACACCCGCCGTGAGCCGAAAAAGCAAGCCGAACTAGTGGAATGACAATATATATACAAGCTAAAAAACAACAAGCTAAAAAACAACAAACAAAAAAACAGAAAGAACAACATAACATAATCACACATTGAGCTTTACGCTCTTGTTCCCCACTCTGAAAAATCTGGAAAATTTCTCATAACGGGAATAAGCCGCGAAAGGTTCACGTCAAAATGGCGTGAACCGTTTTCCGCTTATACGTTATAAGGGTTTTCCAGAGCCTTCAGGGTGGTATAAGCGAAACGAAAACGGATTCACGCCTTTATTATGAACGAAGCACCACATATCGGGAACCTCATCAAAGTGGAACTTGCACGCCAGCAGCGGAGCATCGCCTGGCTTGCCCAACAGATGGGCTGCTCGCGGCAGAACCTGTGCCGCCAACTTGACCACGATTACCTTGGCACCGACCAGCTGCTGAAGATCAGCCTCATCCTCCACCATGACTTTTTCCATTGCTTCACCGAGTACATCTTGAACCAATTTTGATATGCAAAGATACGAATTTTAGTTGAAATATTACATATTAAATGTATAAAAATCAATCAATTAAGATAATTTAGAATCTATCCAAACAAGAAAATCGTGTCAATTATTGGTTGACGTTTTGTCAATCATTTTGTTACAAAATGTCAACCAATTTGTAACACTATAATCATCTGGTTTTCAAATATATCCATATCTTTGCATCATACAAAGCCCAAATTATAAGTCACACGAAAAACTTTGGTTTCCAATGGTTTAAGTACCGAGAATGTGACTGAAAGGGCGAAGCTGTATAGAGACGCAAAATCTTGCGTCTCAAAAAGGAAAGGAAGCAAATCTTCACCAATCTGAAACAAATGGACTGCTTCGCTTATCGCTCGCAGTGACGCAAAGCGGCTGTCAGCCCCCGTCCCGAAGGGACGACACTACAGTAATCGTGGGTCAGCGACCTACGGAGCAGCGACCTACGGCAGCCACGCATGGTAGCAGCGGCATCGCGTCCCGGCAGGCCCAGCCCCGTAGGGGCGACATGATATTAGGCAGGCGGTGGAATGCAATGGAACCCCTGCCGAAAAAAAACAATTTTCCGATGAGCCACGGAGTGGCGACAGAAGTTTTTTTCGGAAACACCGTTGCGAATTGTGGAATAATCGTTATTTTTGCCACAAATTTCCGAAAGTCGATGAAACAAGAGTTTGACAAGGTTAAGGCACTGAACGCAATGCTCTATGTGGCCAATCGCATAGGCCGCAAGGACTTCCACAAGATTTTCAAGATCCTGTATTTTGCCGACAGACAACATCTTGCCGATTGGGGCAGACCCATTACGGGCGACACCTACGTGGCCATGGATGCAGGCCCGGTTCCGTCGCGCATCTATGACATGCTGAAAATCGTCAGGGGCGACTCCTATATGAATGACACGGAAGGCTTGGGTGAGTTTTTCAAAGTGGAACAATGGATGTATGTGAACCCATTGCAGGATGCCGATTTGTCGAAACTCTCCAAAACAGAGCGCGACGAGCTTGACGATGCCATCAACCGCTACGGGCACATGCCATATGATGAAATCAAGGAAATTTCTCACGACGTGGCTTGGCAATCTACGGCACGTGATTTTGCCATGAAATGGGAAGACATCGCCCGCGAAGCTGGCCTTGATGCCGAAGAGATAGACTATCTTCGCGAATGCAACCAGTTGCAAACCTCCCTAAACTGAACCCCGATGGCCATTAGGAACCCTTTAGGTGCCATTGCTGGTTTGAAACAGGCTTCCATCATGCCAGGTGCCGTTTTTATCGGCCCGTGGGAAGAGATCGACCATGACAAGTTCATTGTCATCGCGGGGGTTACCCAAGACAAGGTTCTGGCATGTACGGTCTTGATTAATTCGCGAATCAACCCCTATATCATGCGAAGACAGAAGATGCTTGATTGTCAAGTGTATGTGAAATCGGAGAACTATGACTTTCTGTCGCATGATTCTTTTGTGAACTGTGCCCAGCCTATGATTGGTAACACGACACATTTCGTTGGGGATGAGTATAAGTATTGTGGATTGCTCGATGAGTCTGACCTTGTTTTGGTAAGACAAAGCATAGTGGAAAGCGGATTGCTTACCGATGAAGAAATAGAAAAATTCGATTTGTAAGTCCCCGATGCTCGTTTAGCCCCGTCCCGAAGGGACGACACTACAGTAACCGTGGGTCAGCGACCTACGGAGCAGCGACCTGTAGCAGCGACACTGCACCCCGGCAGGCAAAGTCCCGTAGGGACGATGGACAATAGGCAGGTGGTGAAGCGAAACCCCTGCCGACAAAAACAACCAAAATTCCAATGTGCCCCGTAGGGGCGATAGAACAACCGATGAAAAGTCATTATCGGATTGCAAATCCTTATATTCAATATCGGCGGATTGCAAATCCGCCTGAACTGATGACTAATGTTATGAAATACAACAAGTTGAGGTTACTGTAAATATTCTTGCATGGATAAAGACGAATTTAATGGATTAAGTGATAGTAAGAAAGAAGAATTTTTATGAGGTGCACAATGAATAACACAATGAATTTTAATTTGTGTCATTACATGTACTGACACAAATGTATGAGGCGATGATAATCATTGGACAATTTGAAGATATACACCATTATGACAACCACATTTAACACCAATACATAACAATAATATTATGCTTCGCCAAGAACTTCAACACACATGAGCATTTGTTTTTAGAAGTTATCACTGAGGATCAGTTGGTCAAGCTGCATCTGTATTCACATTTGATTCAAAATGAATTCGTATAGGAGCTACTGCAGCTAGTATATCAACATGAGCTTGACTTTCAGTACAATGAATCATCGCAGCTTGAAGTAATATTTCAGACAACTATATTTACATGTATGCCACATGACAAAATAGTGACATAAACAAACACTACGAAATTATGTGAAATTCGCAACTTGCCATAGGTACAAATGGTTGAGCATTTCTATATTTTACTCAAAAGACATGAGAATATAATACACATCTTGAATATTTAGCTTGATCAGCCACCAATAATTACACTCCATGATATTGTATAGCTAAATCTAACGACGGAAATAGTAACTATACATTAGCAGCTACGAATTCGTCTGAAGAATGAGAATCAGAGTGATGAGTATGAACTATTTGATGATGAGGTTGAGGATGAGGAGGAGGAACAGAAACATGTACTTCATCACAATGAAATGAACGAAGCTCAGTAGAAGTACAAAATATTCCACGAATACATGCTTATAAATCATTAATGGTTTGAGTTAATACAAACGCTCCAAAAGCTACACTTGATGTAAATGGTACTATTAGAGTGTGAAGTAATTGTACCCATCCTGTAGATTTAGTGTGCTGAGAAGAAAATGCATGAACAATAATGTATGCTGAAACAAACTCAAAATGATTTCTATTACTCTGTACACTTACAGATAATGGTTATGCATGGCATGATTTAATTAGTAACACAGAACATAGTTATATATCTAATTTCTGATTTTCAACGGATAATCTAGAATGTATGTTGCCTAAACCAACACCTGGCCCAAATCCTAATGTTGCACAGGGAGAATTAAGTGAGAGCTATCCTTTAGAATACTAAACAAAAAGCAATATAGTTAAAAATAGTTTGACTTTTTATATAAATTACATATATACAATACATATTTAAAAACAAAAATAGTTAAATAAAATAAAAAAAAGAAAGGAGAACAAAATCATGAAAAAAATTATTTTCGCTCTGTTTTGCCTGTTTATTTTCTCGTATGAGATTCAAGCACAAAACGACACAGTGTTGAATGTAACTCAACTACTGGAAGGAAGTGGAAGACTCGATGTTTGCAAAAACAAATATGATCGAGTCGTTGTCTATGCTGCAGAAAACTGCAATGATTTCTGCTGGTGGATCTATGGAGTGTTAAATTTATCAAAATTAATAATTAAAGATTTAACACATACATGAATTATTTTAGATTCATCAAACTATACCATCAAAATTAATCACGAAACAGATGGTACAAGGACATGACAAATCCGAGTTTACGAAATATGTGACCAGAATGGAGCAAATTGTAAAACTGTATGAAGTCTTTGAAATTGAGGATGAACTTACACTGCTTGAACTGGTATCTCTATCGTAGACAATGAAATTTCTTCAACAGTTGAAGATATAGATACCCGATATCAAAACACAAGAAATACAGGAGGTTATGTTGTTGCTCCTAATGGTAATACCTGAATGGTTTGGAAAGTTGGTGACAACTGAGAACCTGGTTGGCATAACGATGCTACTAGTGATAACGACCCATATATTCTACCACCAGCAGCAAGTGGTACTTTATGAGGAATACAAATCTGATATACACAAAATTGAAAGAATTACCCAGTAGTATTAGATGGTAATGAAAAAGCTTATGTTAATGTTCCTCGAGAATCATGAGAAGGTGTTGATGCAACATGAAGCAATGGAAAACGATGTAAATATCAATGCGATTGAATAGTAGAGTTGACTTTTGAACTAAAATGTGGTGATAATTCTAATTGTAATAACTGGTGAAATCTATATACAAATGAATGATGTGAAATACCAACTACCAATACAACTTGTATAAATATGGCAATTAGTACACATGAAGAACATTCTGACTGGTTTCATGCATGGACACCTAAAGGTTGAGATTGAGATTGTATGATTGTATGTTTTGAAGAGGAACCAACATGATCAGACTGAACCCGAGTGCCAAATCAATTAAATCAATCTGGTTACGTTGCTGCACCTACAAGTAGTACAAAAAACCTCGTTTGGAAAACTGATGATGATTGAAATCCAGGATGGCGTACAGATGCTACCAGCGAATGAATAACATATACAGAATGAAATGGTATATCAATTTCTACAACAGGTGTTATATCTGCAAAACCAAACACAAAAGTTCAAGCAGGTATTGTAACACCACCTAACGGGCTTACAAATAAATGCCGAAGAACAAGTACTACTTGAGAACCAGAACGATGATCATGTTCTGCAGGTTGAGGTGAAAACCGAGAAGTTTGAATAGAAAATATCTATTATAGTGGTAGTTACCAAAATACTAACGTTCTTAAACCAGATGATACTTCACTCCCATTATATTTTTATAGTGATTTTTATCACAGCGGAGCATTTAATTTCTATACATATAACTCTACTAACAATGCATCACCAAGTACTCGTATAACTTTTGATCAAAAATGAGTACGTATATGAAATGGAGTTCAATACTCAAAATGAGCATGACTTTCTGTAGGTTGAATGATTGCTGTCTGAGTGTGAAGTAGCTCTTATAGGACAGCTGGTAATCAAAATGCAAGATCTACAGTAATCACAATTCAAGCAACATGAGCAACAACTGATACAGATCGTCATTTCGAAATTCTTTGAAATCATGAGCTTTCAGTTGGAACACAATATTGAGCATTCATATACTTTACTATGAAAACATGAGATTATGACACTTATACAAAAGGACAGGAAATGAGAACTTATCAAAACCAAATAACAACTCGACAAGAATATACAGGAAACAATAATGATCTTTATGAATCGTACAAGATATGAGTTAATACTATAAATCCAAAAGCAACTCTTGACGTAAATGGTACTTTAAAACTTTCAAATAATTGTACCCCTGCATTATGTAATTCGGGGACGGCTTGAACAATGTTATACTATGAAACAAAAAATACAAATGAACAACTAAACAATTGAGTCCTAGTAATTTGTAAAAGGGATGGAACACAAAATTCTGATTTTCACCGATACAATGTACTAAGTTGAACAAAATACGAAAATACAAGCTGAACTCCAACATGATACACAAGAGCATGTGAGTGACCAATTCCAGCTAACCATTGAGAAATGGGAATAATGGAATTCTGACATACAAGTGAATTATAATAAAAAAATAAAATCTATTGACAATTATTGTAAAAAATATATCCTATAAAAAAGCAACAACAAATACTATATAAAATTAACAATAATAAACAACAAAAAGAAAGGGTAAACAGATGAAAAAATTCGTATTAATTACCATGCTCTTTGTTGCAGTTACTTCTCAACTCAGAGCAAATGACACAACTTTCGTTGTACACGACACATACGGATATCCAATTGAAGTATGTTTCAACAAGCACAGCAGAGCTTTTGTTTACGCACCAGATGGTTGCGATGGTTACTATTGGTACATCAATGAACAACCAGTTTGTTACGACAACCCAATTGTTCTTGATGGCAATGAGAACAGGATTTACACTGTACAACATGGTGGATGTGACATAGGCACAATACACTTTGCTGTGGTATTCCTTGATCCCAACGTCCCCAACGAAACCACTGAAGAGATCTGGACTCACGGCGGCGAACTTGCTGAACTCAAAGCTGTAGAAGGTGATTCGGCTAGCATGTATGACATTCACTGGAATACAGGCGAAAACGAAAACATAATCTACAAACCGGCAGGAACCTACATCGCCGGAATCTCAGACATGTGTGCTACCGCATACAGAACGAAAATCGTGAATGAGAATGTCGAAATCGACTTGGCTACCTGTGACCTTGAAAGCAACTTGAACTTGATCACATGGCAGACCAATCCAGCACAAGCTCTGTACATCGACCATGTCATCGTGAAGCGTGACGGTATGCAGGTCGGCACAGCCCCCTACTCCGATGGTCAGTTCACTGACAATATCGGTAGTGGTTCCGCATCCCGTACTTACACACTCACAGCTGTCGCCACAGACGGCAC
>JAFSJF010000096.1 GCA_017439405.1 Bacteroidales bacterium
CGGCAAAAACACCAATCCGTCTCTGGTTTCAACATCTTTTGAATGAAGGACGTATGGCGTGGAAAGATGGTTGCGGTACTTTTCAATGCACTTTTTAATCGAGGTCAAGGTGTAGTTTGTGCTACTCTTGACCTCGATGGGGGAGATGTTGTGGCGCGAGGTGACGGTCTCTTTTTGAATCAAAAAGTCGACAAATAGTTGTTTATACACATTTCCGCGATTTTTGTATGGCGCAAAAATACACATTTCCGCGATTTTTGAGAAAGGAATGTTCGAGAATTTTTTTCTTTGGGAAATGGCTATTGTAAACTTTCTTTACACCACTATAAAGAACCTTTACATTTTACGCTTAAATCTTAAATCTTTGAATATTAAATAATTACAAATTTTACACGGCGATTGCTATGGGGAAATGCGTAAAAACCATTCCAGTTCCATGCGCTTGACAGCGCTTGAGGCTGGGACGGGGAGGCTTTTTTCAGGGTTCGTTTTGCGGTTTCGGAAATAATGTGTAATTTTGCACGAACAAAACGGAACCATGAAGTGCATTCAAGACGTATATGAGGCAATAACCAAAGAAGGTTTCACAGAGTCGACACTTCATGCCATCCACGAACTTGTAAACCAGATAGAAAATGGATTCACAGACCTTCCTCGATTTAATCTACGAGAGCATTCAGGAATCTGCAAGGCAGGCCCGGCTTTCATCGGGGCGTCCATCGTCGCAAGCTACGCTGGAAGAAGCCTTGCAACAAGTAGCCATGCTGGAAGCAGCCAAGCAAGCCCAAGCAATTGGGAAATAGACGAGTTGCAAGAAAAACTCATCGAGCAATGGGCAAAGGCCGCTCGCCTTTGGGTGGAGGCTTCAGACGATATTGTACGCGAAGGCTTCGGCCCAATGATAGCCCAAGGAGCGGAAGCGAAAGTTTACTACCGAGAGGGATCGCCGGCTGTCCTGAAAGAACGAGCTTCAATTTATTCCACCACGCAGAAGGCTCTTGATGCCATTGCACTCCATAATTACCTTTTCCCGGAAACAGCAATGCGCGTTATTGGCTTTACACGAGACTTGGATGGACTCCTACGCATCATCCTTACCCAGCCATACGTCCGCTGCCAGCGTCTCGCCACGAAAGAGGAAATCGACAGACTTGCTGCTGAAAAAGGCTTTCGTGATAATAGTGATGGACAAGGGGTGAACTATATTTCGGAGCGCATTGCTTTGGAGGATATGCACCCTGCCAACGTGTTTGTTGATGAAGTGACATCGCTCCCTATCTGTATTGATTGCATCGTCAAATTCGTGAAAAAAGGAATTTTGACGGTGTAAGTTTTCCGTTGCCCTTTCCAAAGAATGATTTGTAAACCACTGTAAACTTTCTTTACACCACTGTAAAGAAACTTTACACTTTTTGTAAAACGCTGTTTTTGTATTTTATTGGTTTTTAATTATTTACAATTTTGGCACGGCGATTGCCATGCTAAAAGGCAGTAAAATTATAAACCTGTAAAGCTATGGCAAAGAAATCATTTTTGACCGCACTGCTGGTTGTTATGGCGGTGCTGTGCGCTGAGGCGCAGAACTTGAATGGCCGTTTGGCCGATGAAAACGGCGAGCCTGTGGCTTTCGCCAACATGACCCTCAAAAAGGCCGCCAACGACAGCCTCGTGGCAGGTCTGACCTCCGACGAAGACGGCAGCTTCTCCGTCGATGTGAAAGATGGAAGATACATTCTAACTGCCTCCGCCATCGGCTACGAGCGGCTTACTGTCCGCTGTGGGGCAACTAATCTCGGTACGTTGCTGATGCCCAAAACCACTGAACAATTGGACGAAGTAGTAGTTGAGGCTTCGAGGGTCACCGAAGAGGCGGGACGTTTTGTGGTGCTGCCCGACCCCAAGGAGGCGGAAGTCTCGGGGCGCGGTCTTACCTTGCTTGACATGCAGCAACTGCCTGGCTTGGAGGTGGATGTGGCCATGCAAAACATCACCATCGACGGCGGCACACCCATCTTGCAAATCAACGGAAAGGAAGTACCGCTCAACCGCTTCATCAATGTCAGGCCGGAGCAAATCCTGCGCATCGAATACAGCAACGACCCCGGCATCCGCTACCTCGACCGTAATGCGTCGGGCATCATCAACCTTGTGCTGAAGGAGTCGGACGACGGCGGAAACGTGATGGCAAGGGTGCAGTCGGCTTTCACCACGGGCTTTGTGGATGGCTACCTCATGGCGGCACACCACAAGGGCAAGTCGGAATTTTCGTTGCAGTACAACTTGAGTCACCGCAACTACAAGAACGTACCTTATGAGATGACAGACAGTTATATCGCTGATGAGCGCACGGTGGAGCGTTATCAGGAAATGAATTTCCCGTTCAATTACATCACCCACAACATCACGGGTGAATACACCTACCAGCCCAACGACAGCACCATGTTCGTGGCTACCCTGCGCGACTACATCGACAACAACCATTGGTTTGGGACGGGCACCATCACCGAAACGGAAAACGGGACAACCACCAAATTGGACATGAACAAGCAGACCGACAGAAAAGGCAACTCGCCTACTTTGGATTTGTTTTTTACGCACAAGATGAGGAACAGGCAAAAGATCGAGTTGAACATGGTGGGGCAATACTCACAAAGCAATTATTACAACAACCTGATTTACAGGGACTCGGAAAGCGAATGGCAATATCCCACGAAGGTGATCAACAAGGGTTATGCGGTTGGCGGCGAGGCGGTTTACAGCAAGCAATTCAATAAGGCGGAAGCCCGCGTAGGACTGCAATACCAGCATAACTTCGCGAGCAACGACTATGTGATTTACGAAACCCAAACCGAGATGACCAAGGACAATACCTATCTTTACACCAGCATCGAGGGCAATTTGAGCGACAATGTGATGTATTCGTTGGGGACGGGTGTCAAGTTGTTCTCCGTGACCGATGGCATTGATGCTAAACGCTATGTCCGCAATTTGAGCACGGCGGGCCTGTTTTGGCGCATCAATCAGCGTTGGTCGGTGACGGTCAACACGCAGTTTGTCCCTTACCTGCCTTCGTTGAGCGACATGTCGCCCGTGTTGCAGCGCGTGGACGATGTGGAGGCCATCTGTGGCAATGAGTCGTTGCGGCCTTATAACACCTTGTTCGGTGCACTGCGGTTGCGTTACAATAATAAGGGATGGTTTGCCAGTATGATTCCAAGTTATTACAGGAACTTTTCCCCCACTGTCCGCTTGTATCATTACGATCCTGACCTTGATCTTTTCGTCGGCACAAGGCAGAACACCGACTATTACCAGCGTTTTCAGTTGAAAGCCGAGGTGGGCGTAAAGCAACTATTTGACCGATTGAACATTACGCTGAGCGGCAAACTGAAGAAGGAGGAAGCCAAAGGCGAGGAATTCTATCACGACAACCTCAATTTCAGCAGCGGCATCAAGGCGCAGTTTGTTTGGAAACAGTTGGTGGTCGGCTGCAACTTCGACTTCACGCCCGAATGGTCTTTGTTCGGTGAGGATTTGTCGGGAGGTGAGATGTCGCAAAGCATCTATGCCGAATACAACTGGAAAAACCTGAATGCGAGCGTGGTATGGCATTGCCCATTCAACAATAAAGGCTATATGTACCAGACCAGCAACCTCTCCGCTGTGCATCCCTACACTCACACCAACTGGACCAGCGACAACGGCAACATGGTCGTGCTGGGCCTCACATGGAAGTTCAACTACGGAAAGGCGTTCAACAAAGGCCAGAAGACGCTTTGGAATGGAGGGTATGATGATGGTATGGTGAAGTGAGAAAAGCAAAAGCCTCCTCATTCCGGTTCGTGGTAGTGTAGTAGGAGAAGATTCGGTTTATGCCGCCTCGTAGACATAGCTACAGAACAGACTGTCTTTGCTCTGCTCTGTAGCTGCGATGTCGATGTTTTGCAGTGGGGAAAGGGCAATCAGGTTGTTGGAATAGCGGGTGAGATAGTTGATGGCTTCAATGCTGTTGATGCTACTATCAGTAGGCATTGAGCTGACCACTTGCGTCAGAAACTCATATTCTTTTGGTGGGAAAAGCCCACGAACAGCATCAAGTTTCTGCTGCGAATATCGCACGTCCACCTTGTCGCCATCGACGAAAATCAATCCAAGGCTGACACGTTCGGAAATCTCAGGACGGATAACCGCATAAATAATACTGTATTTCATTGCTATTCAATGTTTTCGTTCAGACAATCCATAAAATTCTTCCAAACTTGTGTTATCCACTGTTCCTCAAACAGCAGCCCCAGTTTTTCAGAAACAATTCTATTAGGTACTTTCCATTCTTGCGGCATATCGGTTAAAATCTCCTTTACAATTCGTTTGCTTTGTGTGAGACATTCCTCATAATTGGCTTTCAGTCGGTCGGCAATGGCATATATGCTTTGTCGGTCAGTGCCTTGAAGGAGATGCTTGAACAAATCCGACCATAGTATGGTGTCAGTGGAAGTGAGTTGTGAGAAAGGGACGTCGAATGTCGCCGTATTGAAGATGCAACCGTAGTCAATTGAAATCAATTGCTCGTGAACCACATCGTACATCAAATTGGCATTATTGGCATTTCGATCCTCGTTGGCAACCCAAAAGTCGAACAAGGCGATTTTCATCAACTGGCATAATATAGCTTCCGATGTCGGGACTTTGGAATACGTAGAAGGGGTGATGTCGACAACGCCGTCCATCCATCGGAATCCTATTGATGGGGCTGAAAGGCTGTGGGAAAGATTCATCCTTTCCCAATGAGCCGCGCGAATATCGACCAAAACCATATCGGGGCTATTCAGTTTCCACGTCGTGGCAAACTTTGCGCCAATGAATTCGCAGGCCAACTTGTACGCAGCTGCCGATGAACGCATATATTTGCAGACATAGATGTTAATGTCCGAACACATTACCATCACTGGTTCTTCGCCCGTATGGAATTGTTGTTCAATGCGTTTTGCACTATGCAGCCTCGGTGTTGCCATAATGGTGGTTATTTGTGTGCAAAGATAGACATTTTCTGGAAAACAAACGACTTTTCGCGAAAGGTGAGGATGGTTTTGGCCACAAGGGATGGTGGTATAGTTGTAAACATTCTTTACACCACTGTAAAGAACCTTTACATTTTACATTTTACGCTTAAATATTAAATATTTGAATATTAAATATTTACAAATTTGGCACGGCGTTTGCTATGGTAAAAATGTAAAATAATTATCAACTGTAAAAACTGTAAAACCATGTACAAAAAATCATTCTTCACGGCGCTGCTCATTGGCGTGGCAATGCTGGGCGTCGAGGCGCAGACAAACAAAGTGTACAAGGCCGACACCGTCATCGACGGAAACGGCAACAAAATCATCACCGTGTACACGCAAGGGACATTCGCCGAAGGCAACGGCAACGTCGTTACGCGCGACATCGACGTGACGGCATTTGACGAAATCAGCATCGCGCTGCCGGCTTCGGTAACCTACTCGGTGGCCGACAAGTGTTCCTGCCGCGTCACCCTCGACGAGAACCTTTTCGAGTGTCTCGACATTTACCAAAAAGACGATTGCTTGAGGGTGGAGATGGTCAAGACGCTGCAGCAATCCGACTTGAAGCCGACGAAGTTCCTCATCGAACTCACCGCCCCGACGTTGGAAAAAATCAGTCTGGTGGGCGGCGGCGACTTTAGCTGCATTACGCCCTTTGAGGCCCCGAAACTGGAAATCAGCATGGCGGGCGCATATAGCGTGTATTTCGACGAGACCGCTACCATCCGCAGCTTCAAGATGAGCATTGCGGGTTCGGGAAACCTTGTGTGCAAAGACCTTCGTTCCGACCGTGTCAATCTGAATGTGGCGGGTCCGGGGATGATGAAATGCAAGCATCTCATTGCCGACGATGCCAATTTGAGCGTTGCCGGTTCGGGAAGCGTCGTCATTGAGACTGGCTCGGTCAAGAGCGCGGATGTCTCGGTGGCCGGCTCGGGCTCGGTGGAGACACGCTGCCAAATGGAATCGATGGACTACAGCATCGCGGGCACGGGCCGCATCAATTATTATGGCGATGTGAAGGTGAAAGGTTACCTCATGGGCGGCAAAATCAGTCGGATTGACTCGGAAAACGCGAAAACCAAGAAAAAGTGTTGCGATGAGAAACAAAAATAGACTGAAAATCAAGGAATTACTCTTTGAAAAGTTAGTGATGCTCTTTGGGCTTGAAAAAGCGGAGAGAATCTTCAAAACACTTACTCGTTAAACAATTCAACAGTTAAACGATCAACAGTTAAACGATCAACAATTAAACAATTCAACAATATGAGAATCTATAGAAAAGGCAAGACCGTCCTCGTCTCTTCCGTCCTCAACATCCTCGGCTTGACGGCAGCCTTCGCCGCGCTCTATATCATCCTTGTGCAGGTGCGCCACGACCTCACCTACAACAAGGCACTCAAGGACAGCGACCGCATCTATTGCATGATGGTCGGCGACCAGTTTGCCGACTATGGCGGATCGTCGTGGATATGCCGCCCGATTGCCGAAGCCGTCATTGCGGCCTCGCCCGATGTGGAGGCTGGTGGCTGCGGCTACGTGGGCAAGAACTGTCCGACCGCCCACATTATCCTTGAAGACAACCAGCAAATGCAGGTGAAAATCGGGGCCTTCAGCGAGGGAGGCAAGGATGTTTTCGGCCTCGAACTCGTGGCTGGCAACTGGGACGACTGGATCAACGGCATCACCTACGCCGTCTCGGAATCGACGGCCCAGCGCCTCGGCGTGCAGGTGGGCGACGTGGCCAAGCTGCGCAAGCAGGACTGGCGCGGCATTTCGATGGAAGACGCCGTCATCGTCGCCATCTACAAGGACATGCCCGCCAACAGCGACGCGGCCTCTTTCGACATGTGCTACAACATCGGCAAGCAAGGTTTGGACAACTGGAGCGAATGGGGTTACAACTATTTCGTGAAACTCCGCGAAGGTGCGGACCCTGTGGCTTTCGACGAGGCCGCCAAACCCGCCATGAAAGATGCCAATATGCGCGCAAACGGCATTGACCCCACTTCGCTTTCGGAGGAGGAATTGGCGCAATGGGAGGAGTCGGTCAACAACATCAAACTCCACCTGATGAAACTCACCGACACTTATTTTGCCAAAAACATCAACGCGCCGGGCAAGACGGGCAACCGCACCACCACGATGACCCTGCTTGCCATCGCCATCGCGGTCATCGTCATTGCCTTCATCAACTACATCAACTTCTTCTTCGCGATGGTGCCCATTCGCCTGCGCAACATCAACACGCGCAAGATATTGGGCAGCAGCCGTTTCTCATTGGTGATGTCGTTTGTGGGCGAGTCGGCGACGATGGTCGTCATCGCCTTGGCATTGGCTGTGGCCGTGGTTACGCTGTTCAGGCAGTCCACCTTGGTCGCGCTCATCGACACGCCGCTCCGTTTCGGCCAAAACTTGGGCATCGCCGCCCTGACCGTCGGCTCTGGCTTGCTTGTTTCGGTGGCCGCCAGCCTCTATCCGGCCTTGTTCGCCACCTCGTTCAATCCCGCCTTTGCCCTGAAAGGCACTCTCGGCACCACACAAAAGGGCAAAGCCTTCCGCATCGGCTTGATTGGCTTGCAGTTCACGGTTTCCATCGCGTTGATTATCTGCGCGATATTTGTCCACGAGCAACGTCAGTTCATGCTCAATCGCGACATGGGTTTCGACAAGGAACAACTGCTCACGGTGATGACCACGGCGAGAATAAGCTACTTGGAGTACGAAACCGCCGAAAACCGACTCAAGGCCGATGCCGCCATCAAGGATGTGGCATGGGGCGACGGCCCGTTTATCAAAGACGAGCGTATGGGATGGAACCGCGATTTCAAAGGAGGCAAGGTGCATTGGCAGTGTTATCCCGTTTCGTGGAACTTCTTGGATTTCATGGGAATGGAGATGGCTGATGGCCGCAAATTCACTCCCGCCGACGAGCAATCGGAGAATGGTGTGTACATCCTCAACGAGACGGCTCAGAAGATGTATGACATTCAAGTCGGCGACCAGATCCAGGGACACACCGATGGTTTGGCCGAGGTTGCAGGGATTTGCAAGGACTTCAACTATTCCGCCTTGCGCAACGAGATTGGCCCGTTTGCCTTGTATGTCTTCGGCAAGAAACCGTGGCGGCCTTGTATGCAACTGTTTGTGCGCACCGAGGCCGGCGTGGATGTCCCCGCCGTGATGAAGCGCATCCAAACCATCCTGAATGAGCTGGATCCCGACATTGCCGCCGAGGATTACGACGTGCAGCTTTTCGACCAAACGCTGCAAAGCCAATACAAGAAGGAGCAAAACCTCTCGAAGTTGGTCACGCTGTTCACCATTTTGGCCATCGTCATCTCGCTGATGGGCGTGTTCGGCTTGGTGATGTTCGAGACGGAGCACCGTCGCAAGGAAATCGGTATCCGTCGTGTGCATGGCGCCACGGTGGGACAGATTCTGGCGATGTTCAACTCACGCTTCGTGAAGATTGTGTTGGTCTGCTTCGTCGTGGCCGTGCCCGTGAGCATCGTCATTATGCGGCGTTATTTGGAGGGCTTTGCCTATCGTGTTCCGTTGCATTGGTGGGTGTTTGCCTTGGCGCTGCTGGCCGTCTTGGGCGTCACGGTGGCGGTGGTCACCTTGCGCTCATTAAGGGCAGCTACGGTGAATCCAGTGAAGTCGCTGCGGAATGAATAGTTTTAATCACAAAACCCACAAAACAATGCAAAACTTTTTGAATATCAATGATGAAGCAATCAACGGCTCGCAACCGCTTGCCGTTGGAAAGGAGCCGGTTGGCGACTTTCCATGCGAAAAATGTTTTGTGGGTTTTGAAGGTTTTGTGACCAATAGACAAACAACAAATCAACAAAATAAAAGTTAAACCATTAAACATTTTAAGTTATGATGATCAAAGTAGAAAACCTGAAGAAAGTCTTCCGTAGCGAGGACATCGAAATCGAGACCATCGCATTGGATGGCGTGTCGTTCGAAATCAACGAAGGCGAGTTCGTCGCCATCATGGGTCCCTCGGGCTGCGGCAAGTCCACCTTGCTCAACGTGCTCGGCCTCTTGGACAACCCCACCGACGGCAAGTACGAACTGCTTGGCACCGAGGTCGGAAAGCTCAAGGAGAAGGACCGCACCCAGTTCCGCAAGGGCAACATCGGCTTCGTGTTCCAGAGCTTCAACCTCATCGACGAGCTGAACGTCTATGAGAACATCGAGCTGCCGTTGCGCTACATGAACATCCCCGCCGCCGAGCGCAAGGAGCGCGTCGACGAAATCATGACGCGCATGGCCATCAAGCATCGCGCTAACCACTTCCCGCAGCAGCTATCGGGCGGTCAGCAGCAAAGGGTGGCCATCGCCCGCGCCGTCGTCGCCAACCCCAAGCTCATCCTCGCCGACGAGCCTACGGGTAACCTCGACTCGAAGAACGGCCGCGAGGTGATGGACCTGCTCACCGAGCTCCACAAGGAGGGCACCACCATCGTCATGGTGACCCACTCGCAGCGCGACGCCGGCTATGCCGACCGCATCATCAACCTGTTCGACGGCAAGATCGTGGAGGAAGTGCTTTCGCAACTCTGATTTCAGAGGTGATGAGAGGAACTACGAATTACGCGAATGGGACGAATTATTTTGCGGCTTGCGCCGCGAATGGTGGCGAATTTTGTGCCGCTTTGCGCCACGTCGCTTCGCGTCATTGCGAACGCAGTGAAGCAATCCAGGGTGGAAGCGTTTGGAAAACAGATAGTCTGGATTGCTTCGTCGTGCCTCCTCGCAAATCGAAAATTCGACGTAGTCAATGACGCAAAGCGTGTCCAAAGCCAATAAAAAGTCGTGTCAACAATTCGTAAAAATTCAGGCGCTTGCGCCTTAAATTCTAAAAAAAGAAATTCGTAAAATTCGTGTAATTCGTAGTTAAATACAAATACTAAATCACTGAATCATGAGTAGTTACATCAAATTCTTAAGCCGCAACAAACTCTACACCGTCATTGAGGCCATCGGCCTGTCCGTCAGCCTCGCCTTCGTGGTCATCATCTTCTGCTATGTGACCCAGCATGTCGCCGTCACGCGCGAAAACCCGCAACGGAAAAGCATCTATTGCCTGAGCTTGAATGACATAACCCTGTTCGAATACGGCATGAAAGAAACCATCGGGGAGAGTATCCCAGAGGTTGAGGCCGTCGCCGAGGTTGGCTGGCTTTATGGCACACCACTGAAAGTCGATGGCCAAATGAACAAAATGGCGCAAGTGATGGGCTGCGACCGCGATTTCTTCAACCTGTTTCCCGTCCAGTTCGCGGAAGGCCAACCTGACCGGATTGACGAGGTCCAGACGGCATTCGTTTCGGAAAGCTTGGCCCAGACCCTGTGGGAATCAGGCGATGCGATAGGGCAGACCATCCATCTGTTGAACCGAGACTTCACTGTTGCCGGAGTGTTCGCTGACATTGGATCTTCTTTGTTTTACAACAACCCTGATGTGGTTGTCAATGTGGATATTAGCGATGGGATACGTTATTATGGAGGGCTTGATGGCCCGGGGCGTCCGGCCAACAAGTTCGAAAACGTATGGGTCTTCGTCAAGGCAGCGCCACAAGCCGAAAGGGA
>JAFSJF010000097.1 GCA_017439405.1 Bacteroidales bacterium
GCCGCCTCCGCTTCAACCGCTGACTTCCTCAAAACAATCCAAAACTGATGAAAACTAATTACGAAAAACTGATGAAAATTAATTACGAAAAATTGTTGATTTTTTATTTGCCATTTACAGCTTTCTCTGCTTGCAGCGGCTTCACGGGAAGCCTGACCATCGGGAACTCCGTGACGACGATTGGAAACTATGCTTTCTCTGCTTGCAGCGGCTTCACGGGCAGCCTGGACATCCCGAACTCCGTGACGACGATTGGAGCGGGTGCTTTCCGCAACTGTAGTGGCTTCACGGGTGATTTGGTGATTCCCAACTCTGTGGTTACTATTGTCGGACCTCCTTACAACGGTCAAAGCAATCAGGGTGCTTTTTACGGTTGCACAGGCTTCACGAGCCTGACTATCGGAACTTCCGTGACCTCAATTGGGCGGTATGCTTTTTACGGTTGTAGTGGCTTGACAGGCGATTTGACCATCCCGAACTCCGTGACGACGATTGAAGATGGTGCTTTCTACAACTGCAGCGTCTTCACGGGCAGCCTGACCATTCCGAACTCTGTGACGACGATTGGAAATAATGCTTTCCAAGGTTGCAGTTTTAATGGATTGGACATTAATATGACAACCGTTGGGAGTTATTTTTCTAATACCAATTTCACAGGCAGCCTGACAATCGGAAACTCCGTGACGACGATTGGAAACGGTGCTTTCTCTGGTTGCAGCGGCTTCACGGGCAGCCTGGACATCCCGAACTCTGTGACGACGATTGGACATAGTGCTTTCCGCAACTGTAGCGGCTTCACAGGCGATTTGATTATTCCTAACTCGGTTATTACTATTCAAGGATATTCTTATATTGGTTCATATGGTGCTTTCGAAGGTTGCAGCGGCTTCACGGGCAACCTGACCATCGGAAACTCCGTGACGACGATTGAGAACTTTGCTTTCGCTGGTTGCAGCGGCTTCACGGGCAGCCTGACCATCGGGAACTCCGTGACGACGATTGGAAACTCTGCTTTCTCTGCTTGCAGCGGCTTCACGGGCAGCCTGGACATCCCGAACTCCGTGACGACGATTGGATACCATGCTTTTGAGAGTTGCAGCGGCTTCACGGGCAGCCTGACCATCGGGAACTCCGTGACGATGATTGGAGCGAGTGCTTTCAATGGTTGCAGCGGCTTCACGGGCAGCCTGACCATCGGGAACTCCGTGACGACGATTGGAGGCTATGCTTTCTACAATTGCAGCGGCTTGACAGGCGATTTGACTATCCCGAACTCCGTGGAGACGATTGAGGAAGGGGCTTTCTGCAACTGTAGCGGCTTCACGGGCAATTTGATTATTCCTAACACCGTTATTACTATTGAAAGTCCATCTTATAATGGTTATGGTGCTTTCCAAGGTTGCATCGGCTTCACAGGTCGCCTGACCATAGGAAATTCCATGGCAACAATAGGGGCTAAAGCTTTCTACAATTGCAGCGGTTTCACCGAAATAAGAACCGAGGCCGAAACGCCGCCTTCCATAAGCAGCAACACCTTTTATAATGTGAACCTCGGCATCCCGCTTTACGTGCCCTGTGGCTCACAAGAGGCCTACGAAGGGGCAAACGTATGGAGAAACTTCACCAACATGAAGGACATGTGTCCGCACGTCATCTATGCCATCATCGTCCCCGCTGGAGCGGGAGTGGTCACAGGCGCGGGCACCTATCCCCACGACTCCATCGCCACTCTTGTCGCAACACCCAACCCCGGCTATGTCTTTTTCAACTGGACGTTGGATGGGCAGCAGGTGACGTTGGACACGGTGTGTTCCCTCGTTTCGCTGGAAGACACCAACATTGAGGCCCATTTCACTGACAATCCCGTCTATATTGACATCACGGCCACGACAGACCCAGTTGGCGGAGGCATCATCTCCGGCGATGGCGTTTACCTGCAAGGTCAAATCGCGACCCTCTCCGTCGCGCCAGACGAGAACTTTGTCTTCCTTAACTGGACAAAGGATGGTGAAGTGGTCTCCACGGAGACAAGCTTCGATTTCCTTGTCACCGAGGACGAGCAATATGTGGCCCACTTCAACCCCATCCACCAGGTGACGGTTGTGGCCGTTCCTGCCGAGGGCGGAACGGTTACGGGCGAGGGCCGCTATGAACAAGGCACCTCCTGCACGCTGTCGGCTTCCGTCAACACGGGCTATGACTTCCAATGCTGGACCAAGGAGTACGGTCCCGTTATCAACTCCAATCTCTCCTACACTTTCACGGTGACGGAGCCTGCCACCTACGAGGCGCATTTCGCCGAGGCCGAGAATGTTGTCATCGGAACCGACACGACAGCCAATTCCTACCTGCCCAGCTATTCCAATTTCAACTATTCCCTCACGCAGCAGATTTACACGGCAGACGAATTGTCGGACGTTGAGAGCATCGGCAGCTTGTCGTTCTACAACGAAGGCGAGACCAAGACGCGCAACTACACCATCTACATGGTGCATACCGAGAAGGCGCTTTTCACCTCCAACACAGACTGGATTACAGTCGGGGCGAGCAACAAAGTGTATTCAGGATCCGTCACCATGACGGAAGGCACATGGACCACCATCACCTTGCAAACGCCATTCTATTACGATGGCACGCGTAATATCGCCCTTGTCGTGGACGACAACACTGGTTCCAGCTCCAGCGGCATGTCGTGCCGCGTGTTCAATGCCAACGGCAGCCAATCCATCCGCATCTACAGCGACGGCACGAACTACAGCCCAAATTCACCATGGAATTACACCGGCACGCGCCTGTATGTGAAGAACTGCATTATGCTAGGTGCTGCTCCAGGTGCCAATATGCAAACCTATACGATCAGCGCAACCGCCGTCCCCGCTGTGGCTGGCACTGTGGAAGGCGGAGGCACTTATTTGGCCAACACCACTGCGATGCTCACGGCTACGCCCAACGAATATGGCACTTTCATCAACTGGACGAAAGACGGCGAGGAAGTCTCTACGGAAGCCACCATCTATCCCACGGTGACCGAAGACGCAAGCTACGTGGCCAACTTCGAGCTGAACAGTTACGAAATCACTGCCACGGCCAATCTCGGAGCGGGCGGCACGGTGGACGGCGCGGGCGTTTACTATCATTTCGACACCTGCACCTTGACGGCCACGGCCAATGTGGGCTACACTTTCATCAATTGGACGAAGGACGGCGAGGAAGTCTCGACTGAAGCAATCTACAGCTTCGAGGTGACAAGCGAGGCCGCTTTCGTGGCCAATTTCGAGTTGAACAGCTACGACATCGAGGCGACGGCCAACCCCGAATTGGGCGGCATGGTTGAAGGCGCGGGCGTTTACTATCACTTCGACACCTGCACCTTGGCAGCGACGGTCAATGAAGGCTATCACTTCATCAATTGGACGAAGAATGGCGAGGAAGTCACAACCGACCTGACTTATAGTTTCACCGTGACGGAGGCTGCCAGCTATGTGGCCAATTTTGGCCAAAACACTTTCGACATCACCGCGACCGCGAATCCTTTGGAGGGCGGCGTAGTGGACGGTGCGGGAACGTATGGTTATGGTGCAACTTGCACCCTGACCGCCACGGCTAACACGGGCTACCACTTTGTCAACTGGACGAAGGACGGCGAGGTGGTTTCGACCGAGGCGGTTTACAGCTTCACAGGAACCGTGTCGGGCGACTATGTGGCCAACTTCGAGCTGAACAGCTATGAGATTGCTGCCACGACGAATTTAGAGGAAAGTGGTACGGTCACTGGCGCAGGTGTATACAACCATTTCGACACCTGCACCTTGACCGCCGCACCCAATGTGGGCTACCACTTCCTTAACTGGACCATGAACGGTGAGGTCGTCTCGACAGAGTCCACCTACAGCTTCGAGGTGACGGGAGCGGCGAGCTATGTGGCCAACTTCGAGTTGACGAACTACATCGTCTCTGTTTCGGTTGCCCCAACTGAAGGCGGAACGGTAAGCGGTAGCGGTTCCTTCACATACGGGCAATCGTGTACCCTTGAGGCCCTTCCCAATCCTGGCTATAGTTTCAACTACTGGTCGAAAGACGGCATCACGGTCTCTTACAATTCGACCTACAGCTTCACCGTGGTGGGTGACTGCGAATTTGTGGCGCACTTCACCCGCAACTCCTACTACATCAACGTTACGGTCAACCCCAACGGTGCTGGTTACGTCATGGGTACGGGTAGCTTCAACTACGGTGCCAGCTGCACCCTAACGGCCACGGCCAATGTGGGCTACCACTTTGTCAACTGGACGAAGGACGGCGAGGAGGTCAGCACAAGCACGACTTACAGCTTCACCGTAACCGAGACAGGCGATTACGTTGCCAACTTCGAGTTGAACACCTACGAAATCACCGCCACGGCCAATCCCGAAGCGGGCGGCACGGTGACGGGTGCAGGCACCTACAGTTACGGCGAGACCGCTACCTTGACGGCCACCGCCAACGAGGATTATAGTTTCTTAGGTTGGACGGAGAACGGCGAAATCGTTTCCACTGAAGCCGTTTGCAGTTTCACCGTTACGGGCAGCCGCAGCCTTGTGGCCAACTTCGAGTTGAACAACATCACCCAAACTACCAATTTCAACAACGGTTGGAATTGGTGGAGCGGCTATGTGGAGTTGGACGAAAACAGTTTGGAACAGCTTCAAGAGGGTCTCGGCAGTAACGGCCTTACAATCAAGTCGCAGAACGACGGCTATGCTTCCTATCTCGAAGGTTTTGGCTGGTACGGCTCGTTGAACTCCATCAACAACCAGTCTACCTACCAGGTGAAGACCAACACTGCCTGCACCATGGAAATGACGGGCAGCGCGGCCAATCCCGAAGATCACCCAATCACCCTCAACAGCGGCTGGACATGGGTGGGCTATCCCGTGAACCTTAGCATGAGCGTCGCCGAGGCCCTGTCTGGTATCACGCCGCAGAATGGCGACATGCTGAAGTCGCAAAATGATGGCTTCGCATCGTATCTTGACGGCTTCGGCTGGTACGGCTCGTTGAGCATCCTCAACCCCGGCATGGGCCTGATGTTCAAGTCGAACAACAGCAGCGCAGTAACATTCGTCTATCCCAACGGCGGGACGAGAACCGACCTGAAGGCCAACCAAACCGCAGAAAACAACCACTGGAGCCCCAACCTCACAGCCTATCCTGACAACATGAGCGTGATGGCTGTCGTTGAATTAGACGGCAATGAGCTTCAAGGCGAAAACTACGAGCTGGCAGCCTTTGCCAACGGCGAGGTGCGCGGCAGTGCGAGACTAATGTACGTTGAACCGTTGAACCGTTACATGGCCTTCCTGACCATCGCGGGAGACGAAGCCGTTGAACTGCATTTCGGCCTCTACAACAACGAAACCGGTGCTGTAGAGACGCAATGTGTTGCGTCTCTGCCATACGAGACCAACGCCGTCGTCGGCAGCTTCGCCGAGCCATACGTCGTCCGTTTCCGTGGCACGACGGGCATCGACGAATGGGTCAGCAGCGTGAACGTTTTCCCGAACCCTGTCGAACATGGCCAGACCGTCAGTTTGGGCATCGACGTTGCGGAAACGGGTGAGGTGCTGGTGGAAATCATCAATGCCCTTGGCGCTGTGGTAGAGACGGTGCACGCACCGTCTGTACAGACCATCACTGCCCCAAGCACGATAGGTGTTTACACGCTGAAAATCAGCGTAGAAAGGAATGGGACGTGCTACCGAAGACTGGTGGTGAGATAATCGGGCGCACATGTGTTTTTAATATGCCGCGAACGGTCGCTTCCATTTTGGGTGGCGACCGTTTTTGGTGCTTTTAGTAAGGGAGATGGCGGGTCTGCGCCCGCCATGACGGGAAAGGTTGGGGGAAGTCGTTTTGCGCTAGGGTATTCAGAAAAAGAACTCGTCTTTGAAGTTGACGAAATAGACTTGCTTTTGGGCGCGTGTCAAGGCGGTGTAGAGCCAGCGAAGGTCTTCCGTCTCCAAAGACTCTTTCTGGTTAAGCGAGGAGTCGATGAACACGGTGCTCCATTGTCCGCCTTGGGTCTTATGGCAGGTGAGAGCGTAGGCGAACTTTACCTGCAAGGCGTTGAACCACGGGTTTTTGCGCATTTCCTTGTAGCGTTCGCGCCGGTTGGGGATGTCCATGTAGTCCTCCTCGATGGCTTGGAAAAGCCGTCGGTTTTCTTCCTCGGTCAAGGAGGCGCTGTTGCTGTTCAGGGTGTCCAACAGGATTTTCACCTCGATGTTTGGTGCGTCGGGGTAGTCGGCGAAGCTGAGTTCGACGTCGGCGAAGCGGAAGTCGTACATCTCGTCGAAATGCTTGATCTTGCGAATCTCCGCCATGTCGCCGTTGGCGATGAAGTTGATTTCGGGAATGCCTTCTGTCCAATGGTAGTTGTTCTTGACGACCATCAGCTTGTCGCCCGTGGCCAGCTCGCCTTCGATGTTGAGGATGCGTCCCCGGATGGCTTGGTTGAAGAGGTTGGCGCGCTTGTTCGATTTGCACACGATGACGGCCTCGTTGTCAACGTTTTCCGAGAAAGTGTTGTAAAGCAGCTCCTCGAAGGTCTCAGGCTCGATTCTCAGCGTGTCGGGGAAGCCTTCGGTTTGGAACAATGGTAGGTCGAAGTCGCTCGTTTTCAGGCGTTCCCTGAGTCTCGTGGCGTTGTAGAGTATGCCCGACTCCAAGGCTTGGCGTTTCACCTCGGTCAATTCGAAGGTGGCCGCCGTGACGGGGAATTCCGATTTAAGGTAGTCACAGTCCAAGGCGGGGCTTTCGCGGCTCTCGACGGGAGGCAGTTGCGCCGTATCGCCGATGAGAAGCAGTCGGCACCGCTCGCCGCTGAAGACGTATTCCAGCAGGTCGTCCAGGAGGCTCTTGCCGCCAAACTCGCGCTGTTCGCCAATCATCGAGGCCTCGTCAACGATGAAGAGCGTGTTTTGCGACTTGTTTTCGCCACGAGCGATGCGGACGCTCCCGTCGGGGAAGGTCGTGGCTTGGTAGATGCGCCGATGGATGGTGGAGGCTTTCGAGCCGGTGTAGTTGCTCATCACCTTGGCGGCCCTGCCTGTCGGGGCCATGAGGATGTGTCTCATGCCTATCGTCGGCAGGGTCTTCACCAAGGCCCTGACGAGTGTGGTCTTTCCCGTGCCGGCGTAGCCTTTAAGGATGTAGGCAGGGTTGTCCTTTTCCGAGAGGAGGAATGCCGAAAGGTGGCGCAAGACGGTGGCTTGGCCTTGGGTCGGTTCAAAGCCGAAGGCTTGGACGAGATGTTGGTATAGGGCTTCGCGGCACAGCATGGCGGAGTGTTAGAAGGGATAGCCGATGCCCCATTGCAGCCGGATGTTGTTGAGTGGCGACTCGAACACGCGCCAGTAGTTTCCACTATCGTCGGGATAGGGATTGCGCAAGGCATAGGCAAGGTCCACGCGGAGGATGAGGAACGACACGTCCAAACGCACGCCGAAACCGGCGTCGAAGGCGATTTGCTTGTAGAAGCTGTCGAAGCGGAATTCGCTACCGGGCATGGCGCTGTTGGGATTGTATGTCCAGACGTTGCCGGCGTCGGCGAAGATGGCGCCATTGATGAAGTTGTAGATTGGGAAGCGCAGCTCGGCGTTGAATTCAAGCTGCATGTCGCCGATTTTCTCGAAGTCGTTGGAGACGGGATTGTAGCAACCAGGCCCGACGTTGCGGTAAAGCCATCCTCGCAAGCCGTTGGCGCCGCCGCCATAGAAGCTGCGCTCGAAGGGCAAATCGTTGGAGTTGCCGTATGGGATGCCCAAGCCGATGAACTCGCGGAACACAAGCCACGATTCGCGTCCGATGTCGAGGTGCTGCCGGATGTCGAAACTGCCTCTCACAAATTGTGCGTAAGGCATCCCCAGCAACTCTTGATGCCCGTCGTTCTCGCTTATGAGCTTCGTCTTGTTGAACAGCGAGAGCAGGTTGCCACTCGTCTCGATGTCGGCGCGAAGGTAGAAGAAACTGCCCGAATTGTTGATGTTTTGGGTGTTATAGAGGAAAGAGTATTTGGCTCCCATCACCAAGTGGCTGGTGTATTGGTCCTTTTTCCTTTGGTTGGTTTCCGCGTCGAGGTAGGTCTGGAAAACAGGGTTGATGTTGTCGATTTTCACGCTGTTGAGGTTGATTGGCGTGAGTGTGTGGCGCAGGCTGTAGCTGCTTTTCCAGTCGTAGCTGAACGAAGCCGACGCGATGTAACGGGAGTAGTAATACCTGATTTGCGAGTTGAAGCCCAATGAGACGGAGGTGGCGGGCCGGTAGTCTCTTGAGAAGGTGCGCAAAGGGAAAGGGCTGAGGAAGCGGGGGAATTGCAGGCTTGTGGCGAAGCCCAGCTCCCATGTGTTGAATATGCGCTTGCTCTCCGTCTCGTCGAGTGGGGTGATGGTTTGCATCTCCAAGCCGCCGCGCAGGCTGACTTGGAAGGTCTCCGCACCGTGGAACAGGTTCTTGTTGGTGTACGACATGCTGCCCTTGATGCCCAAGTCGCCATCGGAGTTGGTGCCTTCGGCTTGGACGGAATAGGAGTGGGTGTCGTTCTGTTGCATGGTGATCTTGCAGTCCAGCAGGTTGAGCGTGTCGTTGGGGATGGTGTCGAAGGTGATGTTCACGTTGCGGAAGAGCCTGAAGTTGCCCAAGCCGTTGTAGGTGCTCGTGACACTGCGGAGGTTGTACGGCAATCCTTCGACGATCTGTATGGATTGGCTGAAGGTGGAGGGTCTGACGCGAGGCTTGCCGTAGTAGTAGAAATCAAGGGTGTTGGTCCGGTTTCGCCGCCCGACTTTGAGGGTCAGTGAGGCCGAATCCGAAGGCTTCTCGTTGGCTCGAAACACGGAATAGTTAGGATAGATGTTGATGTCCCTGATGCGGTATTGCTTGTGCGAGTTTGTGGTTTCTTTCACTTTCATGACGACCGTCATGGTACGGTTCATGAAATTGCTGTCCACCTCGAAACGTATGTTGTTGTGGCTGAAGTAGTAATATCCCGAGTTTCTGAGCCTTTCGGTGATGATGTCCCGTAGGTCGTCCAAAAGGGGTTCGTTGTAAATGTCGCCTGCCTTGATGGGGAACTTGTCCTTGTCGCGCATGATGTAACGCTCCAAGAGCGTGTCGCCGATGTCGTATTCGAGCTTGCTGATGCGGTAGGGACGGGTGGGGAAGACGTCGTATTCCACGAACACCCGCTTGTTTTTCTTGAAGGTCTCCTTGTGAGTCACCTTTGAGTTGAAGTGGCCCACCTGGTTGAGGTAGCGCATCATCTGTGTGGCCGAACGGTCGGCATCGGCTTGTTCGTAATAGGTCGGCTCTTTCCCGAAGTTCTTGTTCATCCATTTCCAGAACTTGCTGTCTGCCCGCTGTTCCGATTTGTAGTAAACCCAGATGGGCAACTTCAGCTCAAGGGAGGTCTTGTATGGCTTCAAGGCGATGTATGACGACAGTTTCGACTTGCTGAGGTCTTCCCCGTCTTCCATGATGACCACCGTGTTTTTTTGCACCAAATACTTCCCTTCAGGAATGAAACGGGTTATGTTGCACGAACTGAGCAACATGGCCGCGAGTGCCAAAACGATGATATGGAGTCTTTTGCCGCGCAAGGTCTTGTGGATTTGCTGCAAAGGTAAGAAATAATCCTTTACACGACTTCGGCCACGGTGAAATTGCTTCCGCCGATGAAAACGACGTCGCCGAAACGGGCGTTGTTGACCGCCGATCGGTAGGCATGGCCTACCGACTCGAACACCTGTCCGCGCAATCCCATTTCGAAGGCTTTCTCGGCCAACACATTGGCATCCAAGCCGCGAGGGATGTCGGCTTTGCAGAAATAATACTCGGCTCCGCGTGGCAGCAGCTGCATAACGCTGTCGATGTCCTTGTCGTTGACCATGCCGAGGACGAAATGCAACCTGCCATAGGTCATTTCCGCCAATTGCCGCACCACCTCGGTGATGCCGGCCACGTTATGGCCAGTGTCGGCAATGGTGAGCGGGTCTTTGCATAGTATTTGCCAGCGGCCCATCAAATGCGTGTTTCTGACGACCTTGGCGAGGCCGTCGCGGATGTCGTCTTCCGTGAGGCTGAACTTTTGGCGAAGCAGGTCGAGGGCGCACGCCACGGTGGTGAGGTTCTTCTGCTGGTAGTTGCCCATCAGAGGGATCTCGAGGGCTTCCATGTAAAGCTCGCTGTTTTTCCACACGTCAAACAGTTGCTCGGTTTGCGACTCGATGTGGATTTTGTCGCAGTCGAAGGTTTGGTCGGCGAAAAGGATCGGGCTGCCGCATCCATTGGCCTTGTCGATGAAGACCTGCTGGGTTTCGGGATGGGTTTCGCCAATGACCACGGGAATGCCCGGCTTGATGATGCCAGCCTTCTCGTAGGCAATCTTGGCCCTTGTGTCGCCCAAGAACTTCATGTGGTCGAAGTCGATGTTGGTGATGACGCTCAGCTCGGGCGTGATGAGGTTGGTGGAGTCGAGCCTGCCGCCCATGCCCACCTCGATGATGGCGATGTCAACCTTTTCCTTCGAGAAATAGTCGAAGGCCATGCCCACGGTCATCTCGAAGAAGGAAAGCTCCATTGCCTCGAACTTGTCTTTGTAAGTGTCAATGAATTGCACCACGTTGTCCTCAGGAATCATCTCCCCGTTGATGCGGATACGCTCGCGGAAGTCGCGCAGGTGGGGCGATGTGTAAAGTCCTGTCTTATAGCCCGCTTCCTGAAACACGGAAGCTAACATGTGTGATACGGAACCTTTGCCGTTGGTGCCGGCCACATGCACCGACTTGAAGTTGCGGTGCGGGTTGTCCAGAAGGTTGAGGAGTTGTATGGTGTTGTTCAGGTCGGCTTTGTACGCGGCGGATCCAATGCGCTGGTACATAGGGAGTTTGTTGAACATCCAGTCGAGGGTTTCGGGGTAGGTCATATTATTTTGGAATTATGAATTATGAATGATGAATGCAGAATGAGTTGCGCTGAATAGTGTTGCTTCGCGTCATTCCGCATTCTGCATTCTGCATTTTTTAATGGTTGATGACAAAGTTATAAGTGATGGTGCCCTTTTGTTCCTCGGGTGCGTCGGGGTCGGCAACGAAGGCTGAAAGCAAGGCCGCTTGCTTGGCTTTTTCGCGCATGGCTTGGTTGATGAGGGTGGTGCCTTTAGTGGCGACTTCTGCTCTGACGACTTTCCCGGCGCGGTTCACCCAAATATCCACCACGATGGTGCCTTCCTCGCTGAAGTCGTCGTTGGGGCGGTGCAGGCTCTTCGCGCCGCGACCGCCGAGGCTGTAGCCAGGGCCGTTGCCCTTGCCGCCGTTGCCATCATATTGCTTTATGCCTGCCAAGCCGTTGGGCTTGCCTTGGTCGCCGGGTTGACCAGTAATGCCTTCAGATCCACCTGCTTGCGGCGTGTCGCCACCCTTGAACAAAGCTTTCTGATTTACAGTGGGTTGTGCTGGTTTCTCCACGGGTTTTTCCTGTGGTTTCGGCTTGGGTGCCTTGGGCTTCTCGATGGCGGGGGCTTCCTCGTCGTTTTGTGTCAGGTTTTCCTCCTCGGTCTTCTCTTGTTTCGGTTGCGGTTGGGCGGCTTGCGGAATGGCGGGCTTCTCCGGCTGTATGTTGCCCATGCCTTGGTCCATCATGCCCAAATCGACCTCAACGCCTTCCTCGCCAGGAAGCGGAAGAGGTGTCCTGAAGGCCATCAGGAAAAGCACGAGAATGGCCAGGGCATGAACCACAATGGTTCCCGCAATCGCTATTCCTTTGTCTTTCTTTTCGTTACTCATCGTTTCTATTTCTTTGGTGCGGTGGCGAGAATAACCTTGTGGTTGTTGCCAGTCGCGTTGTTGATTTGGTTCACCGCATCTATCACGTTTACAATATATTGCACAGGTACCGACTTGTCGGAACGAAGTACCACAGTAGCCTGTGTGTCGGTACCGATTTTGCCGTTGATCAACTCCATGAGTTGGGTCTCGTCGGCTTGTGTTTCGTCAACGAAATAGGTCGTTTCCTCGTTGATATAGACTGTGACGGTCTGCTTGGCCATGGTCTTGCTGCTGCTTGATGGCAGCATGAGCTTGATGGCGTTTGGCGCGACCAACGTCGAGGTCAACATGAAGAAAATCAGCAGTAGGAACACCAAGTCCGACATGGACGAGGAGTTGAACGTCGGCTCCACCTTGTTTCTCGATTTGATAGCCATAATGCGCTGGTTTTAAGCAGGTTCGTTCAGAACGTCCATGAATTCGGTCGCCTTGGCTTCAAGCAGGTTGACGACCTTTTGGATTTTTGTGGAGATGACGGCATGGAAGATGTAGGCGATGATGCCCACAATCAGGCCACCGACGGTGGTCACCATGGCTTCGTAGATGCCTGATGAAAGAAGCTCGATGTCGATGTTGTTGCCCGCCATCGACATGTTGTAGAACGCTCGGATCATGCCCGTCACCGTGCCGAGGAAACCGATCATCGGGGCGGCACTTGCAATCATGGCGAGAATGCTTACGCCACGCTCCAGTTTTGCAACTTCCAGATTTCCAACGTTTTCGATAGCCGAGTTGATGTCGTTCAACGGTCGCCCAATGCGCGACAGGCCTTTCTCGATCATGCGCGAGATGGGGGTCGAGTTGCCGCGACAAAGGGCCTTGGCGGAGTCTAATTTGCCGTCTTTCATGTAGTCGCGGATGCGTTCCATGAAGCCGTTGTCGTACTTCGTTGCGCGACTGACGGTGATGTAACGCTCGATGAAAATGTAAACCGCAATGATGGACAAAACGGCAAGCACAATCATAATCCAGCCGCCTTTCGTGGCCAGTTCGAGAATGGAGAGCTTGAATTCGGTGGGTTGCGCCGCGGTTTCTGCGGTTTGTACTGTTGCTGTTCCTAAGTCGTTGACAGCCTGTTGGATTTGAAGGAGATTCATATTGTTTTGAATTGTTGATTCGTTGAATTGCTGTTTTTTGGGGCTGTCACAATGTGGCAGCCGTACAACGATAATACGAAAATATCCGGTATTTATTGCGTCATCGCATGTCAATCACCTCCACATTGGGGTGCGCCTTCTCGTCGAAGGTGAAGAAACTCTCGTCCAACGGTTGGTCGAACTTCTGTTCTTCGATGTTGACAACCATCTTGCTTCCGTCTTCCATGTAGATGTCCGCACTCTTGATTTCAGTTGTTTTAGTATTGATTTTCAGTGTAATGCGCTTGTATTGCCCTTTCGGGTTGGCCAATTCAACGGTACAGATGCCGTTGCTGTCCATTTTGGCAATGGTGGCGGCATAGTTTTCGTCCAATGAGGCGAGCAGCTTGAGGGGCGTGTTGTCGGTGCCGTCCGTGGTATTGCTTACCATAACTTCATCTTCCTCAGAGAAATAAGTCCAAATGCTTTTGCCATCGGAAATGTTTTGCTGCTCGGCCATTTCAATTCTGTAGGCTTCGCCTTGCAGCCACGCCTTTCCCGATTGCGCTTCGTTGAAGTTTTTTCCGTCTAAGCTGAATTGGTATGTGAAACGCCACTCCAAGTTCTTGTGGCTCTTGAGTTTGTCGATGTAGGTGCGGACGATGGCATCTGCGCTGCTTTGTGCATTCAAGGTGCTGGCAGTTAGAATGATGGCCAAACTAAGGAATAAATTTCGTGCTTTCATTTTCAAATTCCGTTGTCTTTGTTGTAGATGTCCCGCAAAATCTGTTCCAAAGCGAATTCGTCTTTCACTTTCACCTCGCGCGACTTGCTTCCGGAGAACGCCCCGACGATTCCGGCGGCCTCCAATTGGTCGATGATGCGGCCCGCACGGTTGTAGCCGAGCTTCAGTTTGCGTTGTATCATGGATGTGGAGCCTTGTTGGGTTTGCACCACGATGCGGGCGGCTTCCTCGAAGAGGCTGTCGCGCTCGCCATCTTCCTCAACGTCAGGCGCATCGCCAGACTCATCGGGGACTTCAGGAAGCTCGTATGGTGTGGGGAACCCTCGTTGTGAGCCTATGTATTCGGTGACGGCTTCCACTTCTGGCGTGTCGATGAAGGCGCATTGCAAGCGTACCAAGTCGTTGCCAGTCGAAAGCAGCATGTCGCCTCGGCCGATGAGCTGGTTGGCGCCGCTTTGGTCGAGGATGGTCTTCGAGTCTACCGCCGAAATGACGCGGAATGCGATACGGGCTGGGAAGTTGGCCTTGATGCTGCCCGTGATGACGTTGACCGAAGGCCTCTGCGTGGCGATGATCAAGTGGATGCCGATGGCTCGGGCCAACTGCGCCAAACGCGCAATGGGCGACTCCACTTCGCGGCCTGCAGTCATGATGAGGTCGGCGAACTCATCGACAATCAGCACGATATAAGGCAGGAAGCGGTGTCCCTCGGTGGGCAAAAGCTTGCGAGCCTTGAACTTCTCGTTGTACTCGATGATGTTGCGGCATTCGGCCTGTTTCAGGAGGTCGTAGCGTTGGTCCATCTCGATGCAAAGGGAATTGAGCGTACGCACCACTTTCTTTACGTCGGTGATGATGGCATCCTCTGAGTCGGGGAGTTTGGCCAAATAGTGACGTTCGATGCGGTTGTAGAGCGTCAACTCCACCTTCTTCGGGTCAACCATGACGAATTTCAGTTCCGATGGATGCTTGCTATAGAGCAAGGAAGCCACTATGGCATTGAGGCCCACGGACTTGCCTTGACCAGTGGCACCCGCCATGAGGATATGCGGCATCTTGGCCAAGTCGAAGACGTAGGTCTCGTTGGAGATGGTCTTTCCGATGGCGCAAGGCAGTGCGTATTTCGAGTTTTGGAACTTTTCCGAGGCCAACACGCTGCGCATTGAGACGGTTTCGGGCTTGCTGTTCGGCACTTCGATGCCGATGGTGCCTTTGCCGGGGATGGGGGCGATGATGCGGATGCCCAGGGCGGCTAGGCTCAGCGCGATGTCGTCCTCCAAGTTCTTGATTTTCGAGATCCTGACACCTGCGGCGGGGACGATTTCATATAGGGTGACCGTCGGGCCGATGGTCGCCTTAATCTTGTCGATGGCGATGCCGTAGTTGCCTAAGGTCTCCACGATCTTGTTCTTGTTGGCTTCCAATTCCTCGCTGTTTATTTCGGATTTCTTGCCGCCGTAGTCGTTCAGCATGTCCAAGGCCGGAAACTGGTAGTCGCGCAGTTCGTAGCGCGGGTCAAACGGCGTGTCGATGGTATGGTGCTCTTCGTTTTTCCTTTCCGTAACGGTCACTTCTTTAGGAGCTTGCTCGATTTCCAACATGATTTCGCTCTCGGTTTCGATTGGCTTGTCGGGCGTGCTTTCGCTGGATGGGCTTTTGTCTGTCGTGACGACGATGTCTTCCACCGTGAAGACAGGGTTATTGTACGGTTGGGTTGGCTCGGCAGGTTGGATTTCATCATGTTTCGAAGCAATGAAGGTGTTCTCCTTTCGCACGGTTTCCTCGGTGGTGTTCACGATCTCGAGGTCGGGTGTGCGTGTGAAGGAAGTGACGGGCGGCAGGTTGCCGTGGTTGCCATCTTCTTCATCGTCGACCTTGTCGTCGTCAGGGTCAGGGTCATAGTCGTGGCTGGGTTTGTTTCGCTGTCTTTCGATTTCTTCCAATCGTTGCTGTTCGGCAAGGAGGGCAGCCTGTCTTTGCCGTTCTTCCTCGCGTTTTTCGCGCAACTGCTTGATATGGTTGAAGGTAAGGTTGAATTGGAAGACGGCGTAAACCATGAAGATGAATACCAAGACGATGATGACACCGGCCTTGCCCACATAATTGTATAATAAGGTGTGGAGCCAAAGCCCGACCGCGCCGCCGAAAATGGCGCATTTGGGTGCCGATACCGCGATGAAGGCGAACAGCAACGGAAGCCAGACCAAGGTCATCAGGGCGTACTTCCAGATGCGCCACATGCGGATTCGGGCGTTGTCGGTGAGACGCAACCCGATGAGTGTCAGCAGGTAAACAAAGAAAAACGCTCCGATGCCAAATGACTCTTTGACAAGGGTTTGCGACAGGAACGCACCCAAGCGTCCAGTGTGGTTGTCCAACTGGATACTCTGGCTAAAGATCTGATAACCATATTCTTGGTGGTTTCCGCTGAAGAAACTGAAGAAATAAGAAAGCAGCGCAATAAACAGGTAAACGGCTAAGCAGATGAACAGAATGCCTGCGATACGTTTGGTTTTACCGTCATGCGTCTTAGGCTGTTTTTGGGGCTTTTGAGGTTTGGAGTCCTTTTTCTTTGGCGTTTTTTCGGGCTTAGGGGAGGGTGCCTTTTCCTGTTTTTCCTCTTTTGTCGGGTTTTCGGCAGCGATTTCCTTTTCCTCTGCGATTTCGGGTTCGGGTTGGGCTTTCGGCCTGAAAATGTTCTCTTTATGTTTGTTTCCTACAGTCATTTTCTTTCTTCGTTTGGTTTGCAAAAATAAACAAAATTGTTGTTTCTGGCCGGGCATTTTTATGGAAATCTTCGGGATGTTTTTGCAGGCGTGATGAAAATCCTGTATTTTTGCGGAAAATTAACGTCACAGATGAAGAAAGTCCATTTTATCGCCATCGGCGGCAGTGCCATGCACAACCTCGCCATTGCCTTGCACCGCAAGGGGTATGAAGTCACGGGTTCGGATGACGAAATCTTCGAGCCCAGCAAGTCGCGTTTGCAAAAAGAGGGCATACTGCCTCCGCAATGGGGCTGGTTTCCCGAGAAGCTTGACCACACTTACGATGCAGTCATCCTCGGTATGCACGCCCGCATCGACAACCCGGAATTAGTTCGCGCACAGCAACTTGGCCTAAAGGTGTATTCCTATCCCGAATACCTTTACGAGCAGAGTCGCGACAAGACGCGCATCGTCATCGGCGGCAGCCATGGCAAGACAACCATCACGTCCATGATCTTGCATGTGCTGAAACACGCTGGCATAGAGACGGATTTCATGGTAGGGGCTCAGCTTGAAGGTTTCGACGTGATGGTGCGACTCAGCGAGACGGCCAAATACATGGTGATGGAGGGTGACGAATACCTCACTTCGCCCATCGACCGTGTGCCGAAGTTTCATCACTATCATCCTCATATTGCGGTGATTAGCGGCATCGGCTGGGATCATGTGAACGTGTTCCCGACTTTCGACAGCTATTTGGAGCAGTTCCGAATCTTCGTGCGCACCATTGAGCCAGGCGGGTGCCTTATTTACGACCAGACTGATGTGGAAGCCGAGAAGATTGCGCAAGGTGCAAGCTGTCAGACTTTCGGCTATGGCATTCATCCTTTTGAAAACGATGGACTTCGCACCAGTTTGCTTTTGCCAGACGGCAGTAGGAGGGAAGTGGGTGTTTTTGGCAGCCACAACATGAAGAACCTCAACGCGGCGCGACTGGTTTGCAGGCAGTTGGGCGTGAAGGAGGAACAATTCTACGAGGCCATCGCCACCTTCAAAGGTGCTGCACGGCGATTGGAGTTGCTGTTCGGCAACGGCGACAACTTCATCTTCCGCGATTTCGCCCACGCGCCCTCCAAGGTGAACGCCAGTGTGAAGGCTTTGCGTGAGCAATTCCCTGAAAAACACTTGATTGCGGTCTTTGAGTTGCACACCTACAGTAGTCTTAGCGAGGTTTTCATCGACCATTACCGCGACGCGCTGAAACTGGCCGACCGTGCCATTGTCTTCTACGACCCACATGCCGTGGCCATCAAGAAGTTGGAGTTGATGCCCGATGAACGCATCGTCAAGGGTTTTGGACGCGCTGATTTGCAAGTGGTGCATAGCAAAGCCGAGCTTGTGGAATTGCTACAAAAAGGCCAACGACACAATGTCGTTGGCGCGTTTATGAGCAGCGGCGACTTCAACGGCCTGACGACCGAAGATTTGGATGCGCTGTATGATTGATTTACTTGTCCAAGGTCATTAGGAACTCTTCATTGTTGCGGGTCTTGGCAATGCGGTCTTTCAGGAATTCCATGGCTTCCACGGGGGTCATGTCGGCGAAGTGGTTGCGCAAGGCCCACAAGCGTGCCAACGTGCGCTCGTCCACAAGGAGGTCGTCGCGGCGCGTGCCTGAGGCCACGATGTCGATGGATGGGAAGATTCGCTTGTTCGACAGGCGCCTGTCGAGTTGGAGTTCCATGTTGCCGGTGCCTTTGAACTCTTCGAAGATGACTTCGTCCATTCTTGAACCGGTCTCGATGAGGGCCGTGGCCAGGATGGTCAGCGAGCCGCCGTTTTCGATTTTGCGGGCAGCGCCAAAGAAGCGTTTGGGCTTCTGCAAGGCGTTGGCTTCGACTCCTCCTGTGAGCACCTTGCCCGAGGCGGGCGAGACAGTGTTGTAGGCGCGTGCAAGTCGGGTGATGGAGTCGAGCAGGATGACCACGTCGTGGCCGCATTCGGTGAGGCGTTTTGCCTTTTCGAGCACGATGTTGGCGATTTGGACGTGTTTTGAGGCCGGCTCGTCGAAAGTGGAGGCGATGACCTCGGCCTTCACACTGCTGCGCATGTCAGTGACTTCCTCGGGACGCTCGTCGATGAGGAGTACGATGAGGTAAACATCGGGGTGGTTGGCGGATATGGCGTTGGCCACTTCTTTGAGTAATACGGTCTTACCGGTCTTGGGCTGGGCCACGATGAGGCCTCGTTGCCCTTTGCCGATGGGGGCGAAGAGATCCATGACTCGGGTCGAGATGGTGCAGTCTTTGTGTCCTGTGATGTTGAATTTCTCGTTTGGGAACAACGGCGTGAGATAGTCGAACGGGATACGGTCGCGCACTTCCTCGGGACGCCGGCCGTTGATGAGGTCGATCTTGACCAACGGGAAGTATTTCTCACCGGCTTTGGGCGGGCGGATGATGCCGAGGACGGTGTCGCCCGTCTTAAGGCCCAAAAGCTTGATTTGCGACTGCGAGACGTAGATGTCGTCGGGCGAAGGCAGATAGTTGTAGTCCGAGGAGCGCAGGTAGCCAAAGCCTTCTGGCATGACTTCGAGCACGCCCTCGGCTCGCACGTTGCTGTCGAACTGGCTCAGCAGCTCGTCTCGACGGTTCTTTTCGTTTCGTTCTTGCCTTTCTTTGTTGTTGTTAGGGTTGGCTTCGGTTGCCGTAGGAATATCTACGGTTTCTTTGGCAAGCTCGATGGTTTCAGGAGCGGTTTGCGTCTCGGCCGTCATGGCTTCGGCGTCCTTTGCTTCGTTTAGGCGTTTGCGTTTCTGCTTGAATTGCCTTTCTTCGTTAGGCTGCGGAGTCTCGGCAATGGGCGCAGGATCGAAGTCCGTGCTTTCCGTAACGGCTTCTGCTTTGGGTTGCGGTTCAATGCTTTCCGGGGTTGTGACGCTTTCTGCCGCCATTTCAGCTTCCGGGGCTTTTTCCTGGGGTTCGACGGCGTTTTTCACAATGCGTGGACGCTTGTTGCGCTTGGTTGGGTGTTCTTCACCTTGATTGGGTTGCTGCTTGATAATCTGTTCGCTATCAACGGGATCTGATTCCATCGGTTCTTTGGGCTGTTCTATGAGAGCTGGCTCGGATGGCTCAGGTTTGTTGGCGTTTTGGCTCTTTTTCTTCTTTTTATTGGCCTTTCCGTCGTTTTTCTTGATGTCGGGATGGTCAACTTGGTGGTCAATAATGTCGTAGATCAGTTGCATTCTGTCACGGTTTTCGTCATCGATGCCCATTTCGGTCGCGATGAGTTTGAGGTCTTCCAATGACTTCTCGTTAAGTTCAAAAATGTTATACATAAAATGCTGATTGTCTGATTCCCAGAGGAATGCTAATCGTGAAACAATAATTCTCTTTTGGATTTGACTTTACTGGCGTGTTTGGTTTGACGAGCCAAAAAGCGCGGCAAAGATAGGTAAAAATTGTTTTCCAGCAAGCGTTTGCGCAATTTTTTCTTTCATTATGGCGGTTTGTGAGCCTAAAATCGTAATTTTGCAGCCTAAATTTCATCGTTATGTCACAAAGATTGCAATCCGTTTTCTTTTTTTTGGCGGCCCTTTTGTTTGCGCTGCTGTTTTTCATGCCTTTGGCAATCTATCTTGGAGAAACTAACATTCTGCGTTTCAATGTCTTTGGAGTGGATTCGTTGATTCCGGGCGGCGAAGTGCCGTTCAAGAGCATGTTTAGCCTTCCTGTGCTTGTGCTGACTATAACGGCTGTTCTGTTGAGCGGTTATTTGGCGATGGGCCTTTTCCGCGCAGTGAAGTTGGCCCAATTTGTGAAGCTGCACAAAATCGCCCGCATCGACATTGTCGTCATCGTGGCGTGGATTGCCGTGGTGTTTGGCTACTACATCCGTATCATTGGCGCGCCAATAGGGGCCGAGCCGACTTTCAAGGTGGGGGCATTCCTGCCTTTGGCCGCCCTCTTGCTGACGATAGCCGCCGCATCGGGGCTGAAAAAAGACATCAGGAAGGTGCGTTCTACCGACCGTATCCGATAGGAAATGGTATCCAAAACAAAGGCCGGCTCCGGAAAAGAAGTCGGCCTTTGTGCGTCAGATGACCTTACGTCTGTCCAACTCAAAGATTTCCATGTCCTTGAAGGCTTTCCCGTCGATGACCATTCGGATGAAGGTGATTTGCTTGTGGAAGCCAGAGTTGCCTGCCGCACCGGGGTTGACGTGCAGCAGGTTGAGTTTTTTGTCGTACATCACCTTTAATATATGGGAGTGGCCGCAGATGTATAGGTCGGGCTTTTTGTCTTCCAAAATGTACTTCACCTCTGGCATGTAATGGCCTGGATAGCCGCCGATATGGGTCATATAGACATTGACGTCCTCGACGTGGAAAAACAGGTTCTCGGGATATTGCATCCTGACCACATGGTCGTCGATGTTGCCATGAACGGCACGCAGCGGCTTGAAGTTGGCCAAGGCTTCAGCTGTTTCAATGTTGCCGATGTCGCCCGCATGCCACAGCTCGTCAACATCCTTGAAGAAGTCGAAGAGCTGGGGCATGAGTGTGCAGTGTGTGTCGGACAAAATACCGATTTTCAGCATTTTACTTCAAGTTAATCATGATCCCTATGGCCAGAACCTCCTTGAATTGTACTTTCGATCCGTTGATTCTTGCGCCCGCTTCATCGTAGAACGGGATGTCGTAGTCGTAGATGAGGTGCGTGGCGAGGTTGGCGTTGAGCCAGTCGTTCACCTTTAGGACGAGCATGTTCTGCCAATCCACGTCGATGCGCTCGGGGTGGTTGAGGTAGTTGGAGAACAGTTCGAGCTTCGAGTTGAAGTCGATGTTCTTCGCGATGGGAACTTGGACTTTGGCCACGGCGCGGGCACCAAATTCATAGCGCACCTTCGCACCCTTTGCATGGACGGTGGTGTCGTTCTTGTCCAAATCGTTGACACCGAAGGCGCCGATGGAGGCCAGGTAGTCGTCGTTGACGATGGTTATACGGCCAGTGAGAGGTGAGAAGTAGAGCGAGAAATACTTGTTAGGCACCCATTCCGCACCGACACCCAAGCTGATGTAGGCAGGGGCGAGGAACTTGGAGATGTATTGGGTGGAGTCCTCATCGTACTTGTAGCCCTTGGCGAACTGCGAGCGGAAGGCCAGCTCGGCGCTGTAGTTGAGGTGTTCCGTGGCCTTGATGCCGGCGAGCGAAGTGAACTCGATCTTGTCGTCGGTCTTGATGGGCTTCTTCTTGAAGTCGTAGATGCTGTAGCCCAACGAGGCGTTCAAGGTGTTGTCCCACTTGAAGTTGCCCTTCAGGTAGCGAAGCTCATAGTTGAAAATGCCTTGCCCGTTGATGGAGTTTTGCCCTCCTGCGGCCCAGTTGGTGTAGGAGCTTTGGCCGAAATTCAGGCCGATGTTGCCTTTGTGGGTCCAGCCTTGGGGTTGCTCGTCTTGAGCAAATGAAATGGTGGCCAATGCCAATGCCAATGCGGTGAATAAAACTTTTTTCATGTTGAATTGTTGTTTGTTTAATTGTTTAATTGTTGAATGTCCTATGGTGTGTGCTTGTTGCCTGTCTGTCAGGGGTTGACATCGCATGCCTAATATCTGTCGTCCCTACGGGACTATAACTCTAACTGCAAACTATTATAAACTGCAAACTGTCAACTGATCAATAGCTGTTCCCATCTTGGAAGTTGTGGCTGCCGATGTTGAATGTGATGTCCTGCATGTTGCGGCTGCGGACGTATTTTCCGTTCTTTTCAGCCGGAATCCAAACTGTTTCCTGCATCAGGCGGATGGCTTCGTTGTCGCAACCGCCGCCCACCGAGTTGACGACGACGATGTTAGACACGCTGCCGTTGGTCTCCACCACGAAGCTTAGACGTACCGTGCCTTGGATTTCGCGCTCCTTAGCCTCGGTGGGGAATTTAAGGTTTGAGTAGATGTAGTTGGCAATGTTGCCGCCATCGGTGAAATAGGGCTTGGCCACTTCGTTCAGCTGCTTGTAGTCGTATATAATATAAGAGGTGTCGGCCTCCAAGGTGAGCGGGGCTTCAAGGCGCGTGTGGCGTTTCCAGTAGCGCTTATAGCTCTTCGCGTTGAAGTCGATCTCGTACTCATGGTCGCAGTCGTAGGGAATGCCGTTGCGTGTGGCGGGTTTCCAAAGGATGGTCTTCACCAAGTCAATCGCAATGGGTGCGGCTGCCTCGCTGAAGGAGGATTTCACGACATGGTTGCTGCCTTCGCCTTTTGCGTCAATGTGAAGGCTGACAATCACTTTGCCGCTGTTGCCCTGCTCAAGGTCGGCTTGGGGGTAGATGAGGTTTTGCGTGATGTAGTCTTTTGTCAAAGCTTTGCCCGAAATAGGCTCTGGGGCTATGTTTTGCGCGTTCAGTTGCAGTCCCAAAAAGAGAATTGCGACCGCGAAAATGGTTTTCATTGCTTTCATGGCGTTGTCGTTTGATGTGGCAAAATTACAACAATTCAACGATTCAACAATCAACGATTCAACATTATTCCTAATTTTGCACAAATTTTACGCTCATGGAAGACAATTACAAGAACAACATGGTGTTCGGGATCCATCCCGTGCTCGAACTGATTCGCTCACAGAAGGAAATCGAGAAAGTGTATATCCAAGGCGGTACGCGCTCGCCCGAGATTTCGGAGATCGCCAACACCTGCCGCAAGAACGGCGTGCCGGTGCAGTTTGTGCCCATCGAGAAGATGAACCGCCTGACGCGCAAGAACCACCAAGGCGTGGTGGCCTTCATCTGCCCGATCGAATACCAGCCTTTGGAAAACGTGGTTTCAGCCATCTTCGAAGACGGTCGCGACCCGTTCATCCTGATGCTCGACCGCGTGACCGATGTTCGCAACTTCGGTGCCATAGCCCGCACGGCCTACGCCGCCGGCGTGGATGCCATCGTCATTCCCAACCACGGCTCAGCCCTCATCAACGGCGACGCGATGAAGACCTCGGCTGGGGCTTTGTCGCTCATCAACGTGTGCCGCGTTGAGAACATGAAGGATGCCATCGACTTCCTGAAAGCCAGTGGCTTGCGCGTTGTAGGTTTCACCGAGAAGGCCCAAGAGAGCCTTTGGAAATCCGACCTCACCGGCCCACTCTGCGTGATGATGGGTTCGGAAGAGGACGGCATCAGCCCCGCCTATCTCAAACGCCTCGACGATCACCTGATGATCCCGATGCCTGGCGACATTGATTCGCTCAATGTTTCCGTGGCCACGGGTATCGTTTGTTTTGAGGTGGTGCGGCAGCGGATGGGGTGAATTTTTTTCTTGCTGTTTCAGAAATTGTTTATATTTGCAGTGTGAAACAATCGGAATAAAGGAAAGGAATATGAAACGCAAAGACCCCATTGAAGAAGCGAGGCGTTACGTTGAGAACGCCAAGGAAACGCTTCAAGAAAAAGGCGAGCTTGATACAGAACTCAAGATGTATCGGGACGAGAAATATGTTCGTGCGGCAGGCAATTATCTGTGGCTCGGCGTGTTGATGGCTCTTGATGCAGTATTTAAGGTACGAAAAGACAGGCGAACCCGTGTCGATATTAAGGACTATCGGGATGCTGTGTCGAAACGGGACAAGAAACTGCTTGCATTGGTTAACATGGGCTATGATACCATGCACCTGTCGATGACCTACGACGGCAACCAATCGAAAGGCGTGAGTGACGATGGTTTCCGCCTCGCCAACGCCATCATCGATCGTTGTGCGGCAATGGCATGACAGATAGGAACTAACAAAATATTAGAAACAAGAAAAAGAGAATAACGATTAACATAGTATAAACCAAAGCATTACTATTATTTCGCGTCTACCGAAAAACCCGGCAAAGTTCTTTTGGAGATATGACACCGACAATGATAGTGAGGTTTCCGCAGCAAACGGAGACTTTCAACCTTGATAATGGAATGCTCACGAAAAGTGAGCTTCTTAAGGGTTGAAAGGTCTCCTTGCCGGGTTGCCTTGGTACGCGATAAGAAGCTCACGCTTTTTGTCGCCGCGCCGATTGATAGCAATGCCCAAACTATCAATCGATATGGCAGGAAACAAAAGCCTCAACGCAGCACTCAAAGCCAAGAAAGACGAGTTTTACACCCAAATGGACGACATCAGTGCCGAATTGAAGCACTATCGCGAGCATTTTCGTGGCAAGGTGGTCTTCTGCAATTGCGACGACCCTTACGAAAGCAATTTCTTCAAGTATTTCGCCCTCAATTTCAATAGTTTGGGACTGAAGAAGCTGATAGCCACTTGCTATGATGGTTCGCCCGTGATGGGAAATGAGTTGCTTTTGCAATTCGACGCTCCCGATGCCGAGCCTCGCAAGATAGCCTACAAGGTGGAAATCACCGAGGTGGACGACTACAACGGCGACGGCGCGGTGAACTTGGCGGACGTGGCCTATCTGTTGCAAAACGACAAGAATGTGCTTTCACGATTGCAAGGCAACGGCGATTTCCGCAGCGAGGAATGTGTGGAACTGCTGAAACAGGCCGACATTGTTTGCACCAATCCGCCTTTTTCGCTTTTTCGCGAATATGTGGCATTGTTGATGAAGTATGGGAAGAAGTTTTTGATAGTTGGAGGTCAAAATGCTCTCAAATACAAAGAAGTTTTTCCGTTAATAATGCGTGACAAACTATGGTTTGGTTATAAAATGGGCGATATGAGTTTCCAGGTTCCCGATCATTATGAACCCAGAGAAACGCGATATTGGCAAGATGAAACTGGACAAAAATGGCGTAGTCTCGGAAATATTTGCTGGTTTACCAATCTTGACCATTGTAAACGCCATGAACACATGGACCTTTGGAAGACTTATTCCTCTGAAGTCTATCCTCATTATGATAGTTTTGATGCTATCAATGTTGACAAGGTGGCCGATATTCCTTGCGATTACGATGGCTTGATGGGTGTTCCGATTACCTTTATGGACAAGTATTGCCCCGACCAGTTCGAGATTGTAGGTGTGCTCAACCACGGTTGCGACTCGGAATTCGACCTCGCCAAGCCAACATTGAACGGAAAGGACCTTTATTCACGAATTTTAATCCGCAAAAAGAAATGAAAATAGAATTGACACAAGTGGCCATCGGCGAGTTGGTGGAAGGCTACGCCGACAACAGCGCGACCGAGGAAGGCATTGTGGGCTATGGCGGTCGGCTCAACATACGCCCGAAATACCAGCGCGAGTTCGTCTACGACGCCAAGAAACGCAACGCCGTGATGGACACGGTTTGGAAAGGCTTCCCGCTCAATGTGATGTATTGGGTGCGTACTGGGTTCGCGGACGTCTCGTCCGCAAACAATGCTCACACCCCAATCTTCGAGCTTTTGGACGGGCAGCAGCGCACCATCAGTATTTGCCAGTTTGTTTGGGGCGAATACCTGATGACCTTCGACGGCGTGCTGACCAACTTCGACGGACTTTCAGCCGAGGGCAAGAAGCGCATCCTCGACTATCCCTTGCAGGTCTATGTTTGCGAAGGCACCGAGGACGAACAGATCGACTGGTTCCAGATCATCAACATCGCTGGCGAGCGGCTCACCGACCAGGAAATGCTGAACGCCATCTACAACGGGCCGTGGATTACGCAAGCCAAACGGCGTTTCTCGAAGACAGGCTGCGTGGCCTACCAATTGGGCAGCGACTACATGAGCGGCGTGCCCATCCGCCAGGCTTATCTTGAAACGGTGTTGAAATGGATCAGCAACGGCAAAGTCAAAGAGTACATGGTGGCGCACCGCTACGATGAGGACTGCGACGAGTTGTGGCAATACTTTCAGAACGTCATCCGCTGGGTGCAGATGCACTTCACCGAGAAACGCAAGGAGATGAAAGGCGTTCAGTGGGGCGAGATGTATAACCGCCATCGCGACGACCCTTACAAGGAAAGCGAGCTTCGGGAACGGGTGCGCCAGCTGATGAAAGACAGCGACGTGAAGAACAAAAGCGGCATCTATTGGTATGTGATGGACGGCGACGAACACCACTTGGACATCCGCGCCTTCGACGACAACACAAAGCGCGAAGTGTACGAAAGGCAAAACCACATTTGCGCCATTTGCGGCAAACCATTCGAAATCAGCCAGATGGAGGCCGACCACATCACACCGTGGTGCGACGGCGGGCGAACCATTGCGGCGAATTGCCAGATGCTGTGCAGGGAGTGTAACAGGCGGAAGAGTGGGAAATGAGAAGTGCCGTTGTTGGTGTCGCAAAAAGCGCTATCTTTCCTCTATAAATCCTTGCCCCAAAGAGCGAGATAGGTCAAAAAGGTGCCAAATTAGGTGGCAGGCGACAATGCGGTAGCAAGCCGCCCCGTTGGGACGGTCAAAGAAAACAATGAAGTAATTTTCCTCTTCGA
>JAFSJF010000098.1 GCA_017439405.1 Bacteroidales bacterium
CCGGCTCTGTGCTGGCCTCAAGCTTTCAAAGAACTCGCAAACCCCTTATCGCCTCTCCTCTTCCCCCTTCGTTTGCGGCTGCAAAAGTACAACCTTTTCCCCTATCAACAAGCACTTTTTTCGAAAATTTTTCATAAAATAAGTCAACAACCTGTAAACCAATACGAAATTTTTTCGACATAACAACGACATCATCCGCAAAACACAACCGAAAACGCCACCATCACCCAGACCGAACACCCAAAACAACGCCCCGCTTCTGGATACCTCACCCGCAGTCATAGCCGAACTAACTATTCCATATATATAAGTGCTGTCTCACCAGTGCGGCAAAAAAGCGTCTTCAATATGGTCAATGACAGGCTTGCCATCCTTGAAAAAGATGGAAATAATGTCAAAGCGAGTATCCATATCCAATTCATTCCTATAAATATATGCGTTGGCCGCATATATTAGCAGGCGTTGTTTTTGTCTATTAACAGCCTGCTCAGGATTCATAATCCCATTCGATTGGCGAGTTTTCACCTCCACAATGACCAATTCCTCGCCATCCTTAGCAATGATGTCGATTTCATTGTGCCTATTTCGCCAATTACGTTCGAGGATTTCATAGCCTTTATCTATCAAAAACTTGACTGCAATCTCCTCACCTTGTTTTCCAAAATCATTATGTTCTGCCATACTTATCTAAACGAAAAACATCCAACTATCTCTTCATATTAATAATTGTAGCCCTTCCCCATCTTCATCTTTTCGGTCTGATAATGACCAAGATAGACAAGGCCAAGATTGCCGTCGATGGCGATTTTGTCGCCCATTTGCAAAGTGTGGCCATTCAGCTCACCGCAATGCCTTTCGTCGAACACCTGCAATTCGACGCAACTCACCACACACACCTTGCCGAGGCGCACAGCCGTAACGGCGGCATGTGACGTGGCACCACCACGAGCCGTCAGCAGGCCGTCACATTCGAAGATCATGCCGATGTCGTTGGGTACCGTGTCGGGACGCACCAGAATGACCTGGGCTTGGGGGTGCTGCTCGCGTAAGGTCTTGATATCCTCACCGTTAAAGGCCACCAAACCATTCATCGCGCCACCTCCAATGCCGATGCCACGCCCGATTTGGTTCATCTCGGAAGGCGACTGCACGAAAGCGTTCACCTCGTCCTCAAGTTTCAGGTCTTGGTCGCGGATTTGCAGGATGTGGAAGTCCTCGGGCTTGTCCGACTCGAAGGTAAACTCCATCTCCTGTGGGCTATAACCCAAATCTTCCGTTAGTTTTTTGGCAATGGAGTAAATCTTCTTGTAGATTTCAGGCAAGGCCGTCTGCATCGAAAGTCCTTCGAGGCCAGCGGCTTTGCGTTGTGTTTCGCCAATCGGCAACGGTTTGACGAGACCGCCCACGATGTCCTCGCCTTGGCTGCGCATGGTGAAGTCGCCATAGAGGTGTACGCCAGGACGCTCACGATGTGGGTTCTGTGTAAACACCACACCCGTGCCCGACACGTTGCTCAAATTGCCGAAAATCATCTGCTGCACGATGACAGCCGTGCCCCAGTTCTCGGAGATGCCCAAATGGCGACGATAGGCCAAAGCTCGCTCCGAATTCCACGACTCGAAGACCATATTGATGCAAGCGATGATTTGCTTGAACGGGTCTTGTTCCAACTCAACATTGTGATTGACAAGTATTTGCTTGTATGCGTATGCCAACTCGCGCATCTCGGCTGGGTCGAATTCCACCTTTTGACGAACACTGTATTTCGACTTAAAACTGTTGATTTCCTCATCAAAAACATCGCGGTCGATGCCCTTGGCCATGCCCCAGCTTTGCAGCAGGCGGCGATACGAGTCCCAAATGGCCCACGCTTTTTTGTCGTCGTTGCCGATGGCTTCAACGAGTTCGTCGTTCAAGCCCACATTAAGAATCGTGTCCATCGCACCAGGCATGGAAATGGCCGTGCCAGAGCGAACAGAAACCAGCAACGGGGTCTCGGGATTGCCGAACTTACGTCTGCTGATGCGCTCCAACTCCTCGATATGACTCCGAATCATGCCGTGGATTTCGGTGCGCAGTTCAGGGATGGTGTTGATGGTCTCGTTGCGGCGGAAGGTCTCGGTGGTAATGACAAATCCAGGAGGAACGGGCATTCCGAGAAGGTATAACTTCTTGAGGTTGTTGGCCTTGTTGCCAATAAACACCTGGTTGTCCATCTTGGGCGTTTCTTCCCAGAACGGGCTGATGAGCATCTCCGAATTGTAGGTCATGATGTCGCTGATGAGCTTCTCGTTCAAGGTCGATTCCATGGTGCGCAAGGAGGATAAGATGCGGGCAATGAAATTATCCAACGGTTGCATCAGGAATGCATCGGAAAGCAGGTCACGATGGAATTCCTCCGATTTCTGACTGATTAGAGCCACCGTTTCGCGCTCGTTGAGTTTTCCTTCGGGGTCGAAGAGTTGCGGAATGACAATCTTCAGCGGATATTCGTACGACTTGAGAAAATACTTGATGATGATGCGGCGCACATCCTCGGCGATGAACTGGAAGATGTTGATATACTGTCCGAAAGAGAAGCTCCGAGAAGTCAAAGAATAACGCAGCATATCGAGTTTCGAATTGAAACTTTGGTTGGTGATGCCATCCAATTCAAGACCATTGCGGAAGTATTCGAGAATTCTATATATCTGATTCAGAGTGCGCTCTGAGATGTATTCAAGATTGATGCTCTGCACCACCTTTTCCATCAGTTGGGTGGCCACACGCTCCAACCGGAACGTCAAGCCCATGGCCTCAAACTTGTTCTCACGGTAGGTGCCATACATCGACGGGATGCCGATGGCGATATGGCGCTTGTGATAGATATTTTCCCAACCTTCGCTCTGTTCAGGATTGAAAATCACGGCCTTGAGTTTGTCCATGAAGGCGTATATCATGGTCAGTGACTTGCCGAAATCCTTTTTCGTATAGGCCTTTTCGAACTCGTCGATTTCCTCGTCGGGAATGAAGGGGAAGCTACGCAACGAGCTGAAAATATTCACCGACTCGAAGCTGTATTTCTCTCTGAGATAAGCATATAAGTCGCGGATGTCCATCAAGCGGGCATGTTCGCGTTGACTGATTTCCTCGTCCAATTCGAGGCGACGGGCGGCAGAGCCGATGAGGTTTTCATAGTCGTCGCGCGAAAGCATCAAAACGTCCTCGGGGTTGAGGCACGATATCTCGCACATCGTCTGCACAAGGTTGTGGACATGCACAAACCAGGTGCTTTCCTTGTCGATGCTTTCAAAGACGTTATTCGGCAAGATGGGTTTCAGCAAGTCGAGGTTGCCGTCGCTCCAGAACTTGAACACATCGAAAGTCAAGGCTATCAAGGTGTTATTGCTCTCGGTGTGTACCTGCTTGCGGAGGAAATGTACAAGTTTGTCCTGACGCCCCGAGATTTCATCCATGTTGGTGGTCACGTTGCGGATCTCGCCCTCAGCGCCAATTTCGTTGAAATAGACGGGGAAAATGCGCGTCAGTTGCTTTACCTTTTTATAATAAGGGGTGATGTTCGAATTGAGCACCTTGGTGATTTCGCGCTGGAAGAGGTCGGTATCGCTGAGGAAAATGCCACCTAGTTTCAGGTTCACAATCAAGGCCGAAAGCAATTTTTCCATTGGTGACTTGGCGTGTTCTATCAGTTCGAGCCACACGCGAATGTTCTTGATATGGTTCTCATCCACAGAGAGTTGCCAATCCTCGCCGACAAACACATTGCCTGGCGTGACGAAGCCAAAGGCGATGAGTTTCTTCTCGAAGTAATTGACGTATTCCTTCATCTCGGTCTGGTCGACGTCGATGACTTTCAGGCCCAAGGTGAGTTGGAAGTCGAGCACAGCCGACATGTAGTCCTTGCGCAGCTCCTCGGCGAGGTCGAAGATAGTGTCGATGAAGGGAATCAGCTGCTCTTGCGGCATCTCATCGATGGCGTCGCGCATCATGCGGTCCATGTTCCAGATGAGGCGCTCGCGCTGGTTCTCCATGCCCGGCAGATGCAGCAGGAAGAAGACGTAATGGAACTTGGTAATGAAATGCGGGAAGGCCTGCTCCGACTCGGTGAAGCGCTTTGCAACTTGCTCATAATGCGGCATATTGGTCAAAGCTTCCCAAGTTTCGGCGGCGGCCAAATTGGTGTTCAACTGTTCAAAATAGGGCTTTCCGATTTCGTTGCACACAGTCTGGATTTCCTCCTCGGTCAAGAATTGTTTTTTGCTTTCAATCCAGTTCTCCACTTGCGAGGTTTGTTGCCAATAGCGGTAATTCTCTAGCAGCATTTTCCGCAACAGGGCGCAGGCCTCATCGCTGAAACGCTCGTCGCGAGCCACTTTGTCGAGATAGCGACCCGCGTGTTTCGTCGCCAAAATGTAGACATCTTTGTTGGCTTCAAACGAGTCATTCAAAATATTGAAAACCGTAGCAACAAGGTCATTGCGAGGCACGAAGCAATCTAGAGATGTGGCCCCATCGGCACCTGAAATATCACCTTGTGAAATAGCTTCTTGACTAGATTGCTTCGTCGTTCCTCCTCGCAATGACGTAAACGTCTTATTGGCAAACTCCATCAAGGTGATGACGATGTTGAGGCGCAGTTTGGCCGCCACTTCGGGTTTGAGCAGGCTGTGCATCATCTCCAAGGGAATGTTGTACGCATCGGCAGGGATGTCGTCGCGCGTGTAGAACCAGAAGTCGTCGAGGAGCATCTTGCGCAGCTCCTCGGTCACGAAAGTATGGTTCGACAGCGGGTGATGGTATTCGGTGATACATTCCTTGGCCCGCTTGTTGATGCCGAAGTATTTGGCCGACAAGGCGATAAAACGTTGGTGTTCTTCAGGGATGAAGATATCTTTGTATCTGGTCTGCGCCAGATTGGCTTCGAGCGCTTGTGATTTGAAGGTCTCTGACATATCTGTTTATTAAGGTTTGCAAAAATAGCAAAAATTCCTTGATTCGGAGAATGGCATATTCATGCGCTTTTTCTTTTTCCAACACGAATTGCCATTAATTTGCCACCCCGCGTCTGAAAGACGCAACCTCCCGTAATCGTAGGTCGGCAACCTACGGCAGCAGAGACCGCGACCTGCGGGGACCCGACCTATGCCAACGGCTGCCATGATACGACCGGCTGCCGTGATACGACAGCCTTACAGCCCCCACCGCGTAGGGCTGTCACATTGTGGCAGCCGCACATTGTGGCAGCCGCACATCGTGGCAGCCACCTAAAAACTGTAGAGACGCCACACTGTGACGTCTCTACGATTTTCATGCGGGAATGGCATATTCCCCTTCCCTCAGCTTGCAGAATTGGAAATTCTGCCTCCTTGCCTCGCGAATGGGTCATCCGCAAGGGATGGGGAATGGGAACGAATAAAAACAGACCCGACAGCTTGACGTATCAGAGGCTGCCGGGAATCAACGATGCAAAAATAGATGTTTTTTCTGAATTACACAACTAATCTTGCATTTTTTTCACTTCTACTTACAAACACATGATTTTTGAACACGCATCGCCAACATGGTCGAGTCCAAACATCAAGGAAGCTCCATCTATATCCATCCATTGGAACAGTCTCATCATTCGCGCATACTGATTAAGGGCATAAGAAGTGTCGATGGTGGCAGAAGGACGATTGAAACAAATAGGCTCATGGTGTGCTATCCGATTTCGCAATTTGTTGATATAGTCCAGTTCTTGAAATATGTATGAATTATCATACTGCTGTTGCCGGGACGAGACGGGTTTGTTAGGGAAAATACGCAAAAGCGCCTGACCCATCAAAGCATATACTACATTTGAAAACATATACTTCCAAACACCAAACTCCATTTCGGCAAGAAGTTTCGAATGGGAATAATCATTGCCACGCATCAATTCGTTGTACGCTTTCTCGATGATTTTTCGTGTTTTATCCACCCTGTGATCATAATAAAGTGCCCCATTCGGCAGAATGGAATCACGCAGCCAATCACCACCGAGACGCGCGGTCATCTGCTTGTCAATACGATTGCGCAACGCCACTTCAAAGCAACTGACCAATGTGAACATCTCCTGCGAGAGTTTCAAGTTGTAACGATACAAGGTCATGGCCCGTCTCGTATCGCCGCCACAGGCTTGCAAATACTTTTGCATCCGCTTAGCGGAGAATATGTCTTCTATCTCGTTGTACTTCATAATTTTCCAATACAATTATTAAGGCTGCGAAAGTACAAATTATTTTTCAACCCACGAAAACCACCATATGGCAGCCCCCCACCGCGTCTGAAAGACGCAACCTCCCGTAACCGTAGGTCGCGACCTACGGCTGCAAAGACCGCGACCTACGGCTGCAAAGACCGCACAACCCGTTTAGTTGGCATCCTACACCAAACGGACACAACAGCCATAACAAGTCCGCAAGGACGAAAACCCCTGCCACAAAGGACGGTGAAAACGGAAAACTCGGAAAAAAAAGAAAAAACTTGGGAAAACTTGCGAAATATGGAAAAAGTTGTTTATCTTTGCAGCGCAATCGGTTGATGGTCGCAACATGGTAGCGAGGCTCCTGGTTAGCAGATTGAGGGTTCGACTCCCTTCGCCGATTCAAAACGGGACATAGTCCCGTTTTTTTATTGCTCCCAAATCAACCGGTATTGTGTTGGATTGTTCAGGTTTGCTGCCTGAACGATTCCCCATGACTTAATGTTGTTGTAGGTTCTGCCGCTTTTATGGTAGTTAGGTTGGATTACCAACTTGAGCAGCTTCCCATTTTGATATGGATAGGAATAAACATAGACCAAATCGCCATGCGAAGCATCTTCATAAATCTTCAGCGGCATTTTCACCGCTTCCTCTATCAACCCATATTCGAACATAGGCAAAACAGCACCTTTTTGGTTCTTTGGATGCGCAAAGTACTTTGTTACCGAATGTTGGTCGACAATAATGCGGGTGTCGGCCAAGTGAATGTCTCTCCTTGAAAGTTCTTTAATGACTGTCTCATGCACCTCTCCAAGACACACCACCGAACCGTCGCCACGCCCATCTTTCAATAGCATCTCAGCATAGTCTTTGAGTGTCCCTCCAAACAATATCAATTCTTTCTTTTTCTCAGAAAAAACTTTCATAATAGATGTTTTGAGGTGCAAAAAAAACAATAATTCCTCCAAACCCTGCAGAATTTGTACGATTATTTCTGCCACCCACAAAAAAAAGGCGACCTTCTCTCCCAAAAAAGAAGGCCGCCTCAATCATTTTTTAGTCTCTTCTGCACTCATGCCGCAACGCGCCTCCCCCTTTTAAGGGGGGCAGGAGGATTAAAAACGCCCGCAGCACCGCACATCTCGTTTAGTTGGCATCCCACACCAAACGGACACACATGCGAAGATTGCGGGATTTCAAGGGATGGTTAGAATTCAACAGCTACAAATTCTTGGCCCAATTGGTGGATTTGCTGTAACACCTGTTGCTCCCGTTCTTTGGAAGGTTTCTTGAAGCCATTGATATAATTGCGCAACAAGCCTGCGTTGATACCCGCTTTTTCCGCAAACCGTCCAACATTAATCTCAGGATGCGTCAGAAAGAAACGTTGCATTTCTGAAGGCTCCGCTTCATCGTAGGTAAAGCTCTCGAAGCTGACATCCACATCCAATTTCCGCCAATGTATCCCTATCGTGCTGATCTCATATTCACGGCGTTCCTCATCGGACGCATTTGCCAACTCCTTGTACCACAGCAACGACTGCCGATACGTCTTCCCATCGTCGCCCAAACCATACAGCCATTCTCCGTCAAACCATATTTTATTGATCCTCATCATCTTCCGGCTTAAATATTTCATACCATCGATTGATGATAATGTCTGCGTTTTCATGAACGGCGCGCTCGATACGCTTCAAATCGTTAGCCTTAATGTTGTTGGAGTATTCCATGACAAAGCCCTCGCCATCCCAAACAAACTTAGCATCGCCATTATGGCCTCTGACATGCACATGGATAGGCTCGTGTTCATGGGAAAAGAACAGGAAAATGAAACCGTACTGTCTAAACAATTCTGGCATAATCTCTCGGTTTTAATATGCTGCAAAGATAGGTATTATTTTTGATTCCTGCAACAAAAAAAGGCAGCCTTCTTTCTCCCAAAAAAGAAGGCCGCCTCAATCATTTTTTAGTCTCTTCTGCGCTCATGCCGCAACGCGCTCGCACACCCGCAGCACCGCACAGCTCGTTTAGTTCGTCGGTACATCACACACCAAACGGACACAGCAGCCAAATTCGCGAAACTTCGCACTCGTCGTGGAAATCCCATCTCTGTTAATTGACACAACATAAGCATAATGGTCAGACGTTCTCTATTTCCCACAAAAACTCGTCAATGTTTATCACATTAACGACAGGAAACACAACGGTTTTCAAAAACACAGACAATAATCACCCGCAAGGAACGAAAGCCAAATCTTATGGTAAATGTTCCTTGCCGAGATTGCCATGATGAGGCTGTTTGTATCCAATACAATGTTGGCCATGCTATTGGGCTGGGTATGGAGTGCGTTCATGAAGGTTGCGAAAACCATTCACTTTTGCATCGGTCAAGGTTCCATTTTCCCAAAGTCGGTCAATTTCATCTTCAGCCTTCCTTGCGAAATAGTTTGAAATAGCCTGCTTCAAATCCCTCAACGCTTCAGGGGTGCTGAAAAACGACATCATTTTCAACAATTCCAATTGTGCATCATTCAAAACAGTTGGTTCCATTATGCTTGTTTTTTAAAGTAAGCAAAATTACAAACATTTTCCCATTCCGCAAGGGTTTCCGAAAAAAAAACATTTCCTCGTATTCTCCACTTCTTATTATCTTTGCAATCCATAAGCACACAAGCACATGCAAATCACAGACATCACTCCTGATTATCTTCTCGAAAATGACATCAGCCCTGATGGACTGTTGTTCAGCCAATTCCATCTCCCCTACAACCCAAAACTGA
>JAFSJF010000099.1 GCA_017439405.1 Bacteroidales bacterium
CGTGTTTTTATTTTCAATAAAAAAAGTTTGCAAATATACTGAAAATTTGGAAGTGTTTCGCAACGAGCATGAAAAAAGACCAAAACTTCCTTCAAATGTGCTTGAAAGAAGCCTTGGTCTTGGATACTATTTTGGAAGGATTATTCTTCCACCTTCGCCCGCTTCGAGTCCCAAATCATGTAGCAGATGATGGCGATGTACATCACCAAGGCGATGAGGCCGGCCACGGGTAGCTCGGCAAACGGCATACCTTCGGCGGTCTTGGCCACGGCATCCACATTGCAGAACTTGAGGATGGCGCTCACCACACCCATCAAGGCGCCACCGGCGATGAAGCCCGAGGCGATGAGGGTGCCGCGGTTGTAGCGGGCATCGTTGAGTTTCTGGTCCTTGCTGCGGGTGCTCACGAACCACGAGATGGCGCCACCGATGAGCAGCGGCACGTTGAGGTCGATGGGGATGAACATACCCAAGGCGAAGGGTAGGGCAGGAATCTTGCAGAAGTTGAGGATCAAGGCGATGGCGGCACCGATGCCGTAGAGCAGCCATGGAGCGCTACCGCCCGACATCATAGGCTCGATGACGGCACTCATGGCGTTGGCTTGAGGTGCGACCAAAGCTCCGTCACCCACGAAGCCGTATGCCTTGTTCAAAATCATGATGACGCCAGCGACGGTGGCAGCGGCCACGGCCACGCCGACGAACTTCCAGATCTCTTGTTTCTTGGGTGTCGTGCCAATCCAGTAACCTACTTTCAGGTCGGTGATGAAGGCCCCTGCCACGGCCAATGCCGTACAGACCACGCCGCCGATAATCAAGGTGGCGGTCATGCCATCGGGACCGCTCAGTCCAGCAGCGACCATTACCAACGAGGCCAATATCAAAGTCATCAGCGTCATGCCACTCACGGGGTTGCTGCCCACGATGGCGATGGCATTGGCGGCCACCGTTGTAAACAGGAAAGCGATGACGGCCACGACCAAGATGCCGATCAAGGCGTGCCATACGTTGTGCACCACACCGAACCAGAAGAACAGGAAGGTGACGATGAGCACGGCCACGATGCCGATGACGATGGTCTTCATGGGAATGTCTTGTTGTGTGCGTTCGACAGTTTCCACCGAGGCTTTCTTGCCCTTGAACTCGTTGGCGGCGAGGCCGACTGACGACTTAATCACGCCCCACGACTTGATGATGCTGATGACACCCGCCATGGCGATGCCGCCGATGCCGATGTGGCGTGCATAGTTCTTGAAGATTTCTTCAGGTGCCATGGAGCCGATGGTGGCGGTGATGCCAGCGTTCATCAGGTCAACGATTTGGTCGCCCTAGATGAGGTTCATGCCCGGAATGATGATGAACCATACCAACATGGAGCCGCAGCAGATGATGAAAGCGTATTTCAGGCTGATGATGTAACCCAAGCCGAGCACGGCGGCGCCGGTGTTCACCTTGAACATCAGCTTGGCTTTGTCGGCCAGGGCAGCGCCCCAACCCATCATGCGGGTGGTGAGGGTCTCCGACCACCAACCGAAGGTGGAAACGATGAAGTCGTACAAACCGCCAATCAATCCGCTGATAACCAACAATAAGGAGTCCTTACCCTTCTTCTGTCCGCTGACCAACACCTGTGTGGTGGCTGTGGCTTCGGGGAAGGGGAACTTGCCGTGTTGCTCCTTGACGAAGTATTTGCGGAAAGGGATGAGGAACAGGATGCCCAAGATGCCGCCCAGCAAGGAGGCGATGAACACCTGCCAGAAGTTGATTTCGATTTGGTAGCCCTTGCCTTGTAGGATGTAGAGAGCGGGCAAGGTGAAGATGGCGCCTGCCACCACGCCGCCCGAGCATCCACCGATGCTTTGGATGATGACGTTTTGCGAAAGTGCGTCGTTTTTGCGGGCCAGTCCCGTCAGTCCGATGGCGATGATGGCGATGGGGATGGCGGCTTCAAACACCTGCCCGACCTTCAGGCCGAGGTAGGCGGCGGCAGCCGAAAACAGGATGGTCATCAGCAGGCCGATGCAGACCGACCATACTGTAACTTCCTGGTACTTCTTGTTTTTCGAGAGTATCGGCTCGTACTCTTCGCCCGGTTTCAGTTCGCGTTGCGCGTTCTCGGGCAGTTTGAATTGGTCGTTTGCCATATTGAGAATGTTTGATTTCGAAATGATTTGCAATATTAAGCAAAATAATCCGTTTGATGATCAGAAGGGAAGAAAAAACGATTAACTGTATGGAAAACAGAAAGAAAATAACTTCAATCTTTACGAAAACAATTATTGCGGCATTTGTGCCTTTCTTGACTATTCTCTTGCTTGGGGTATGTGGGTTGTCGAATAATCTCGTGATGGCTATTGCAATTGCTTTTGTCACTATTCCGACTTTTTATTATGTTACAAAAGATTCGAGTGCCAAGGAAAAATGGATACAGTTACCTGTTTTTGCCTTTGTCATGGTGGCCACCCATCTTGTCGGTTATAGACCTTTCATCGCCATGCGTTTGATTGCGTTTGCGTTTGCGATTTTGTCAGTGCTGCTCATCGAAGCATTGAATATTCCACAGAAAACCAAGTATTTGCTTTTGGCTATCTTGATGCTAATTTCGATTCCGTTGGTTTTTGTTGGAAGTACGAATCTGTTCACCTATCTTGTCGCCAACGAGATGAACAGCAAGGTGGAGCAACCTTTTCCATTTTCATACATTTTTGTTACTGACGATGGCGACACGTTAACCGATGTTTCGCTTAAAGGCAAGAATGTCGCAATCTTTTTCTGGTCGTCGCATTGCGGAAGCTGCCATAAAGAATTGCCGCATTTCTCCGAGTTGGCTGCCCAATACGAAGGCGATACGACCAAGGTGTTCATCGCAGCTTTCATCTCTTTCGATGAAGCCAGCGATTCAGCCTTTTATGCAAGCGAGACAAGTAGAGAGTCAGCCTTTACTTGGGCCAAAGCCTTGGATAGCAAGCAAGTGATGCAGGATTTGGGCTTCAACGCCTTCCCGCATATGACCTATATCAATAAGGAAGGGAATGTGGTTTACAACGGTTTTCTCAGCAACCGCCCTTGGATATTCGCTTATCATCCTAGGAAATTCCTGGAATTGTAGGGTTCTAGTTTTCTGTCGCCCCTTCGGGGCTCATCGGAATCTGGACTTTTTCGTTTGTCGGCAGGGGTTGACACCGCCTGCCTAAGTATGCTGTCACCCCTACGGGTTTTCCATGTTTCGCATAGTCCCGTAGGGACGACAGACCACTCGGCCAGCGACGTAAGACCCTGCCAAAAAAGAAATAATGAAAAACAATGACAAATTGATTTGTCTAATTGGAAAGACAACCAATTGGGACGACAAAAATGCCGTCTTTGCGCTGGTAGGCGTATGACCCTACGGCGGTCAGCACCATCATAAACGAAGGTTTGTTCATTCGATCTGTATCGATAGTGTTGGCAAGACTGTTCAGCGAAGCCACGCCTTCCTCAATGAGTTTTTCACCCCCAAGTTTTACTTCAATCAGAGCATAAGAGCCATTGCGGCGGTGCAAAACAGTGTCACATTCCAATCCCGAGCTGTCACGATAATGGTACAATTTGCCATCGAGTGCTTCGGCAAACACGCGCAAGTCGCGCACAGCGAGGTCTTCAAAAAGCAATCCAAAAGCATTCAGGTCATTGATCAAGTCGTCGGGACCTAAGCCAAGTGCTGCCGTGCCTATGCTTGGATCGACGAAGTGTCGTGTGTCGCTAGTTCGAATGGCCGACTTGCTGCGGATGTTGGGATTCCATGCCGTAAGGTCTTCTATGACAAAGAGTTGCTTTAGTGCTTTGATATAGTCGGCCACGGTGTCTTCATCGAGTGTTTTTGAGTCGTTCGACAGCATATCCGCCTTAATGGTGCCGTAGGAAACTTGTTGAGAGACGTTTCGGGCGTAAGAGCGCAGCAGTAACTTGGCTCGTTCGGGGCTGCGTTTTACACCATCGACGCGCTGGATGTCGCGTTCGGTAACCGCATCGAGGTAATCAAAGGCTTGGTCCAACGCAATGTTGCCATCTATCAGCGTGGCTTGTGGCCAACCTCCCCGGCAGGTCAAGTAAGCTATCTTTTGGAGATCGAGTTCGCAGGGCTGTGGCTCAAAGGTGTTGCCGTCGAACAAAGCGGCAAGGCTTACACTTCCCGTCGATTCGCCCGACTCGAACAGGCTCATTGGCCGCATTTTGATATGGGCAAAACGCCCTGTTCCGCTATGAGTGGTTTCGTTGGCTTGAGGGAGCACCGACGAGCCTGTGAGGATGAATTGGGCAAACTCACCACGTTGGTCCACTTCACTGCGTATGCTGTCCCAAAGCGGGGGAATGGTTTGCCATTCGTCGATCAGGCGTGGCGTTTCTCCTTGCAGCAGTGTTTTTGGGCTGATTTCCATCATCCGAAGGCTTTGGGTCAAGACTTCGCTTTCGCCAAGATCGAGCAGGCTTTTGGCTTGTTGTTGAGCAGTTGTGGTCTTGCCGCACCATTTTGGCCCTTCTATCAAAACGGCACCTTTGCCTGCCAGCTTTCTGGCAAGTAGCTTGTCAGCAATTCTCGATTTGTATTTTGCTTTCATCATTTGAAAGTTTTCAAAAACGTCGCAAAAATATTGGTTTTGTTTTGATTATGCAAATATTTTTGCAAATTTTTGGTCATTTGTGGTCAGTTTGTTCGGTCGTTTATGATAACTTTGTTCGGTTATTTGTGGTCAATTTGTTCGGTTGTTTGTGGAATCTTTTGTTTTGTCCGAAAAATAATGACAAATTAATTTGTCTAATTGGAAAGTTTACTTTACTTTTGCAGCGTCAAGCTTGATAAATAACTATTCTGCCTCATTAAAGACCGCGGAGTAAGGACCCGCGAGGTGGAAACAAAACAAATGAATAAAAAAATCAAAACGATTGTCGGAATTGCTACTATGACAGTTGTTACTGTGTTTTTACAATCGTGTCTGTTGTCTTCGTGTGCATTGAGTGATGCTAAACCTTCAAAACCATTTAAGTTAGTTGTAAAGATGCACGAAACGGATTGTTTCTCATGTTTGCAAGGAGATGCAGTGTTAAAAGACCTTATTGAGGTCGCAGACGCCGAAATTGTTTTTAATGGATTGAATGAAAAAAGCATTGAAAAATTCTTGGAAACCAATTCATTAAATTATCTCAGCGAGATGAAAAATGTAAAAATCA
>JAFSJF010000100.1 GCA_017439405.1 Bacteroidales bacterium
CCTTTTTGTTTTCAACCAAATCTTTGTAAAGATTGATGATGTCGATAGCGAATTGTCTGCTCTTGAATTTTACTGTGTTTTCTTTTTCCATAGTTGTGTTTATTTTATATAAATGATGTTGTAAACTCCTAACTCCTAACTTCTAACTCCTAACTCCTAACTCCTAACTAAAAAACGGCGTCACAAACTCCTTGAACATCGGCGAGACCTTGTCTTTCTCCGAAAGAATCGGGTTCTCGATGTCCCAGTTGATGTTGAGGTCGGGGTCGTTCCAACGAATGCTGCCTTCCGAGGCTTTGTTGTAGACGTTGGTGCATTTGTAGGTGAACACGGAATGGTCCTCAAGGCACACAAAGCCATGCGCGAAGCCTTCAGGGATCCAATACATGAACTTGTTGCCTTCGGTCAGAACGACCGACTCCCACTGGCCGTAGGTCGGCGAACCTTTGCGCAGGTCGACGGCCACGTCCATCACGGCTCCTTTCACCACGCGCACCAGTTTGCCTTGCGCAAAAGGCGGCTTCTGGAAATGCAGCCCGCGAAGTACGCCCTTCATGGATTGCGACTCGTTATCCTGCACGAAATTCATGTCCAAGCCATGTTGCGCAAAACGCTCCTTGTTATAGCTCTCGAAGAAATAGCCACGCTCGTCGAGGAACACGTCCGGCTTGATGATGAGCAGGTCTTTTATTTTTGTTTCGATGATCTCCATTTTTGTTAGTTGTTCAGTTGTTCAATTGTTCAGTTTTTGTTGCCAGAGTTTTTTGTCATGCTATTGAAGATTATGTTGAGTTCTTGACATTTTCCATTGATGTCATCGTATTCGTCCCGTGTTATGTAATTTGTTCTAAACAGAATCTTTAGCCAATAACCTGTTTCGGCGCATTCTTTCAAAGATATGTATATCTTGGCAACAAAATCCCGATGACTTATGCCGTTTTGGGCTTCAACAAGATTGGCTCCAATACTGGTACCACTTCGTAGCAGCTGTTTTGACAAAACATATTCCTTCTTGTCCTCGCAAAGATGTTTGTACATTTTTACAATGTCAACAGCAAAATCCAAACACTTTTCTCTAATGAAATCTCCAAAATTTTCCATCTTACTCTAACTCTAAACTGAACAACTGAACAACTTCAAACTATTAACTCTTAAAGGTGAACGCACTCATTATATGCCGCCGCAGCGGCTTCCATAATGCCTTCCGACATGGTGGGGTGGGGGAACACGGCGTGGATGATGTCCTCGCCCTTGGCACCCAGCTCGCGGCAAAGCACCGCCGAGGCCACCATCTCGGTGACGTTGTCGCCAACCATGTGGCAACCTAACCAGTCGCCGGTCTTGGCATCGAAGACGACTTTGATGAAGCCGTCGCGGTTTCCGGCAGCCGTGGCTTTGCCCGAAGCGGTGAAGGGGAACTTGCCGACTTTCACCTCATAGCCCGCAGCAATAGCCTTGGCCTCGCTCAAGCCGACAGAGGCGATTTCAGGCGTGGTATAGGTGCAGCCAGGGATGTTGGCATAGTTGAGCGGTTTGGGATTCAAGCCGCAAATCTTCTCCACGCAGATGATGGCTTCGTGGTCGGCCTTGTGGGCGAGGGCGGGACCATGCACGATGTCGCCGATGGCATAGATGCCTGGCACGTTGGTGCGGTACCATTCGTCCACATTGACCTTGCCACGCTCGGTCGTAATGCCCAATTCCTCAAGGCCGAGGTTGTCGATGTTGGTCTGCACACCCACTGCTGACAAGACGATGTCGGCCTCCACGGTCTTCTCGCCTTTCTTCGTGGCGATGGTGCACACGCACTTCTCGCCCGTGGTGTCTACATGCGTCACCGAGGCTTCGGTCATCACGGTCATCTTCAGTTTCTTGAAGGCGCGTTCCACTTGCTTCGAGACTTCCTCGTCCTCGTTCGGAACCACGTTGGGCAGAAATTCCACCAAGGTCACCTTCACGCCCATCGAGGTGAAGAAGAAGGCGAACTCCGAGCCGATGGCGCCCGAGCCGACCACGACCATGCTCTCAGGCAGCTTGTCCAAAACGAGCGCCTGACGGTAGCCGATGATTTTCTTGCCGTCGATGGGCAAGGCAGGCAGCTCGCGCACGCGCGAACCTGTGGCGAGGATGATGTCGTCGGCCTCGTAAAGGGTCTTGTTGCCTTCGGCGTCGGTCACTTCCACTTGTTTGTCGGCAGTCAGTTTGCCATAGCCAGCGATGACCTCGACGTTGTTCTTCTTGAAGAGGTATTGCACACCCTTGCTCATGGTGTCGGCCACGCCTCGGCTGCGGGCCACGACGGCCTCCATGTCGGGTTTCACTTCGCCTTCCACCTTGATGCCGTAGTTCTCGGCGTGATTAATATAGGTATAGACCTGTGCACTCTTCAGCAGGGCTTTGGTGGGGATGCAGCCCCAGTTGAGGCAGATGCCGCCCACTTCGGCCTTCTCGACGACGGCCACTTTCTTGCCCAATTGCGATGCTCTGATGGCAGCCACATAGCCCCCAGGGCCGCTGCCGATAACGATGATGTCGTATTTCATATTCGATGTGTTTTTATGGTTTTCTTTGAAACTGCGAAATTACGAAAAAATGTGCAGCCATTCCCAAAAATGATTACTTTTGCAAGCAAAATGAGATGGGTATGGAAAGATTCTTCAATACAGCTGGGCCGCAAATCCCTGAACTCAACTATACCATCGACCCGCTGACGCGCTTCGACCTGGAAGAGGTTCTAATGCTCATCCGTCAGCGACGCTACTTCGTGATGCATGCGCCAAGGCAGACGGGCAAGACATCTTGTATGCTCGCCCTCCGCGACTATTTGAACAATGAGGATGACTACATCGCCGTATATGCCAACGTGGAAGGCGGACAGGCCGCACGCAACGAGCGTGACGCGGTGGTGCGTTCTACTTGTGACACCTTGGCCGAGCAGTTCAGGCTTGTATTGGGAAACGACCTCCCACTGCAAATTCGAGACGAAGTACGGAGGTCGGAAACAGACTCGATGTTGTCCATCTATCTGCGCCGCCTGTCGGAAAGCCTGCCCAAGCCGATAGTCCTAATCATCGATGAGATTGACGCGCTGGTTGGAGACAGTTTGGTGGCCATCCTCCGCCAGATACGTTCTGGCTATGCCGACCGTCCTAAGGCCTTCCCGCAAACCATCATCCTCTGCGGCGTGCGCGACGTGCGTGACTACCGCATCGTGCTTTCCAACCAAGACATCATTACGGGTGGGTCGGCTTTCAACATCAAGACGGAGTCGCTGCGGTTGGGCAATTTCTCGAAGGAAGAAATTCATGAACTTTATATGCAGCACACTAAAGAAACGGGTCAGGTTTTCGACGAGGCTTGCTTCCCGATGGTGTGGGATGCCACCGAGGGGCAGCCTTGGTTGGTGAATGCCCTTGGGCGCGAGGTCACATACAAAATGCGCGAAAATCGCGACCGCAATGTCCGCATCATCCCGGAGATGATAGACAAGGCCATCGAGAACCTTATTTATCGCCGCGATACCCATATCGACATATTGATTGACAAGTTGGAGGAGCCTCGGGTACGTCGGGTCATTGAACCGATGTTGGCGAATAGTGAAGAAGCAGATGATGGACTGATTCCTACGGATGACATACAATATGTGGAAGATATGGGACTGATTAAGCGTGAACGTGGAAAACCGCGCCGCATCGCCAATGGTATCTATCGCGAAATCATCCCGCGTGAACTGACTTGGAGTACGCAAGACACTTTGTCACAGCAACCGCAATGGTACCAAAACCCCGACAACAGCATCAATATGGAGAAGTTGTTGCTCGACTTCCAGCAGTTTTTCCGCCAAAACGCCGATGCTTGGATAGGTCGTTTCGACTATGCCGAAGCCGGACCGCAACTGCTGTTGCAGGCTTTTTTGCAGCGCATCGTGAACGGTGGCGGATACATCGACCGCGAGTATGGCTTGGGTCGCAAGCGCACCGACTTGCTCATCCGCAAGCCGCTGACCGACCATTACGGCGGTCCCGTGCAGCGTGTCGTGTTGGAACTGAAGAACAAGCGAGGCGACCCCGACAAGGTGATTGAAAAAGGCTTGGAACAGACGGTCGAGTACATGGATTTGGTCGGCTCTGTCGATGAAGGCCACCTGATCGTTTTCGACCGCACGCAAGAAAAAACTTGGGACGAGCGCATCTGGCACCAGCCTTACGAATACAATGGCCGAACAATTATGGTTTGGGGAATGTGACGTCACTTATCGGGCGAAATCTATCCAATTTTGCATGGATTTCGCCCGTTTTGTTAGATTTCGGGCGAAATCTACCTGTTTTCTATGAGATTTCGCCCGAAACCTATCATTGCGCAAAACAAATCGTCTTTTTGTCCAAAGCGAGAAAACATAAAAAATCCTTTTCTGTCATTTTTAATCCATATTATTCCTATTTTTGCGCTTTGTAACATCTAAAAACTATCAAGCTATGAGCAAATTCAAAAGAATTGCATCAATCCTGATGCTGGCAGCGGCGGTGGTCTTCGCCGCAGGCTGCACGAAACCCGACGAACCGAACAACGGTGGAAACAACAATGGAGGAAATAACGGAGGCGGAAACAATGGCGGAGGCGAGACCATAGTTGAATTGCCTCAAGTGATGACTTCGGCAGTGAGCAACGTCACCACGACGGAGGCCACATGCGGCGGAAGCATCCTCAGCAATGGAGGTTGCACCATCAGTGAGTGTGGTGTGTGTTGGAGCACGGATGCCACACCTACCGTTGACGGCGACTATGCCACGGCATCAGTCACCTCGGGAACCTTCACGGTGACGGTGCAAAACTTGACCCCGAATACTGCTTACAATGTCCGTGCTTACGCCAAAAATGAGGCAGGTATTGCATACGGAACGCTCGTAAGTTTCATCACTTTGGATGATAGCCCGGCAGCCCCTGAAGGTGCCGTCAAGGGCAAGTTCTCCATCAATGCGGGCGGCAAGCAGGTGTATTTCTCGCACGGCAACCTGCAATACCAAGCCACGACCAATACTTGGCGCTTTGCCGACCAGCAATGGAACTATGTCGGTGGGTCGGATTGCTATGGTGTCCACTATGGCAACGTGGCGGGCAGCTCAAACAGTTTTGTCTCTTCGACTTACAACGGCTGGATCGACTACTTCGGCTTTGGCACGAGCGGTTGGGACAACGGCAACATTTATTATCATCCTTACGATATTGGATCTGAGGCAACCTCATGGCAAGGAGAGATTAACTTTGGATTTGGACCTTTGGCCGATTTGACGGGCGACTTTGCCAATGCCGACTGGGGCGTTTACAATGCCATCTCGAATGGAGGAAGCCGTCCTGGGATGTGGCGCACTTTGACTCAACAGGAATGGGAATACGTCCTCAATGAGCGTAACGGCAGCCGTTTCGCATTCGCCAAGGTGAATGAGGTGTACGGTTTCCTTCTCCTGCCTGACGACTGGAGCACAAGCACTTACAACTTGAACAACATCAACAGCACGGAATGCCCGCTCGATGCCAACGTCATCTCCCTGTCGGCTTGGGCGACCCTTGAGGCCAAAGGCGTGGTGTTTCTGCCTTGTGGTGGCTGGAGCAATTATTGTACAGAGTTCGGCTACCAAGTCGAAGTGAAATGCCCTGGAACTGGTGCCATGTATTGGACATCGTCGTATTGGAACAATCCCGATTCCCCTTGGGGACAGCCCTATATTATGGAAGCTTCCTACGGTGGTTCGCCTGGTGTCTTCACCGATGTTGGCATCTATCTGTGCCAAGTGCGTTTGGTGCAGGAGGTGGAGTAAGCATAATAGACGCGAGATTTTTTTTGGGCGAAATCCATCCAAAAATAGGTGGATTTCGCCTGAAAATGTTTTTGAAAAACGCAGAAAACGGTTTGGAGAATTGAAAAGGATTGCTTAAACAAATAATTCTTACTTTTATACTTTGTTACAATTTCAAAATTAACTCACAATGAAAAAATCAAGAAAAATTGCATCAGTATTGTTGCTTGCATTGGCGGTCGTTTTTGCCGTTGGATGCGTGAAGAAAGATCCTACTACGGATATCAAGATGAAGGATGTCACCGACATCACGGCTTCGACTGCCGTGGTTCATGCCAAAGCTTCCGCCTCGGGAGGCGCTGAAATTGCTGAACGTGGTTTCATGTATGACGACAAGGAACCTGCCCATGGAACAAGAGTCAGATGTGGCTCTGGGACGGGTGAATTTGAGGCTACCATTACGGGGCTTGAACCAGCAACGGAATACATGGTTTTAGCCTATATCATCGATGGCAACGGTGACCATGTGGGTACCCACTATATCAAGTTTACCACATTGTCCAATTAATCTGCTTTTCCTGACCAGTTTGGGGATATGCAAACGTTTCGGGCGAAATCTACCTAAAAAAGCATAGATTTCGCCCATTTCATTATATTTTGGGCAAAACTGACAAAAATGAGTTGATTTTGCCCCAAATTGTATCATATTGGCTGCTCAACCGAATCGTCTCTTTTGGTGACCTCTTCTTGGACATTCTCTTCTTTTGGTTTTTTCCGCTCGCTAACCCGCTTGATGACCTTGAGCAAAATCGCCCAAAGCACAAAGAACGCTACCACGCCGAGAACCCAAACGACCAATAACTCAGTGACCATTGCATTTTGTTTTTGTGGAAACGCAAAAATACGAATTTGGTAGCGACCCCAATATAAAAAGGTGTAAAAAAATGCGTTTTTTTTCGTCAAGGTTTGCCCTTTTCGGAAAAAGCCCTATATTTGCCCCATCATTTCAAACAGGACAATCATGAATTACGATGCAAATCCAATCCACATCCTTTATGACAACGTGACCTTGAAGCACCTTGTCGAGGTAATCATAGATGGCAACGACACCACGTCGGGCACCACCTTCCTTAACTTGTGCCACCAAATCCGCCTACAGGCCATCAGCGACCGAGCCCTTGCCAATCTCGAAAACACGGTCTATACCAGCGAGGAACTCGCTCCCGAAGACCAAGTGCGCGTCAGCCGAATGCTTTGGGAACTCATCTGGGAACACAAGGTGTTTTTGCTTTTCGGTCGCAGCCCTTTGCTCGGCCTGAGCAACGGCGAGGACCGTTTTGTGAAATATTGAGGCCAATTTTTGTTCCGACAAGCGTCTTTTTTGCTCAGGACCAAGGCAAAAAAGACTTTTTTCTATTCGTTTTGGTTTTTTCTGATGAATATTATCTTGCAGAAAATCAGTTTTATAGCAAAGGATGTGGAATATTTTTTGAAAAATTTCAGAAAAAAGATTGCCAGTTCGGAAAAATGTCGTACTTTTGCCGCGCTGAATTGAAAGAGGGCTTGCCCTTGAAAATGATATAGTTAGGAACCTGATAAGTTAAACGTGATAGGTTTCTACACGATGTGACGGGAAAGTCAAGCGTCTGAGTCGCACCGTGGGTTTATAGACTTCTAAGCCGTAAGGGGCTTGTTTTGTTCCCTGACTACATCTTGAAAAGCGCAATCCTCGTCCAGTTTGGTATGAGATAGTAAATAATTCCTAATCAACGGATTAAATAACTAACAAATTAACCTAACAAATTAAAATGCCGACTATTCAACAATTAGTGCGCAAAGGGCGCAAGAAATTGATCGACAAGAGCAAGTCGCCTGCATTGGATTCGTGTCCACAACGTCGTGGCGTGTGCGTTCGTGTTTACACGACGACCCCCAAGAAGCCTAATTCAGCCATGCGCAAGGTGGCGAGGGTCCGCCTGACCAACCAAAAGGAGGTCAACGCCTACATCCCCGGTGAGGGCCACAACCTGCAGGAGCACTCGATTGTCATGATCAGAGGTGGTCGTGTCAAAGATTTGCCGGGCGTCCGTTATCACATCATCCGCGGTGCCTTGGACACCTCGGGCGTGGATGGCCGCCGCCAGCGCAGGTCGAAGTACGGTGCTAAACGACCCAAACAGACAGCCGCAAAGAAATAACGATTAGTCAAAACAGAAAGACTTAAAGACATGAGAAAAGCTAAACCAAAGAAGAGAATTATCCTTCCCGACCCGAAGTACAACGATGTGCAGGTCACGAAGTTCGTGAACAACATCATGCTCGAGGGTAAGAAGAATTTGGCTTATCAGATTTTCTACGAAGCAATGGACATCGTTGAAAGTAAGCTCAACGAAAATCCAGTTGAGGTGTGGAAGAAGACCTTGGCCAACGTCACTCCCCAAGTGGAAGTAAGAA
>JAFSJF010000101.1 GCA_017439405.1 Bacteroidales bacterium
CAAAAATTCAAAAATTCAAAAAAACAAAAAAATCGCTTTTTCTTTATTTCTTTATTTCTTTAATATAATATTAATATTAATGATTAATGGTAGAATATTACCTCGCGCGAGGGCTGCGTTTCGGTTTGTCGTGCCGTTTGCAGTGCCGTTTGTCGTGTGTTTTGTTGTGCTTTTTGTTGTGTTACTTTTCTGAAACCGCCTTTGCAACACGCTAAAAGCCAAATCGTTACGAGCGAATTTTGTTGTGTTATCTGTTGTGTCGTTTGGTGTTCCGTTCTGGTTTCGTTCTGCGTATTGTTAAGATTTATGGTATAAAGTAGGGTATAAACTATGGTATAAAACGACCGCCGCCAAACGACCTGCAAAGGCATTGCGTTTCAATGTGTTAGGGTATGAATTAGGGTATAAAGCACCCCATAAACTGGGTGTAAACTATGGTATAAAGCATGGCGTAAGTTTGGGTATAAAACACGGCTTCGGGTTGGTTTGCTTATGTGGCTGTAACATAGCGCGTTGGGTGGCGGATTAGGGTATAAAGCCAAGTTCGGATTAGGGTATAAAGCAAGGGCGCGGGCAGGGGAACGCGCCCCTGCCCTGCCCCGCTGATGGTTGGTTGCGTTGAAAGACCCGCTCAATATGTGAGGTATTCCGACCACTCGCGCCAAAACGTGACCCCGCAATACTCGGCCAGTTCGCGGGAGCGGAAGGCAAGGTGGATGTCGCAGTAGGTGGGGTTGAAGGCGAACGATGGAAGGACGGTGCAGAACTCCGCGTCACGCTTCGGGATTGCATCGTTGCCCTTGAAGCGGTTCTTGACCTTCGCCGTTTGCGGGATGTATCGTGTGACTTCCTTTAGGGTGAACACGGGATAGTAGCGCGTCTCGCCTTCATAGAGGGTCGGCTTCCAGCCGTCGTTGAGTGCCTCGGCTATGATGCAGAGTCGCATGTATGCCTGCACGTTGGTCGGCAGTCCCTTGTGGTCTTCGTTCCACTTGTAGGGGTCGATGCCCTGCTTGCGGCACGCCTCGCCGAAGTTGGCGGGCTTGTCTTGGATGTTGTAGGGGTTGAAGTGTTCCTCGCCGAAGAGGAACTCCATCATCTCGCGTGTTTCCTTGCTTGCCTTCTTGTAGGCTTTCTGCGCGATATTTGCGTTGGTTGTCAGTTTTATGTTTTCGTACATTGTTGTTTCTCCTTGTTTTATTGGTTGGTTGTTAGTTGTTTGATGTTATGTACCCCGCCACGATGCGGAGCGTCTCGGTGTGGAGGTCTTGGTAGGCGGTCAGGATGTCGATGGCGGCCTCGTCGCCCTTGTCGGGGTCGGTGGCGGCTTCGGCTGCGGCCTTGGCCATCTCCACCACTGCCTTGTCCATGCCGCCGATGGCCTCGAACGCGGCGGCAAGCCTCTCGTTGTCACTCATCATTCCGCGCCTCCTTTCTGACGGAGCTCGTCACGGACGCGCTGGAGGTTGCGGATGATGTAGCTGATTTCGATGTTGGCGTTGGCCAGCGACTTGTCCTCGTCTGACAGTGTGACGAGCAGGGGAAGCCGCTCGGTGAGCGTCTCGATGTCGCATGACAGCTGCGTGTCCTCGCCGGGCTTGGTGCCGATGCCGAGGTATTCGTATGCCTCGGGGTAGTTCTCGCGGGTGAACGTCATCTCGCACCTCCTTCCTCGATGATGACGGTTTCGGACGGCCGCCAGTCGGGGTCTATCCGATAGACGGGTTCGGGCTTGGCTGGCTGGGCGGCTTGGGCGGCGGCGCGCTGCTTCCAGCGGCGCAGGGCTTCGTGGAGCATGGCGCGGCCTGCCTCGGTGACCACCGTGGAGATGTTGCTGCCTATGCTGCCGTCGGTGCGGACGAACTTGCAGGTGCGTGTGGTGAACCAGCCCCTGCCCGTGTAGCGGCTCGTTGGCAGCCATTGGCGGCTTTGGAAGTAGAGGATGCCCGCGAGGTGCGCCCACGCGGTGAACTTGTAGACCGAGGCGAAGCCCAAGTCCTTCGACACCTGCGTGAGGGTGTAGGTGGCGTTGCTTTGCAGCACCTCCTTGGTGTAGTCGGCCAGCGGGGCGAGTGCCTTGATTTCGGCTGACTGCGCCTCGATGGTGCCTTGCGCGGCCTGGATTTGCGCCTGCTTTTCGTCAAGTCTCCTTTGGAGCACCTGCATGGCGTGGGCAATAACGGCATCGTCATCGCTGACAGTTGCAACGCCTTCGCGGGCGAGTTCCTTGATGCGGTCGTTGCACCAAATGGCGAACATCGGGGAAAGCCAGCGGGCAAATTCGATGGCTACATCCTCGTGCATCCACGTGCCTCGCTGTGTACCACCGTTTATAACTTGCACTAAATCAGTCAGTAGGATTTTTCTCCTACTGCTTAAGGCTTTCAGGAACTCTTTGGATTGCTGCGTTTTAAGCCAGTCTTTGGCTTGTTTGCCGAACTTGTTGGCCATCTGCGTGGCGTTGACAATTACGCTGTCGCCCTTGGCGAAGGTGATAGTACTACCTTCGTAGGTGAACTCTTGCATTGCGGTCTCTCCCGCCGTCTCATTCTTACTGTTAGTCATCTTCATAAGAATTGCGACAAAAAGCAACGCCCCCGTAGGTGTGACTATCCACATACGCAGGGCGTTGATGGTTGCAGGCGTTTCCGTTGCTGCCACCGTAGAGGCGTTGCCGTTTATCGGTTCAAAATAAAGTCGTGTGATTTGCCCCGATGGTATGTGTGATAGTCGGACGCAAAAATACGGCTTTTTTTGGTACGCGCAACAAAAATTTTCGTGCGCCGTCCGATGGAAGTGCCTGATAGATACCTTATTTTGTGTGGTTTTGGTATCTGTTGGGTACTTGTTCGGGTCGCAAAGGTCGGGAAAAATACTTTGCAGTCAAGTGTTTTTCGGGAAAATGTGGCGATTTGTTGAAAAAAAGCGGATTTTTTTGATTTTTTTTCGGGGGTGCTTGATAGGTAGTTTGCTTATTTCAGGTGCTGGAGGGTGGCAAGTGCCTTGCGGATTTCCTTCAGGGTGACGCTTTCGGTTTCGCTCTTGTCGTACACCTTCACGAGGAATATCTCCCCCTCTTTCTCTTTCACAAGGCAGTTCAGTGTAATCACCCTTGCGCCGCCGCTCTTGCCCTTTGCCTTCGAGGTGATGGCCATGCGGATTTTGCGGTATCCACCGGCGAGGGGTGTGCCTTGTTCGGGGTTTTCCTGAAGCGAGTCGGTAAGTGCCTTCAGGTCGTCCTTGAACGATGGGTAGTGCTTTGCGAGGCGTTTGGCCGAAGCCTTGAAGTCGGGCGTGGGCGTGAGCTTAATCATCGAAGATGGAGGCTATGAGTTCTTCCGATGTGCTGTAGCTCTTGTGGGGCTTCGATGCGAGTTCCTCGGCCTGCTTTGCCGCCTTGGTGAGGCTGGCGAGGAAGCGTTCCTTCCTCGTGCGGCGTTTGCGGGCGGGCTTCATTTCCTTGCTGACCTTCACGCCGTGCGGCACGGTCTTGAGGAACGCCTCAACGCTGGTGGCGAAGGGGCTGTTGGGGTTGAAGGTGATGGTTATCGTTTCCATTTCGGTTGCGTTTTATATTGTTGTTATAGTTTCGCCCCATGACCCATGCCGTTTTTCGCCAACGCCCTGCCGTAGGCTTGGCGGATTTCGTCCTTGGTGAGGGTTTGGCTGTAAACCTTGCCGTTTGCCGCTATCGACATGACAACGCTTCCGTCGTCCAAGACGGTTGTACGGGCTTTCCTTGCAGACGGAACACCAGCGATCATCCTCCTGTTGGCGCGCCTGACGGTCTCTCTTGAAATTTGGCACATAGTGATTATGATTAAGCGATTTGAGGGTGCAAAGATACGGATTTTCCGAAAGATGCAAGTGTTTCGCCGTGTTTTTTTTCGGTGCAAGTGTTTAATAATGTGCAAGTTGTAACTTGTTAGGTACTTATGCAAAAGCGAAATTTAGTGGTATTATCATGCTGGTTTTTAGTATGTTTTCCGATGTTGTGACACCAAAGAAAACCAAAAACAACATTTTTTTGGTACTTGTTAGGTATCATATTGGAAAATCTGTTTACCTTTGCCGCCGATTGATTCAAAATAATTGAGTATGAACACAAAATTACGTAAGACCATTTCCGAGCTGTGCAAGGACATGGGATTAACCGAAAAGGCATTGGACGAACTCGCTGAAATCGGGTCGCAAGGCCTTACCGACACCTCAACCGATGAGGAAATCAAGAATGCTGCGGATTCGCTTGTACCTTACGCCAAGCTGATGCAGGGCGAAATCACAAGGAAGACCAGCAAGCGCAATCAGACCCCAAAGCCAAAGAAAAAGGACGATGGGGATGAGGGTGATGACGATGACGATGACAAAGGCATCGCCGCCATTGTCGCCAAGCAATTAGCCCCGTTCAAGGAGCAGATGGACAAACTGCAGGCCGAGAACGATGCGCTGAAAGCCGAAAAGGCCAAGGGCGAGCGTAACGAACTCATCGCCGCCGAAGCCAAGAAACTTGGAATCCCCGACTACCTCGTGAAGCGTATCGCCATCGCCGATGATGCCGATGTCGCCAAGGAGTTGGCCGCTTTCAAGCAGGAATTGGTGAGCAACAATCTGATGCCAAAGGATGCGGCATCGGTGAAGGCTGGGTCTAACGATGAAATGAAGGCCGCGGCAAAGTCGTGGGCTGAAACCCTGCCCGACAAGTAAGGCATCCGTAATTATTCACCCTTTAATTCGCAGTAACAATGCCTATCGAATTTAAGAGAACGACCTACAAGGGTCACACCCCCGAAATTTGGCGTGGTGAGTGCAAGATGCTGCCTGGCGGCTTCAAGCCAAAGAACACCATTTCAACGGGTACGGTGCTGAATCGCGGTACGCTGGTCGAGGTGTTTTTCGACACCCTCGAGGCCGCCGTGGTGAAGGTTGCCAAAGTGCTGAACGGCGGCACCACCTCCAAGCCCCGCATTGGCAAGGGTCATCTTTTTGCCGCTGGCGATGTGGTGATGAAGGTCGGCAAGAATGACAAGACCGTCACCGTGTCGAGCATCGACACCTCGAATGCCGACTACGATGTGCTGAACCTTTCAGCCGCAATCACCGGCCTTACCAAGGACGATGTGCTGGCAGAGAGCATCGATTACGGGTACATCGATGCCGAATCGGGTGACGAAGGCGCATTGACCATCGTGGCCAACGACACCGCCAACCCGACCTCGACCCAAATCAAGCTGAACCAAGTGACCCCGTACCTTGGCGAGGAGACGCTGGCCGCTGGCGACTATGTGAAGTTGCAGCTTGCCAAGCCCAAGTACACGCCCAACATGATTGTTGGAGCCGTGAAGACCTTTGACGGCAAGGGTCTGCCGACCATCGATGCCGCCTACGAAGCCGTTGTCCTTTATCCCAGCCTGAACTTCCCGCTGCTGGATGATTGGATGAACGGCTGCTGCCTGAAAGCTAACCCGAACATCTTGTTCATTAAACAGTAACGAGCCATGAACGAACAAATCACTTCCCTTTTTGGCGAACTGACCCGCAATGTGCAGGTTCGCTTCGACACGGCCACCGAGCTGAACAAGCGTTTGTTTGACAATGTCATCTTTGAGCGTTTCCTTGATTGGGATGTGCCTTCCATCGGCCTGAACTTCGAGGAATTGATTGGTCAGTACAACATCACCATCGCCGCCCCGACCATCGGCACCGATGCCAAGGAGGCCATTCTTGGCACTGAAGGTATGCAGACCATGAAGGAGGCCTTGCTGAACCATGCGCTGACCAAGCCGATGACCATTCAGGACTATCGTAAGGTGCTGGCCATCTTGGACAGCAAGTCGCTGCCCGACAAGGCGAAGACGGAGCAACTCATCAAACTGATGTGGGGCGATGTTTCGACCGTGGTCGGCGGTGTGCTGGGCAAGTTGGACATGATTTTCTTGGGTGCCATGTCCAACGAAGGCAAGTTCACCCTTGACGAAACCACCAACCCCGAAGGCGGTGCCCGTGGCCTGATTGACTACAACCAGCCCGCCGATAACATCGCTTCGGCCACGATTCAGTGGATTGATGCCAACCTCGAGACGGTGGATTGCTTCGATGACATCCAAGGCATCATCGATGCCGCGCAGGACAAGGTTGTTTTCGACCGCATCCTTTGCGCCCCCGCCATTATCTCCTACATCTGCCGTTCCAAGAAAATCAAGCAGATGGTTTGGGGAACCGACAAATCCGCAAGGATGGTGCAGCTTGCCGACCTGAACGCCTACATGACGGCCAACTCGTTCCCCGTGTTCGAGCCTATCCGCCGTCAGGTGCGCATCCAAAACGGCCAAGACAAGACCCCTTACAGCCCGTGGAACGCAAAGAACTTGGTCTTCATCCCCGCTGGAAAGCTGGGTGTGGTGAAGAACGCTTGGGCGAACAACGAGCTGAAGCCGGAGCCTGGCGTTGCCTATTCCAACTACGGCCGCGTCCGCGTGTCGCAGTGGGGTGTTGGCGAGACCCAAGGCAGCAACGGCGTGGAGTTCACCAAGGCCGAGGTCTTGGCATTGCCCGTCATCACGGAAATGAACGGAATCTACACCCTCAAATCCCGTACCTGACCCATGAATAACCTGACCGCATTGAGGAATTTGTGTAACGCCATTGCGAACACATTCTATCCTGACCAAGGCACCCTTGAACTTGCCCTTTTCAACGAGGGCATCGACCCCGCCGCAAACGCCACACCCAAAGACCCGAACATCTTCAAGGTGGCCGTGTCGCTGGTGATGGGCTATGTGGAGGGTAGCCGAAACGAGAACGGGGTTTCGACCTCCGTCAGGGATGAGGCCGTGAAAGAGAGCATCAAGTATTGGTGCAACATCTACGGCCTCGATGCGGATGAGGTTTTGGGCGATTACATCAGGGTTATTGAGGATTGTTCTCATAGATGGTAAGCGGCATGAGGTACAACGGAAGCCTGAAATATCAGACCCTCACCGGAAACGAGCAGGTGAACGAGTACGGGGAACCCGTGGCGGCGCAAGTGTCATGGAGCGACCCCGTGCCTTGTTCAGTCAAGACCAACAGCGACACCCGAAAAGGAAAGTATGAGGACGGCGAGTTTCGCCACGCCTCGTTCACGGTGCTGGTAGAGTACCGTGAACACTTTGCAGCAAAGAGGGTGAAGCTGGAGCGGCTTGGGGAGGATTTGGGCGAGTTCCAGGTGATTTCCGTTGAGCCTCTTGTCACTGTCGGACGTATTCAGATCATCGTGTGAGCTATGGCAAAGGTGACGACTACACATGGCAAGTACAAGGGCGTTGTGGTGAACACCACCGACTACAAGGCCGTCAACCGGGCGTTGCTGAAGCGCAAGGAGGAGCTGGAGCGCGCACTCGTCAAGCGTTTCACCGATATTGGCGAGAAATGCGTTACGATAGCCCGCGACCCCCATCCCGGCGACTGGGGCGATGTGACGGGCAACCTTCGCAGCTCCATCGGCTATGTTGTGCTGAAGGACGGCCAAGCCGTTGTTGAGGGCGCATCGAAGCAGTACAGCGGGCCGAAGGGTGACGGGTCGGACGGACCCGCCGCCGCCGAAGCCCTTTTGACCCAGCTTCAGGCGAAGTTCCCCACGGGCATTGTACTGATAGTTTGTGCCGGAATGAATTACGCCGCGTATGTGGAGAATGTCCGTCACAAGGACGTGCTTACCACCGCAGAGCTGTTGATGGAGAGCCTCATAAGGAAACATCTGACTAACAACGGTATCGTGAAATGAACAGCGGAATCAAGACGGAAAAGCAGGTCGAGCGTGATTTCTTCACCTTCATCCGTGAGAGCGAGCTCGGTCGTGGAATCAGGGGGACGGTTTACCGCCCCGAAATGAGACCCGCCGATGCCGACACGGAGGATTTGGTGGTGAAGTTCCTCGCTGGGCTTGACGAACAAATCCAAAGCGGCGTGGTCATCATCAACATCTACGTGCCTGACATCCCATTTGGGAATGACGGGCGCAAGGTTGAGGACATTACCCGTGTGGATGAGTTGGAAAAGCTGATTCGCGGTTTCGTTGACAATAACGACAACACCGAGTATTGGATGCAGACTGACGGCTCGCCGAGGTCAACTGCCATTGAGAATATAGAGCAACATTTGATTTACGCAAGAATTAAGTTTAACCGATTAGCACAATAACACTATGAGTAAAATTATCATGTCTTGGTCGAAGTGCAAGATTGAGGTCGGTGAGACCGAAGCCAACGATGCGATGGCCGCAACGCTGACCGACATCGGCGTTATCAACGACAAATCGACCGCACTTGCCGCAGAAGACGGCGAGTCGCTTACCGCAGTCGCCACGGGCGGCGTTGTGGTAGCCGAGGAAGAAGGCGAGCCGGTCATCACCCTGACCACCCGCGTGAAGGAAATGTCCTACAAGGTGGAATCGATGTTCACGGGTGCCGAGGTTGGTACGGGTGACAACGATGGCGAGCTGACCGTGAAGACCAATGTTGTGTCGAAGGACTTCAGCGTGAAGCTGACCCCGAAAAACATCGGTGCCGTTGGCATCAAAGCCCGCCGTACCCATGTGTCGTTCCGTCCTGGCTCTTCGGAAGAGGAAGGCCAGTTCGTGGACTTGACCTTCAAAATCCTTGCTTGCGAGGATGGCGAACTGTACAAGAAGTTCAAGGTGAAGGCCGAGGATTGGGCTTAGTCTCAGTCCGCAGGCGGCTAACCTATTGAGCATACGCGTACTTTTTTTGTTGGACATTTGATTTGGCGAGTGGAATTAGACACCCTTTTGCTGGTAGGTAGGATAAACCAGCACAACGGCGGGATGGAGCAGTTGGCAGCTTGTCGGTTTCATAAGCCGAAGGTCGGGGGTTCAAGTCCCTCTCCCGCTACCCATCAAATTCATACCACAATGGAACGCACCATCGAGCAGCGGGTGGCGGCTGCGATACTTGAAAAGGCCACCGACAGCATAGAGATTGGCGGCGAGGTCTATCCGTTGGGCGACCCTTGCATGGCCACCTTGATTCTCGTTTCCGAATTGATTTCAACGATGCCCGTGGTTGAGAAAGTGCCGAAGGAGCAGATTGTTTACTCGGTGCTCCATTATGCCAAGGACTTCAACGCCGTTGCCGACCTTCTCGCCATCCTGATATTGGGTGCGGGTCATTTGACGGAGGATATAGAGGTCGAGAAGGAAATTGTGGAATATGAGCGTTTCCTTGGCGTTTTCAGGCGCAAGAAAGTTAAGACGGTGACCGAGACAGTGACCGTTGACAAAAAAGCCTCTCTTGCGCGTGAAATCGCCCTGAATGTGCGTCCGTCCATCGTGTTCAACTGCATCATCACGAGGTTGCAGGATGCGGAGGTGGCGCATTTTTTCTCCATTATCACTTCCCTAAGCGAGGCAAACATCCTAAAGCCAACAAGGGAAGTGGCAAATCCCTGAACGACAGCATTTGGGCTACCGTGCTTGGAGTGGCCAAGATGTTCGGCATGACGGATAAGGAGGCGTTGTACGACATAAGCTATAAGAACGCCATCATGTATTCAAGGGCGATGCCGATGCCGAATGACGAGACGGAGGATGAAAACAAGCCGCTCTTTGATGAAAGCCTCGATGCCAACAATCCTGACAATTTCAACAAATTCAACGACTTTGAAGATGAGGAGGTAGTAAAAGCATGAACACTGACGGCAACATTGACGGCACTTTGAGTTTCGGAACCGCCGTGGATATGAGCGGCTTCGATGAGGCACAAAACGAAATCATTGCAAGAATACAGCAGATTGGCGAAAAGGCCGAGGCGCAAGGAATGGAATTGCATGACTTCATCAGTAACATTCCAGCGGTCGATTTGGCAAGTTTTGCCAATGTTGATTCCTTGGATAAGGTTAAGGATGCCTTTGAAAACATCAACTATGTGATGGAATCGAGCAAGGCGGCAATCAAGCAACTTGAGCAAGAGTACGACCGCCTTGGCAAGGAAATGGACGATGCTTTCAAAAGCGGCAAGGATGAGGAATACGGCCAGCTCGACCGTAAGCGTAAGACCATCAAGGAACTGATTGCCTTACGCACGAAGTTGATGAGTACGACCGACAAAGTGGCTGGCGAACTCTCCGAATACGAGGGGAAACTTAAAAAGAGTGCCGATGCCACCAGAAAAGCGGCTGATGAACTGAAGAAAGCCGAGCCTTCCCATGTGTCGATGAGACAAAGAATCAGAGAGTTGAAGGATGCGCTCGTTGAAATGGAAGCCGCTGGGCAGCGCAATACCGATGAATATAGGAAAATACAAGCCGAGGCCGCAAAGTTGACTGACGCTTGGGCTGATGCAACACACCAAGCTACAATCCTTGCCCATGACCAAAAGGGATTTCAGGGCATCATTTCAGGATTGAGCGGCGTTTCGGGTGCTTTCACGGCTGCACAAGGCGCGGTTTCCCTATTTGCTGGAGAGAACGAGGATTTGCAGAAAATTATGTTGAAAGTGCAATCCCTCATGGCTATCACTATGGGATTGCAGCAAGTGCAAGCCACACTTGACAAGGATTCGGCCTTTAGGCTTGTAACCCTGAATGGGCTAAAAGAATGGTGGAACAAATTGCTTGCCGTGGGTGCTGGCGAAGCCGCAACGGAGGCCACAGCCATTGCCGCCAACACCGCCTCAGAGGTGGCCAACGCAGAGGCAACCACCGCCGAAGCAGCTGCCAAAGAGGCCAAAGCCGCAGCCGCTGGAGGTGCGGCTTCAGCCGAGGTGGTGGATACGGCGGCTACCGGGGCGAATGCCGCTGCCGCTACCGCCGGCACAGCGGCCAATATCGGGCTTGCTGGGGCATTCAGGATGGTTGGTGCGGCCATCAAGTCGATTCCCGTTTTCGGATGGATTGCAGCGGCCATTGGTGCGCTCATTGGTGTCGTTTCCCATTTCGTAAAGAAATCGAGAGAGGCCAAAGAAGCCGCCAAGGAACAAAGGGAAATGGTAAAGGATGCCAACAAAGCCTACATCGAGGCAAAGGTGGGCATCAACGACAATATCACCGCCCTTGAAAGGTTCAACGGAACCAAGGAACAGGAAAAGAAACTTGTTTCCGACCTTAACACCAAGTACGGCGAAACAATGGGCTATCACAAGAGCCGTGGCGAGTGGCTGGCCGTACTGAAGGAAAAAGGCGAGGCATATTGCCAAACAATGTTGCTTGAGGCCAAGGCACAAGCCCTATTGAACAAATACACCGAAGCCTACATCAATCTCATGGACGTGAAGGCAATGGCTGAAAATGGCGAGTTCAAGAAATGGTGGCGAAGCAAATCGGGCGACGAAAAAGCCGCTCAGGAAGCCATTAAAGCCGCCGAGGACAATGTGAAGAAGTGGGAGGATGAGTATAATAAATTGCAGGCCGAAATCTCCACCTTCAAAAGCGATAACGGGCTTGACTTCCATCCCCAATCCAATTTCGACCCGAAAAAGGCGGCATCAGAGATTAAGAAGGCTATGGATGATTACAAGTCAAACGTAAAGAGGTTCATGGCCGATGCCGAAAAGGAAATAACCCAAGGGATAATAGACGCTCAAGCGGAGGGATTGGGGAAAGAACTGTTGGCATCCCGTGTGGCCACTGAGCGGCGTTTGGAGGATTGGGAAAACCAACTCCGCGCCCTTGCAAAGCAACGCAAGGAAATGCTGAAGGCGCAATACATGAGCCGTGATGGTGCCACGGAATCGGGGTGGGAACAATCGTCAGCCGGAAAGAAATCGGAGGATGACTATATGAAGGACATCCTCAACGAGGGCGGCGAGATTGCGGAAATGTACTACAAACGAAGGGCACAAATCACAGAAAATGGCGAGCGTGAGATTGCAAACATAACGCAAAGGTATAACGATTCGTGGATTGATGAGTTTGGCACAACCACCCAAAAGCTGGAGAAATTGGAGCGCGATTGGTTTGCGCGTTTCGCAAGCAATTCCATACCGCCTGAATTCATGGACAAGGCCATTGAACAGATGGAACATCAATTCGCTTCCCTGAAATCCGAGAATTTCAAAAACCTGATTGATTGGGACAGCGTTTTCGGCGACCTTGACAACCAGTCCATCCAATCGTTGAGGGCTAACCTCGATAGGATTAGAGCCTATTTTGAGCAACACAAGGAATCGATGGACACCGAGACCATCAAGGACTTCACGGAGGCAATGAAGCGGATGGAGGATGAAATCGCCAGCCGCAACCCCTTTGAGGCCATGCACAAGTCGTTGAGGGACATCGGGACGGCAAAGACGGAGTTGGTTGCCGCCTTGAACGAGGTAGCCGCTGCACAGCAGGGACTTAATGAGGCTCAAAATGAGTACAATGCCGCCCAAGAATACTACAACCAGCTTCAGGCCGAAATGATGAACGGCGACCTAACGGAGGATAGCGAGGAAATGATTGAGGCCAAAAACCGAATGGCCGAAGCCAAAACCAAGCTGAACCAAGCCGAGGAAAGGGGCGTGAAAGCCGAGAACAATGTCATCAAGGGGCGAAACAACCTGACGGCGGCTTACCGCAATTTTGCCACGCAGTTGAAGAATTGCGGCTCGGTGATTAGTGGTGTAGGCACCAATGCGAAAAACCTTGCGGCCGTTTTCTCCAAGGATTTGGCTGACAGCATGGAAAAGGGCATCGACTTCATGGATGAGATTATCGATGCCGCCTCATCGGTAATCAACGCCCTTGCGGATGTTGGCAAGGGTGCTGCCACGGGCATTGAGGCCGCCGTGGCGGCTTCGGCTCAAGGCTCGACCGCCGCTGCCGCCGCCGGTGCCACGGCAATCTCGACCATTGAAAAGGCATCGGTCATCCTGACCGTGATTTCAGCCGCCTTGCAGGTGGCAACGGCCATTGCCAATCTTGTGAGCAATAATGCGGCATCGGAAAAGCGCATCAAGGCACTTCAAGATAGGATTGATTCCCTTGAATGGGAAATCCAAAACAGCGATGTGCTTCTATTCCAAGAAAAGTACCGTGACACCGTTGCAGAAACAAAAGAGGCACTTGCGGAGGCTTTGGAGTATGTGAAGCAATATTCCGATGCCTACATACAAGCCGCCGCTGAAGCGGATGCCGCTTGGAGAGAGTACTATGCCAACCAAGACCCCGAAATGGACGAATCTCTTCGCCAGCAAGCCGTATGGAAAGAGGCAATGGCCAAAAGCATATTGACGGAGGAACAAATGCAGAAGGCCACCGAGGTACTTGCCGAAAATTGGGCTCAAGTCGATTATTCCGCTACAAGGGCATTGAGTTCGGAGAAATACAAGATTGCCTACGACAATGTGAAGAAACTTGCCGAGCAGACCATTGACTTGCAAAAGCAGAATGAGGAACTTGAAGAAGGCAAGGATTCGGAAAAGAAAAAGAAGGAAATCGAGGAAAACAACCAGCAAATCCAAGAAAACGCCCAAGAATCTGCGGAGATTGTCGCTGGTATCATTGAGGATGTCTTGGGCAGTTCGGCCAATGACATTGCCTCGCAGTTGGGCAACGCCTTCTTTGATGCGGTTTCCCAAGGAGAGGATGCAATGGAGGCATGGGGCGAAAAGACCAACGAGATTGTTGCCGACATCATCAGGCGAATGTTGGTGCAAAGTTTCCTTGAAAAAAAGATTGCCAAAATCATAGATGACTATCAGGAGCAGTGGTTTGATGCCGATGGCCTGAATATGGATGCCGTGATTGCATCGATGCCTGACTTTGCCAACAGCCTATTGAACGCTGGCGAGGAATTTCAGGCGATTTGGGAACAACTGCCCGATAATATCAAGGAATTCTTGTACGGTGACGCGGAGCGCGAAGGCTCCCAGCGTGGCATCGCCACGGCCTCGCAGGATTCGGTTGATGAGAACAACGCCCGCCTGACCACCATTCAAGGCCACACCTACAGCCTTGTTCAAGGGCTGGAGGAACTGAATGGCACGGCCTCCCTTATTTTGGATAGGGTGACGGGCATCGAGGCCAACACCAACGAGGCCAACAACAAGCTGGACAATATGGGCAACCGTGTGAGGAACATCGAGAACACGATTGACGACATACAAAGGAACGGAATCAGGATAAGGGGTTAAGGCAATGAAAGAGATTAGGGATGCACAAAGGAAATGGCTGGAGGCGAAGGCCAAGGCCGCAAGGATGCAAGAGGGCAAGGGCGACTTCGAACTTGCCGGAAAGTTGAACGCTTGCCAAATGTTCAAGGGCGATGAGAGCATTGAGGATTTGGCGGCATTGATGTTCACGCAACAGGGCATCGAGTTTATGACGAGGCTGGGCGGTGGCTTCCCCGATTTGGCCGTTTTCCGCAAGTTCAAGCGGTATCAGCCCGCCAAGTTGGGGGTTTACATAGATGCTGGGCAAATCACCCTTGAAAACCCCGAAAAGGCCTTTTTGGTGGGCAATACCGTGGCCGTGCTGAAATACGATGAGTTGAAGGCCAAGCGGCTGGTTATGATGCACGGGGCGAAGGCCACCGTTGAGGCTTCGGGCTGGGCGGTGGTGAAGATTGACACGGACGGCACCTGCAATGTGGAAATCAAAAAGTCTGACCATGCAAAAGTATTGCGATGAGATACACAAACAAACTATTCATAGACGAATTGGACGCGATGGTCGAGTACGGCGTTTTCGTGGAGCGGAACGGCTATCGGCAATTGCTCCAAATGCCCGTCTTCAAGAAAATCGAGCAAACCGATTGGCCGGAGTTTGACGGCATCGAGGCGGATTTGGCCAACCCCATGCTTGACGGGAGGCAGTTCCAAATCCAGTTTTGCATCAAGAACGTAAGATGGGCGGAGGATCTGTTCCTTGCCCTTTCGGATGGCGTTTACCATGAGTTTGATTTCAAGGACTTGGACATCAAGCGGAATTTGAGGCTGGTTTCCAACGGCTCCTTTTCATCCTATATCAGGCTGGGAAAGATGACCCTGACCTTTGCCGATGACTTCCCAGCGGGGTTGAAAGGCGACCCCTACGAGCTGGGCGAGAGTGAGGTGGTGCAGCGCGGCTACAAGATTGACGGCATCGACTTCTCGCGGTTCGGTATGTATGTGCTTCGCGGTACTGACGATTCCATCAGGAAAGCCCCCAACGTGCGTGAGAACCTGAAAATCACGGCAAAGAACATGAGCGGTGTGAGTTACGACAGCAACGGCGATGTGCATTGGAAGTCGAAGGATGTGACCCTGAAGCTGTTCGTTAGAGCCGCCGACATAGATGAGTTTTGGGAAAGATACGGGGCTTTGTACCAAATACTCCTTGCGCCTGGGTTGCGGACATTCACCTTCAGGCCAATCGATATGACCTACCATTGTTTCTATAAGAGCAACAGCATAACGAGGTTTGACATACTGACCAGCGGGAAAGTGTGGTGCGAGTTTTCCGTGGTCTTGACCTTCACCGATTGGCACCCCGTCAGTTCGTGGCTGTTGCTTGAAACCGAGCGTGAGGAATTGGTCATCACCGAGAATGACGGCAGCAACATCAACTACAACATCAAGATTAGGATTTAACCCTTTAATATCAATTTATTATGTCAGATACTCCTACAAAGAAAATTTCGGAACTGCCATTGAGTTCGGTATTGACCAACCTATTCACCATTGGCGTTGACGAAAACGATGAGAGCGTAAAGATACCCATCGGGCAGATGCTCAATTCCTTGGCGCATGAGATTGACGATGTGGCACAAGACCTTGACGACCTGCAAGAGGCCTTCAATGACTTGGAGGTGACAACCGAAATGATTCAGGACGGCGCAGTCACGAGGCCGAAGATTGCGGACAATGCCATCAACTCCGATAAGATTGCCCCCGATTCGGTGAACCGTGACCAACTTGCGGATGAGGCCGTGAACGAGGATAAGTTGGCGGACGATGCTGTCACCACTCTTAAGATTGAGGATGAGGCGGTGACGGAGGATAAACTTGCCGATGACGCTGTTTCGACCGACAAAATCCAAGATGGGGCGGTGACGGCTGACAAGTTGGCCGAAGGTGCCATTGGCAACATGGCCTTGGCCGATGGTTCCGTGACCACTCCCAAGCTGGCCAATGGCGCGGTGACATCGACCAAAATCGGCGTGGGTGCCGTTGGTTCAGGACACATTGCGGATGGCGCGGTCATTGGTTCCAAGATTGCGGATTCCGCGGTCGGCCAAAGCAAGATTGCGGACAATGCCGTTTCAGGTTCAAAAATCGCTTCAGGCGCGGTTTCGACCGAGAAGATAGCCGACAATGCAGTGACGGGCGGGAAACTCGCTGACGGGGCTGTTTCGGAGGCGAAAATCGGAAGCGGCGCGGTGTCGATGGCGAAGATTGCGGACGGTGCCGTGGGTGCATCGAAATTGGCTGATGGTGCCGTTGGTACGGGCAAGATTGCTGACGGAGCCGTGACGGGTGCGAAGATTGGCAGTCAGGCCGTTGGGATGGGCAAGCTGGCGAGCGATGTGTATGCCAGCCTCCTTTTCTTCAATGTGAACGTGAGCGGCGGCAACACCATTCAGACCCTGAATGCGGCTCGTTCCCATGTGGCTGGCCTCTCCAATGCCTCCTTGCTGAAAAAGGCTGGTTTGGTGCTGGTTTTCAAGAATGCCAACGGGACGGTAGAGAATTGGCAGTACAACGGCGGCACTTGGGGTGAGGAAACCTCTTGGAAAGCCCTTGGCAGCGATGTGAAGCAAACCCTTATTAACGTGGATAACCTTTGCGGGTCGCCCAGCGGCGCGAGTTTCTACAACCTGCAGACGGCCATTGCGGCCATCGTGGCATTGGGCAACTCCACGGGCATGGATTATAGGATGAGCGGATTGGTCATCACTTATAAGACCGCCGAAAACACATGGGAAACGAAGCAGTTCAAGGGTAACGTTTCGGACTTCAACGAAACGGGATTGTGGGCTGACTTTGGCGGTGGCGGCGGTCATGTCGAGACCTCCGACACGCCAGCCGAGGATGGCGAAGATGCCTTTTCCACGGGTGGCGCGTATGAGTACATTCCCGCTGGAATCGATGTCGATACCGAGACGGAGGGCGTGGTGAAGTTGCAGATGGTGAACGCTGGCAACCAGCCCGTAGGCGACCAAGTGCAGTTCCCCATCGGCACGGGTGGCGGCGGCGGCACGGGTACGGTGGTCTCGCTGGCCTTCCAAAGTTCCCCGCTGTATGGCAGCGCGGGCGGCACCTTCATATTGAGGGCGGCGGTGCGCTCGGTGACGATGGTAGGCAGCACGGAGCAGGCCAACACGATTATGACGATTGAGCTGTACGACCGCGACACCAACACCCTTTTGCAGACCTTCAACTTCAATCAGGCATCTTCGGCCTCGATGAGTACCTACGACTTTTTGATGGATGTGACCCAATACTTTGCAACGGCCGGAACGAGGCGGTTCCGTTGCGTGGCCACTGACGATTCAGGAAACACGGGTAGCAGAAACATCAACATTACGGCCGTTGATGTGACCATCAGCAGCGTGCAGACCCTTCAATATACCCAAAGCACGGCATTGGTGGCTGGCGGCTCCCCAAAGAGCATTCCGATGTATAAGTTTGCCAGCAATGCGAGTGACCGAGGTATCACGGCCTATGCCGAAATCTACCTCAACGGGCAATGGCGGTCGCTGGGTACTTCGGTGATTACCGACACCTATTCACACAGCATCACCATCGACCCGCAGAACTGCCTTGGCAATGTGCTGGCGCATGGTGCCTACCAAATCAGGATTCACGGCGTTGATGTGGCTTCGGGCGTGGTGGGCAACTACCTCTATACGGGCGTGTTTGTCATCGATGAGACCAGCACCGTGCCGTTGGTGGTGGAAAGCTGGTTGTGTGAGACCGCAAACGCCGTGGTGAAGCTGTATGAGACCATCGTCCTGAATTATGCAGTCTATGACCCAAGGGACACGGCACCGACCGCCACGGTGTATTTGGACGGTGTGGCCGTTCAAAGCCACACGGCCTATCGGTCGGCGGCCTACACCTATACCCATCAGGTTTCGGGCGTGGCCTCCGATGGCACTTTCAGCCATATCATCAAAGTGGGTTGCGGTGCCTCGTATGGCGTGAATGCCGTTTTCCAAGTGAACGGCTCGGTGATTGACGCGGTGCTGAAAAGCGGTGCCATCTATTCCTTCGATTTTTCCAACCGAAGCAATGACGAGGCAAGCCATGAGATAGAGAGCAACGGCTACCATATCAGGGTGAACGGCTCGAATTGGAGTACCACGGGCTTCATCACCTACAAGGGCGACAAGTGCTTGAGGATTGCGGAGGATGTGACGGCCACCCTTGACCATCACCCGTTCCAGCCCACTTCGATTGAGAGCAATGGAATGGCCATTCAGTTTGCCTTTGCCGCAAAGAACCTCGTTGATGACGATGCCGTATTGATGGAGTGCTTCAACGATGGCGTTGGCGCGGGCTTCTATGTGACGGGCAAGGTGGTGGGCATCTATTGCAGCACCGGCTTGACCAACCATGCGGAGGAAAGAGCCTATAAGCAGGACGAAATGAACACCGTGGCCGTGGTGGTGGAGCCAGCCGCCGAAGGTCTCGGAGTGACCCGCTCGGGAACGACCTACTACTTCATTAAGCTGTACCTGAATGGTGAGGAGGTGGCTTGCATCGGCTATGTGGCCGGCCAAAGCAACCTGATTCAAAACAAGCAAATCTCTTTCAGCGGCACGCAAGGCGACTTCTACCTGCGCTATGCCTTGGCGTGGGATGATTATTTCCAATTCGACCAAGCCTTCCAAAACCACCTCGTCAAGCTGACCAACACGGCCGACATGGTGACGGAGTTTGATTTTGAGGATGTGATGGCCTCCCAGCAGGTGACGGAGCAAGGCGTGACCACTACGAAGCTGCGCCCGCAAGCCGCCGACTTGGAGGAAAGGGATATGGCCTACATCATCGAATGCCCCTACAACGGTTCGGATATTGAGGCGTTGGATAACACCACCAGCACCAAGCAAAAGAACTATGTGACCCTCTACTACATCGACCCGAAACGGCCTTGGACTAACTTCAGGGCTGACGATGTGCAAAGGAGGAATCAAGGCACGACTTCGGCCAAGCGACCCGTGAAGAATCCCCGCTACTACCTTGCGGCCAAGAATGGTTCAACCTACGACAAGGTGAATAAGACGGGCGGCACGACCATCACCCTTTTGAATCCCGACCCGACCACCACGGCAGGACAAAGGGCAATTGCGCTGGCCGCTATCAATAAGGTGCAAATCCATGACGATTCAATCCCCGTTGACATTATCACGGTGAAGGTGGACTATTCCGACAGCTCCAATGCCAACGACTGCGGCGTTTGCGACCAAATGAACGCCACCTTCAGGGCGTTGGGTGCCAACTACCTGACCCCAGCGCAAAGGGCGTTTGACGGTACTTGGAAAAAGGGTTCGTTGGAACTTGAAGGCCTGACGATGAACCATTCCACGGCCAACTTCCCCGTGGCCATGTACCGCTCAAAGAGCGACACGGGCAGCAGTCCCTATTTCCATGCCAAGGGCAATTGGAAAGAGGATAAGAAGGAGCAGGTTGCATTGGGATTCAAAGACACGCCTGGTTATAACAAGGGATGCTTGAATTATGGCGACTTCACGGAGTTCTACGGCAATGATGGCGAGACCCTTGCGCAGGAAAAGACCCGTTTCCTTGCCAGCAATCCCGACACCTCAAAGACCTATATCCTGACCCAATATTGCGGCAGCTCCTACAAGGTGATGATGTATGAGGAAGGCCAATGGGTCGAGAAATCAGGCTCGATGGTTCAGGGCGCAAACGGCAAGTGGACGGTGACGGGCAAGGTGATGAATCCCGTTGAGGGCTTCGAGCTGCTGAACTATCAGGGCATGGACTGGTTCAAGGGCGTTTCATCGGTGGCTGACATGATGGCACCAAGCACCTCGTTCTCAAAGTGGGTTCAGGCTTTGATTGATGATGGTGACATTTCCGTTGAGACCGTCCCCGCGTGGACTTACTACTACGAAAGCCTTGTTGACGATGACGACTTGGCCATTGCATACGCGCTGGGTAAGAAAGTGCCGTACAACCTTTATCGCTGGATGAAGTTCTGCGATTCGTGCGATTATGACACCTACGGAGGCGCGGCACGACTGAATCTTTGGAAAACCGACCTTTACAAGTATGCGTCCCCGTATTCGTGTTTCGGGTATAGCATTTTCACGGACTATGACGCTGCCGTTGACCAAAGGGCAAAGAACATGCAGCCCATGTGGTTCCTTGAAGACGGCTGCAAGGTCGTGGATGGCGTTTACTACAATGCCAACAACGAGGCCAGCGACACCACCACGGGGATGCTGGCAATGAGGATGTACCTGAATAAGGTGTACGACTGCGACACCTGCAACGGCAAGGATAACGATGGCGGTCAGACGGTGGATGCCGAGGTTGACCCCAATAAGCTGCCCGACCCGCAAACGGGCTACACCAACCCCTATGCAGGTTATATGTCGGTGCTGTTCAGGAATATGTATCTCCAGCAGACCGTCTATGTGGATAGCAGCCAAACGGAGCTGTCGCTGAAGACGGTGGCATCGGCCATGAGGTCATGCACTACCACGGTGGACGGTCAGACCTTGAAGCCGTTTTCGCCCGAAGGGGCGCAATATTTCTTCGTGGACGCGAGGATTAAGCGTTGGCAGAAGAAAGTATCGTCCTATGACGGTGAACGCAAGTACATTGATTTTACGGCCACCTCCGACAATATTTATTTCTATGCCTTGCAGGGGCTTGGCCTGACCTCGTTGCCCGCCTTCATCGAAAGAAGGTGGCGCATCCGTGACGGCTTCTATGGCGTGGGCGACTTTTTCAGCGGCGTGCTGGCTGGCCGTGTGAACGCTCCAAGCGGCGCGAAAATCCGAATCACGGCGGCAAAGACGGGCTACTTTGGCATCGGCAACGATTCAAGCGGCTCCCTGACGGAGAGCGTGTATTTGGAGGCTGGGGAAAGCTACAATTTTACCCAATTCAGCCATGAGGAAGGCGCGTTGCTTTACATCTACCAAGCGGATAGGATGTCGATGATTGACCTTTCGGAAATCACCCTATCGAACAACTTCGATTTCTCGGTGATGACCCTTGCGGAGGAAATATACATCGGCAAGGTTGGCAAGGTGAACCTGACCATTGGAGCCTACACCCTATTGAGCAGCGTGAACATGGGAGAATTGCCGTTCCTGAAAGTGCTTGACATCAGGGACACGGTGATTACGAATGTGGTTTGCACTTCGTGTCCGAGGCTTGAAAGCCTCTACGCTGCTGGTAGCCAACTGACCCGTGCCGACATTGCGGACGGTGCAAAGATTACCTTGATGCAGTTGCCCGCCACCTACAACTACCTGAAACTGCGCTATCTGCCCAACCTGACCCTTCAGGGGTTGGTGCTGGCCAATCCAGCAAGCGTTGTTACCCTGATTGTTGAGAATTGCTCCAAAATCAGTTCCATCGATTTGTTGAGGGTTATCTCGCAGACTACGGGGACGGGGCTTCGTGTGGTGAGGGCTGCACCCGTCAATGTGAGTTATGACGGCAGCGATTTGGCCGTGCTGGCCGAGTTGCCGCTGACGGGCTTGGATGCCAACCTGACGGCTCAGGAGAAACCCGCCATCGTTGGCACCTATGTACTGACCAAGTTCAAGGATAATGACCTTTTGAGTTCGTGGAGGTCGTTCTTCGGCAATGACCTGACCATCCATCAGGCGCAGTTTACCACAGTGGAGTTTGACGATGCCGTGAACGACCCCGCCAATATCAGCAACCTTGACAATGAGACGGGATATAAGTATGAAAACGACTATGTGCCGAATGGCCATATCAGCGTGATACGCCAGCGGCTTATCCCCGTGAACGGGCGTTTGATTAACGGCGTGTTCAAGGGCAAAAAGATTAGTGAGAGCAATTACAAGCAATATGCCGATGGCTCGGAGTTCGACTACTCGGATGTACTTGGCGTTGGCAACGATTCCTTTATGAGGATTCCCCATTGCTGGTACAAGGGTATCAACGACTTCAAGAACGAGAAAAAGTACATTTGTTGGAGTTCGCTTGAGAATGAGCCGTTGAGTACCGCGACCCGCATCACCCGTGCGACCCTTTCAAACATTGTGCTTCAGAGCAATGCCGCCATTATGGTTGCGAACATCACCGACAACACCAGCACCCTTGAAAGTGAGGGCGTGGTTCAGGCCACACCCAACCACAACATCTATCAGATTGACGTGGAAGGGATGAAGCAGGTGCGCTGGCCTGGGCTGAACAGCGCGACCATTGGGGCGTGTTTCCTGAATGCCGAGGGGGTCATCATCAGTCACTACAACATGGCCATTGCTGGCTCGCTGTTTGACTTTGTGATTGGTGAATACATCTTCATCGATGTGCCAAGTGGGGCGAAATGGTTTGCCTTTGCCACGAATAGCAGCAACAACGCGCTGGAGGCCATCGCCGTTGATAGTGACAACATCGAGGCCATTGAACCTGATTGGGTGGAAAGCGATGAGTGTTTGGGCGGCATCTATGAGGCTTCCCTTGACACTTTGAGGCAGTTGCGTTCCATTTCAGGCGCAACGGTGAGAGTTGGCACGGGTACGAACACCACTTCATCGGAATGGGTTTACGATGACGATGGCAACCCGACCAACACCCCGACCGGCACGATGAACTGGACGGCCAAGGATTTCCAAAACCTTTCCCGCCGCCGTGGGGCTGGGTACCAGCTATTCGATTACGAAATGAGCAAGTTGATTGCCAACCTTTACTTCTCATTCCACGGGAATAGGGATTCCTCCAAGGTGTTAGGTAGAGGAAAGTCATCAGGTGGCACCACGGGCTATTTGGATAGTACGGGAAATTCCAGCAGTACCAATTTGGCCAATACCAGCGGCAACGGTAACAAGTGCCTTGGATTTGAATCGTTCTTTGCCTGCACCTATGAGTGGATGGATATGGTGGCCGTGAATGTAAGCACCTTTGAGGCCGCATACAAGGCCAAGATGACTACCAGCGGCTCATATCCGACTAATGCCAAGTGGCATATTTACGACCCGATAAGAGGCACGGAACGTGTCGTTCAGGGCATCAGCGGCTCGGGTAATAACATCGCCCGTGTGAAGCATGGCCGCTTCTGCGATGTGATTGCTTCGAAGTGTACCAGCGACACATCGGCCTATGTTGCAAATTACTGCGATGGTAATTGGTATTCAGATTCAACGTGCCGTGTTGTCGTTCGTGCGAGTGTCAACGCCCACGTGAACGGCGGTGTCGTTTATGCGAGTGAGAACAATGCGTGGTCGTACTCGTATACGAGTGTCGGTTCCCGTCTTGCCTTCAGGGGTCAGATACAAATAGAGGATTGAGTATGAAAACGAAATGCGAATATGCGAATATGCGTGTGGCGTGGCGGTCTGATAAGACCGCCCGACCGCCCACCATGCCATGAAATAGAACAAAAAAGGTAGAGGGTCTCATGCGGTGCCGTGTTGTCGGTCGTGCGAATAACAACGCCAACGTGAACGGCGGTGTCGTTTATGCGAATGCGCCTTTATACCTTATTCCTCAATAACTCACGGCGTTTCTTGCCGTATGCTCTTTGACATGATTTGCAGTAGGTCTGATAGCCGTGGCCTTTGATGTGATAGAAGTCCTCAATCGGCTTCGTTTGTCCGCATATTTTGCACTGTTTTGTTGAACGGTCGCGCTTTGGTGGCAATGTGCCATCGGTGTTGTAGGAGTTGAGCGCGGATTGATAGGCGGATGCCGCCTCTTCAGCGGTGGCGAAAAGGCCAAGATGATAGCGCGTTTTGTTGATGCTGATTTCGGCTCCAAACTTGCCAAGGCTGGCGTAGTAATGCACTCCCCTGCCATGCTTGTTTGACTTTGCGCGTGAGGTGTTGTCCCTCGTTGTAATCTTTCGAAGGTTTTCAAGGCGGTTGTTTCGCTTATTGCCGTCAATATGGTCAATGACCAATTCATCCGTGCGTGTGAGTTTCCGATAGGCATTGAACGAATAGAACACGGCCTTGTGGACGGCGATTGTGGAATGCCTACCCTCTTTTGATAGGACTACTTGAAGATAGCCGTGTTTGTCGGTGGATTGCTTCAATTCCTTGCCTGTTTTCAATGAGAATACGCAGCCTTCATCGCTGACGGCATACAGACCCTCAAAACCGATAACATTTATTACTTTCATCATTCAATAAGTGTTTATTTCGGTCGCAAAAATAGTAAAATTATTCGTATTAGAAACAAAAAAAAGACAAAAAAATCAGATAAGCCATGAAAAACGGATTTTGCAAGGTGTATGGTGCCGAGGCCGCGCAGGACGGCATCATCGTATTGAGTGAAAAGAACTGCGTGATATTCTACGGGTATGGCACGGACGAACTTGGTGGCTGGAATTGGCGCAAGGACTACGACCATATCCCGACCGTGGCCGAGGTGAGGGCTGACATTGAGGCTTTGGTGAACGCCAAGACCGATGAAGTGATATTGACGGGGCTGAAATGGAACGGGAAACCCGTGTACCTCTCCAGCGAGAATGAATTCAATTTCAAGGCGGCTTACGACTTGGCGAAGGAAACGGAGGGTGCCATCTTGCCAATCAAGTTCAAGTTGGGCGAGGATGCGGACGGGGAACCCGTTTACCACACATTCACCAAGGTTGATGTGCTGGCCGATTTTGTGACCCATATCTTCACCCATATCCAAACGACCATCAAGGCGGGTTGGGCTGAAAAGGATTCCATTGACTATTCACTTTACCAAGTTTCCGAGCCATGATTACATTATATTGGGATAACACCGAGATGGACATCGTTTCCCTTCAGATTCAGGAGAATGACAGCAGCTATCGGAGCCGTGGCCTGATGCAGAGGCCGCAATTGGTGTTGAAGTTCGCGCTGCCGACCTACCACGAAATCCCCGTGGGTGCATATTGCACCTATATGGGCGAAACCTATAGGGTGATGTCGCCGCAGAACATTAAGAAGCAGGGGACACGGAATATCGAGTACACCCTGACGATGGGGACATATCAGGACAATATGAGCCTCTACAAGATGAGGAACACCGTGGACGGGCGGCTGAAATACTCGATGTGCAGCACCCCAGCGGAGTTCATCGCGGAGATTGTGGCCAACATGAACGCCCGTGACGGGGCTGGCGTTTGGAGCGTTGGGGATTGCATCGACACGGCACCCAAGACGATTGAGTTCAACCACACCTATTGCGATGCGGCCTTGTCGATGGTTGCGGATGAGTTTGAAACGGAGTGGGAAATCGTGAACCATGCCATTCACCTTCACCCCGTGAAATACAACGAGAACGCCCCTTTGCCGCTGTCGTATGGCAAGGGGAACGGATTCGTGCCTGGTGTTGGCCGCACGACCCCCGTTGGCGAGCAACCCATCAAGCGGCTGTATGTGCAGGGCGGCAACCGCAACATCGACCGCTCGACCTATGGCTACCCTGATTTGATGCTGCCCTTCGACCAAACCCTTCAGTTTGACGGTGAGAAATTCGAGGATGAAACGGGCTTCGATTCCACCAAGGCACGGACATACAAGTCGGATAAGCAGGGATATTACATTGAGCGCATTGATGAAAGTACGGATTCATCGAAGGAGGATTCCATCGATTGCTCCGACCGCTACCCGTCAAGGGTCGGCACGGTTTCAAGTGTGGTGGTGGTGGATGCCAGCCGCAACTTCTATGATTTCATTGATAACTCAATCCCCAACGACCTCAACTATACTGATTGCCTGATTGAGGGCGAAACGATGACGGTGATTTTCCAAACGGGTATGCTGGCCGGAAAAGAGTTTGATGTCAAGTACCACCATTCGGAGCGGCGTTTTGAGATTGTGCCGTTTGAGTATGATGGAATCACCATGCCAAACGCGACTTGGATTCCAAACCCAAATACCCCTGACACTTACGCCATATTTGGCTGTATGCTGCCCCAATCCTACATTTGCGACAATAACGCCAAGGAGGGTGCCTCATGGGATATGTTCAGGATGGCGGTGCGCTATTTGTACGCCAACGAGGACCAAAAATTCACCTTCACGGGCAAGCTGCAGGCCATGTGGTCGAGGGCGAATTGGTCAACGATTAGTCCAAAGTTGGTGGTGGGTGGCTATATCCATTTCAGCGACACCCAATTTGCGCCCAGCGGCACGGATATAAGGATTATCGGGATAAAGGACTATTTGACCGACCCCTACGCCCCGACCATTGACATTTCAAACGGCATTGTCGGCCAATCCGTGACCACCACGCTTAATCAGGTGGGATGTCAGGAAGTGACGATTGGAGAGGCGCACATCGATTCAATCAACTTCACCAAGCGGCGTTTCAGGGATGCGCTTGAGACGCTTACGATGATTCAGGAATCGCTGTTGTATTTCGGCGAGGCCATCAACCCAATCACCATTCAGACGATGGCAATGTTGGTTGGCGATGAATCGTTGCAGTTCGTTTTGTTGAATACATTGACCGACCCGCCGACCGAAATCATCATTACCGACCCGTATAATGAGGCCACGCGAATGGTTACGATGCCAGCTTGCGCTTTGAAGCACATGACGCTTGGAATCGATACGATTATGAATGAGCATAATGAGACTTACCGCCAATGGTCGATGAGTGCGTTGTCAACGGTTTTGAATGTGAATGATGCCGACAAGGGTTTTTATCTTTATGCGAAGTGTGTGAGTGACCCCGCTTCGGCTCAAACGGGTGAATTTGTTCTTTCAGAAACCGCAATAGGTATGGAATCGATGACGGGGTACTACCACTTTCTCATTGGAATATTAAATTCGGAATATGATGGGGATAGGAGTTTTGTCACCTTGTATGGCTTTACCGAGATATTGCCTGGCCGAATTACCTGCGATAGGATTGTGAGTAATGACGGGGCAAATTACTTTGATCTTGTAAATGGCCATATCCAAGCCAATAGCGCGTTTATTCGTGGAACAATTAGAAGTCCTTTTCATAATGTCGCTGGCGAAGTTGCTGCATATCAGAAATATGACAATCTTATTACACATGATAGGGTTGATTATAATGTATTGTTAAGGTGGCATCCTGACCAATCGGGAAGGCATATTACAATCGTTGGGGGTGGGCATTTGATGACCCCTCCTTCAGGAATGTACTACTTCAAAGATGGCTGCAATATGACTAATGGATTTTCATTTGGCACGGTGTCATTGGTTGGATATGGTACTGAACAAGCGTTTTATGGTTGGATTGTGGATAACTACACTCCGTGGGGAATTGATATTGTAGGTGATAACGAATACTTTGGCAGTCCTTTTAGGGTAATGGCATTAGGTGCCTATCATGTTGCAAGCGGCGGAGGTGCAGTTGTGCGTCCTACTATACGAACTTTTGATGACTCTGAAGCCGAGATAACAAGGAATGGTGTTGGTGATTACACACTTTCCGTTTCAGGTGATTGGTTTGCCCATACTGAGACCTTTCCAAAAAACATCATAGTTAATTCATTAGGTGCTGAATGCCTTGCAATTTGCACTGGAATGGCATACAATTCAACGGATGATACGATGGATTTCAGCATTGCAGTAACGCAAAAAGGGTCGGCTTATGATGCCAGCTTCAACTTCATATTATTCCAATATTATCAGTTGTAACAATAATTTGAAATTATGGTACTTATTAAGCACTTTATTTATACCTTTGCGGCAAATTCTAACGAAATGGAATCTATTATGAAACTATCTGCACTCAAAGAAATGACCGTTTTGGTCGTAATTGCTTGTATCATCGTGTTTGTTGCCATGATGATTGACCTTGCCGCTGGGCTGTATAAAGCCAAGCAACGTGGCGAAATCCGCAGCTCATGGGGCTTGAAACGCACCCTGACCAAATTCATCACTTATGAGGGGGGCATGTTGATTGCCGCTGGGGTGGATATGCTGATTTATGTCAGCCGACTTTTTGAGTTGTTCCACCTGACCCCAATAGTTGGGATTCCCGTGGTCACCTGCATGATAGGCATTTTCTTGCTGGTCGTTGAGTTTTTGAGCATTCGGGAAAAGTCGGACAAAAAGACAAAGAAGGACTTCTCGGAGGCTGGGGAAATGCTGACCAAGCTGTTTGAAAGCAAAACCTTCAAGGATGCCATCGCAAAGGCAATAGAGGTGAATGCGCAGGCCGTGGTCGTGCAAAATGAAGAAACTGAAGTTGAACAAACAATTGAATGACTATGGCAAAAGTAGAGTTATTGCTGCCGAAAATCCTGAAATGGGAAGGCGGCTTCGTGAACGACCCCGCCGACAGCGGCGGCGCAACCAACAAGGGCGTGACCCTTGCGACCTATAAGGCATACCGCAAGGCTCACAATTTGAAGCCCCCGACCGTTGAAGACCTGAAAAAGATTACCGATGCCGAGGTGCTGGCCATTCTCAAAGAGTTCTTTTGGGATAAGATGCAGGCCGACCAAATCAAGAATCAATCCATCGCCAACCTTTGCGTCAACACCCTTTGGGGGAGCGGCAAGGGCTATATCAAGACCATTCAGGGGGTGTTGGGTGTGAAGCAGGACGGCGTTGTCGGACCCGTGACGCTGGCCAAGATTAACGGCTGGGTGCCTCAAAAAGACCTTTTCGACCGCCTTTGGCAGCGGAGGAAAAAGTTCTTTGAGGATATTGTGGCCTCCAGCGTCAAAGCCTATGAACGCAAGATTGGCCGCAAAGCAACGGAGCGTGAGCTGCTGAAATACACCAAGAAACGCTTTTTGAAGGGTTGGCTGAACCGATTGAACGACTTCCGCTATGAAGACTAATTTACCCATATATTTCCTCTTGTTGGCCTTCGCCACGGCATTCCTCACGGGATGCCGCGGTTGGAGGCTGGTAAGGTCGGATGAGGTGAGGAAAACCGACAGCGTAATCATCCGCACGGTGTACACACAGCGGATTGACACGGCCTTTGTGACCATTGAGAAATGGATTCAGCAGGTTTTGGTCGATACCACTTCCATCTTGGAAAACAAGTATTGCGTTTCCCGAGCCGAAATCACGGCATCAGGCTTGCTCTACCATACCCTTGAAACCAAGCCCCAGCAACTGCCCGTCCCCGTGACCACAACGGAAAAGGTGAGGGATAGCATCATCTACCAAGATAGGTATGAGTATATCAAGGAACCTTACCCCGTGGAAAAGGAGTTGACCCGCTGGCAGTTGGTGAGGCTGCACGGGTTTTGGTACATGTTGGCCGCGCTGGTTTTGGCCTTGATATGGATATGCCGCAAGCCGCTGATAAAATTATTCTTGCGGATTGTCAAATTATGATTACCTTTGCACCGCTGATGATTACATCATCGGTTGCGTTGAAAAACCCGCTCGATGCGTCAGCTTCAGGGCGGGTTTTCTTATGTTTTGTTGTTAGTTTGTTACTTGAAATAGGGATGATTGTTACAAGATATTGAGAATCAACGTAGTTTTGCAGGGTCTGTAGATTCTGCATCGGAAAGTAATAGCCTCCTCCTTTATTCTTCCTCAATGACATGGTTGGCAGCACGCGCCTCATCAAACAAGGCTGTCATGGTTGGGTTTCCGCGAGTCAACTTCTTGATGGTCAGCGATTCAGCCTTATCGTTAGCCAACCTTAGGTTGTTTTCGCTGCCGATAAGCGCTTCCTTGATTTTCTGTAGGTGGCTGATAGACTTGTCGATTTCGTCGATGGCCAATTGGAATTTTTCACTCGCGAGGCGATAGTTTCGCCCGAACTTGTCGCGGAAATCCAATAGTTGGTTCTCGAAGTTGGTCACGTCTATGGACTGGCTTCGCGCCACGGCCAGCTGTTGCTTGTATTCAAGGCTCTTTTTCGAGGTCTGCACCAACAGTGAGATGATGGGCAGGAAAAACTGCGGACGTATGACATACATCTTTTCATAGCGGTAAGAAACATCCACGATGCCGCCATTATATAGCTCATTGTCAGGCTCCAGGAGCGAAACCAGCACGGCGAACTCGCAGCTCTTGGCCTTGCGGTCGGCATCGAGTTTCTTAAAGAAATCCTCGTTTTTGTGCTTGGTGGCAGTTTCGTCGGCCTCGTTCTTCATCTCGAACATGATGGAGACATATTCCGTGCCGTCGGGAGCGAAGTCGCGGAAGATGAAGTCGCCCTTCGAGCCGCCCGAGGCGTCGTTGTCCTTCTCGAAATAGGCCTTGGGCATCATCGGGCGCATCATTTGGTTGAACTGCGTGGAGCAATGAATCTCGAGGGTCTCCCCTATCATCTTCGTGGACATCTTGGTTTTCAGGTCTTTATAGTAATCCACCTGCTCCTGCATCATCTTCAGCTTGGCTTCGTATTGCTCCTTTTGGGTGTTGACAAAATTGACAGCTTTCTGTCGCGAAAGATCAGCGTTTGCCTTCAGATCGGCGATTTCCCTGTCCTTGTTTTGGAGTTCGCCGTTGGCCTTGCGCTGTTCTTCCATCACCGCGATTTTCAGCTTGTTTTCGCCTTCTTTGATGGTGGATTTCAGGTCGAGGATGACCTTGTCCTTTTCGGCCAAGGCTAATGAAATCTCCGTTTTTTTGGTCTGCTCGACTTCAGTGAGTTTGCCGCTCAGTTGACTGATTCTCGCCTCTTTCTCCTTGATTTCCAGCTCTTTCCTGCTCAATGCCTCTTGGTAGTCCTTCTCCACTTTGGCAATGGCCAACTGCTCCTCTGTTTTGTGCCGGTCGTGCAGTTCTTGGAGGCGACGATTCACCTCGGCGTTGAACTCGGCGTTCTTGACTTGGCTGACGATGGAAGCATAATCCGCCTCATCGACGGTGAACACGCTTCCGCATTTGGGACATTTTAGTTCTTTCATGGATTGAAACTCGTGATATAACCTATTTATATGACAATCAATTTTGTATAACGTACACATTTGCCCTTTTCGGTGATGCGAAGCGTGTAAACGCCAGAAACATTTGGGGCAGTGATGGCCTGTAGAGACCTGGCGTGCCGTGTCTCTACCGTCGCACCAAGGGCATCGATGATTTCGATATTCACTGCACCCGTTTCCGAATCGTCGAGGCTGAGGCTGAAGGTTTGGCCATGAACGACAGGATTCGGGTAGGCATGCAGGCTCCTCTCCCCCTCGTCCTCACCCGAAGTGCTGCGGAAGCTGACGACGTAGGGCGTTTCGAAGCTGCCCACGACGGCATTGGTCTCGTACTGTAGAGACGCGCCATGGCACGTCTCTACCACAGTGCCCGTTTTGGCATCGTAGAGTCCGAAACGAAGCTCGGTAGCTTCGTCGCCAGCCACGGTCAGGAAGGCCATGTAACGGTCAAGCGGTTCAACGTGCAGCAATCTTGCACTGCCACGCACCTCGCCGTTGGCGAAGGCGGCCAGCTCGTAGTTATCGCCTTGAAGCCCAGTATCATCCAGTTCAACCACGGCCATCACGCTCATGTTGTCGGGATAGGCGTTCAGGTTGGGTCGCCAGTGGTTGTTCTCTGCGGTCTGGTTGGCTTTCATGCAGTTCCTTATCCCACCCGAGGGATAGGTCAGGGTGACGTCTGTGTCGTTGTTCGACTTGTACATCAGGCCCATGCCGGGATTCAAAGTGCCCAGCGAGCCGTACCAGCCGTAGCCTTCAAGGTAGGTTGCATAACCGTCGTTCTGCGACTTCAGCATATCGCCATTTTGCGGTACGATGGTGGACAAGGCTTCGTCAACGGACATTTCGGTACCCACAGGATAACCCACCCAATTCCAGCCCGAGTGAAGCATGATGGGATGGCTTGACGGGTCGGCGGGGAGTCCCGTAACTTCAACGGTGCAATCGTTGGCCACATTCACTTGGTAAGTGGATTCGTTGTATATGGCCGCAAGCGATCCGTACCAACCGTAATTGGGAAGATAGGATGCGAAGCCGTTGTCCTGCGACTTCACCATCAAGCCGTCTTGGCCGAGGCTCTCCTCAAGCAGCTCCAGGCCTTCGATGCCGTCAAGCTCCACGAAGCTGCTCCACCAGTTCCATCCTGCATGGAAAGCCGTTGTCTGTTGTGGGGCAACTTGCGTGATTTCAACGGAAGCAACGTAGGTGACTTTGTTGTAGCCGAAAACGGTCAATGTGGCGGTCCCTGTCATAGCGGGGGCGTCAAAGGTGATGTTGGCCACACCATTAATAATGTTGGCTGAACCCAAGATTTCGCCGTTGAGTGTCAAAGTCGCCAAAGCGCCATTTCCGTTTGTGGCGGCGACGGTGAAACTTGTGGCACCCACTTCCATGGAAGCTGCATGGGTCACGTTCATGTTCCCGGGAATGGCGTTGCGCAGCGTCAGGGTCGGGTCGCCGAAAAGGATCCAGGCCAAATAGGTGCCTTTGGCGGCATTGTTGTTTGATCCGTACTGGTCCAAGACCTTCATGTTGCCATCGTAGGAACAACCGCCCAATGTGCGCTTGATGTTGCCGCCATAGCTCTCCACAAGCACATCGACCATCTCGTCTTGTGCGTATTGGGGAGGTTGCCAGGGCTGGCTGATGTAGGAGAACATGCCTCCGATAGCGCCCGTGGGCGTCCCGTTGGAGTTGTTGGTGGCACGAAGCCATGTCTCGGCAAAACACGGCTGTCCGTGGTCGTATTTGCCGTTAAGGCAGGCCACCGACCAAACGATAGGCCATTTGTAGTCGTTGGTCAGGGCGTTGACGTGAGAGTTACCGTAGCTAAACACACCCCAGCTGGTTTCGCTGCCATGGTTGCAATAATTGATGATGCTAAGGCCTTCATTGATGTGCTGGCTGACGATGGCCGCACTTGACGAGATGCCGGAAACGCCTTGATAGTCACGGTGAACCGTAGTGTAGTTGTAGGCCAAAAGGTCGGTGCGGATGTTGTCGATGTGCTGGTAGTCCGACTCCCCAAAGTGGCCGCTCCCCGCACCCTCGTTTTTCGACACGCCTTGACCCACGCGAAGCCACGTGTCGCTTGCAGTGATGTCGCGTTCATAGTGGATCACCTTGTTCACTTGCGTTGTGACTTGAGCCACGTTTTCTGCGGAGAATCGGCCCACTATCAGGTCGTTATATAGGTCATTGCCAACGATTTGGCCATAGAGGTTGTCTGACTTTCCCCCATACGAACCCGCCGAATAAGGGTATCCGGGAATCTGCGCCACGTCGCCGACAAGCAGCACGTGAGTAATCCGGTTGTTGGCATTGTATTGGCTCTGGATGTAGTTCTTGATGGCGGTGTAGGTCGTTCCGGCCATCGAAGTCCCGACCATCGTCGTGGGTCGTCCAATCTGTTTTTTCCAAGCGACAAAAGGCAGCATGGCCTGCATGAAAGCATCGTGGCAGATGATGAGCAAGTGGCCTGTCTCATCCACGGGCGTGTATTTCGACAAAGCGGCCTCGTAGTTGATGAAATGGTTGGCATACATCGCCTTGATTTCGGCATCCATGCTTATGGCATTGGAACGGCGTGCAATGGTGTCCTGGTCGTCGATGCCGTCGCTGAACATCTCAATAGTCATGCTGTAACACACTCTTAATGTATGAGTTACGGGGTTATATGAGAAAGGGTGAACCACCATGTTTTGGCCTCTGAAATCGCGCATGACGTAAGGATCGTAAAGCTCCACGTTCTCGTTGGGGAAAAAGGCGTCGGTCGAGTAAGCCTCGCCGTAGGTGTAAGGCACATCGTCGGGATCGACACTGCGCGGGAAATCGCCTTTCGATGGGGCAACTTCCATCTGGAAATCAACGTATTGGGCATCGGTTATGCGAATGCCATAATGTTGACGGTCGCCAACCAAAACGGGTATGGCAATCATCGGCAAGTCGGGTTCTCCGGCTTGGGCCGTGCTGACGGTTCTCGGAACGGAGATGATGTTGGCTTTGCCTTGAGGTGTGTTTACCTCAAAGGCGTAGAATCCGGCAACTTGCAGTTTTACAACGGTTTGGTTCTCCGAAGAGGACAAGAGCTGCGTCTGGATCGTGTTCGGAGCGTCGCTCTTGATGGCAACCCACTGTTGGCCAAAACTCGAAAAGGCCAACATGGCGAGCAAAAGGGTGAAGGCTTGTCTTTTCATTGGAAACGTTTTTTCAATTTGAGGGCAAATTTAGGGAAATTTGTTTTATGAGGGAAAACAATTCGTGCAAACAAGTATTTTCCCGCTTCCGGCACATAAAGCAGGGGGTGACTAAAAAGTAGTCATCCTCTTCTTTTTATTCGGAGGGGAATACGAGTCTGTTGTCAAATAATCGATTCTCAGACAAGGTTCCAGACTTTTTTGGTCACCCTCTACAAACTCATTTCGGCTTTGTGATCAATGCACCCAGTTTATCTTACGACGACTCTCCTATGGCAGCTTCCCTTGCCCTCGAATGCTGCGGAAGCTGACGCTACAAGGTGGTTGGTGGTTCCCTAAATCCGTCACTCCTACAGCCGCTCCTGCAAGGCCAACATCTCGTCGCGATACTTCGCCGCGCCGAGGAAGTCCATCTCCTTGACGGCACGCTCCATGTTCTTCTTGGCCTGCTGGACGGCCTTCCTGATTTGCTCCTTCGACATGTAAACGCCTTGGCTTTCGGCAGCCATTGAGGTTATCCCGCTTTGCTCGCCATAAGGCACGGGAGCGGGCTGGCTGCCTTTCAGCGTGCCAAGCGAGTTGTCGATGGCCTTGACGATGGTCTTCGGCACGATGCCGTGCGCCTCATTGTAAGCCATTTGCTTGGCGCGACGGCGGGCCGTTTCATCAATGGTCTTGCGCATCGAGTCGGTGATGGTGTCAGCATACATGATGACCTTGCTCTCGGCATTGCGTGCGGCGCGGCCTGCGGTCTGGGTCAGTGAACGCTCAGAGCGCAAGAAGCCTTCCTTGTCGGCGTCGAGGATGGCCACAAGGCTGACTTCAGGCAAGTCCAAGCCTTCGCGAAGCAAGTTCACGCCGACCAAGACATCAAAATCGCCCATGCGCAAGCCTTGCAGAATCTCCACGCGCTCCATCGTATCGACATCAGAGTGGATGTATCGCGTTTTGATTTTCAAGTTGTTGAGGTAAATATTCAATTCCTCGGCCATGCGTTTGGTCAATGTAGTGACCAAAACGCGCTGGTTCTTCTCCACCACCTTGTGGATTTCGTCGATGAGGTCGTCGACTTGGTTCAGGCTGGGTCGCACCTCAATCTCGGGGTCAAGCAAGCCCGTGGGACGGATCAATTGTTCAACATAAACGCCGTCGCTTTGCTGTAGCTCAAAGTCGGCAGGCGTGGCGCTGACATAGACGGTCTGCCCCGTAAGTGCCTCAAACTCATCGAACTGGAGCGGGCGGTTGTCCAATGCCGAGGGCAGGCGGAAGCCGTATTCCACCAAGGTTTGCTTGCGCGAGCGGTCGCCGCCGTGCATCCCACGGATTTGCGGAATGGTGACATGGCTCTCGTCGATGACGGTGATGAAGTCATCGGGGAAATAGTCGAGCAGACAGAAAGGCCGCGTGCCCGGACTGCGCCCGTCGAAGTAGCGCGAATAGTTCTCGATGCCGGAGCAATAGCCGAGTTCCTTCATCATTTCGATGTCGTAGTTCACGCGGTCTTCAAGGCGTTTGGCCTCGATGTTCTTCCCGATTTCGCGGAAATACTCAGCCTGCTTGAACATGTCGTCCTGGATTTCGCGCACGGCGGAGTTCAGCTTGGCTTGCGAAGTGACGAAGATGTTGGCGGGGAAAATGGTCAGTTCCGAAAGCTCTTCCATCTTCCTGCCTGTCACGGGGTTAAGCATTTCGAGGCTGTCGATTTCATCGTCCCAAAACACGATGCGGTAGGCGTAGTCGGCGTAGGCTGGGAACACGTCCATCGTCTCGCCCTTGATGCGGAACTTGCCTTGTGTGAATTCGATTTCGTTGCGCACATAGAGTGCGTTCACCAAAGCCTTCGCCACATCGTCGCGTGTGGTTTTCATGCCGCGTTCAAAGTAAAGGATATTATTCCCGAAGTCGTCGGGGTTTCCGATACCGTAAAGGCATGACACTGAGGAAACTACGATAATGTCCCGCCTCCCCGACAACAACGACGAAGTGGTCGCCAAGCGCATCTTGTCGATTTCGGAATTGATGGCCAAGTCCTTCTCGATATAGGTGTTGGTGGCTGGAATGAAGGCTTCGGGCTGGTAATAGTCGTAATACGAAACGAAATACTCCACCGCGTTTTCGGGGAAGAACTGCTTGAACTCGCCGTAAAGCTGCGCCGCAAGGGTCTTGTTGTGGCTCAGCACCAAGGCCGGACGGTTCACTTGCGCCAGCACATTGGCGATGGTGAACGTCTTGCCCGAACCCGTCACGCCGAGCAGCGTTTGGGCACGGTCGCCGCGATTGAGTCCGTCCACCAACTGCTTGATGGCTTCGGGCTGGTCGCCGGTGGGCTTGAAATCGGAGATAAGTTTGAAATCCATGCGATGTTCAATAAATTTAAAGCCCAACTCATTGAAACTCAACGAATTGGGTTGTATTTTTTTTGTGCCCCGAACAGGAGTCGAACCTGCACACCTCTCGATATACGCACCTGAAACGTACGCGTCTACCAATTCCGCCATCGGGGCTTGGTGATTGTGCCCAGGACAAGAGTCGAACTTGCATGCCGTAATCGGCACCACCCCC
>JAFSJF010000102.1 GCA_017439405.1 Bacteroidales bacterium
CCGGTCTTGACCTCCTGCTGTCGGGACCCGTTCCCCCGAATCCTACGGAGCTGCTGAGTAGAAAGAACCTCGAAGAGGTGTTCGACCTGCTGAACGAGGAGTACGACTACATCATCCTCGACACTGCTCCCTTGGGACCGGTCACCGACACCTTGCAGATAGCACGTTTTGCCTATGTCTGCTGCTTTGTCTGCCGTGCCGACTATACGCCAAAGGCTAATCTCGCAATGCTCGACTCTTTGGCTCAGGAGAACAAACTTCCCAACGCCTGCGTGGTACTCAACGGGGTGGATATGTCGAAGAGGAAGTACGGCTACTATTACGGCTATGGGCGTTACGGAAAATATGGCCGCTATGGCAACTACGGGAAATACGGGAACTATGGTCATTATGGCATGTATGCAGACAGCCACTATGGCCTGAAAGACGATAATTCCATCAAGAAATGACAATAGCAGTAGACTTCGACGGAACGATAGTGGAGCACCGCTATCCGGAAATAGGCGAGGAAATACCCTTCGCTGTGCAAACTCTGCGCATGCTCATCGCCGACCATCATCGGCTCATCTTGTGGAGCGTGCGCGAGGGGAAACTTCTTGACGATGCCGTGGAATGGTGCCGCGAGCGAGGCATCGAGTTCTATGCCATCAACCGAGACTATCCGGAAGAGACTGAGAGTGGAAACGAACACTACAGCAGAAAAATCAAAGTTGACATCTTCATTGACGACCGGAACATAGGAGGCTTACCGGATTGGGGAACAATATACTCGATGATAACCCACGGCACCGGTTGGTATCAGCTGATAAGCGAGACCGTTTCAGGCATTGATTCTTACGCTACCCACCCACGTCGCCCATGGTGGAAACGATTTTTGAATAATCACTAAAAAAGATAGAATGTATGGCAAAGAATGCCCAATGATAGTAGGCTTCGGGCAGTCCTATACGCAGTTTGTTTAGTTTGTTAGTCGGTACTGGCTCAATCTGCGACGGTGTACAACTGCTGCACAAGCCGTCAGCGAAGGCAGGGGAGAGGTGCCCGTCAACTTCAAGGCCACACGCAACGACAGCTACAATCTCATTGTGGCGATTTGCGCATCGGCCCAAACGAGTGGCGTCGGACTGTTTCAGCGCGGCTATGTTTCCGACGCTGGCTATAATGGAGCCAGTGGTTCTCGTGACGGCAAACCATTGTTGCTCAATAAATTCGGAGACAGCGGCGACTACAATGGTGAAACCGGCGAAGCGCCAATAGGCAGCGGAATTGTGCTGCTCGTTGGTCTTGGTGCGGCCTACATGTTCGCCAAACGAAGCAAAGAAGATTGAGTTTAGCGGCACAGATCGCGAAAAAAAAGCCTCGACATAATTTCGGGAATTTTCGTATATTAATACATTGAAAAAGGGGTATCGATATTATCAATTTAACATAATGATGATTATTTTGGAAAAGTAATGATTCCAAAAACGGTGCAAAAACAAGAAATTTGCAGAAAAGTTTTGTCCAAACCGAAATGATGACTACCTTTGCAAATCGAATCCCGAAATCGGAATCTTGAAAATCAAATCTTGAATTCTAAATATTAAACCAATTGATACTATGGAAATTACAGGAAAAGTCGTCAGGCTCGGAAACCTGATTGAAGGCACGAGCGCACGAGGACCTTGGCGCAAGCAAGACCTTATCATCGAAACTGAAGAACAATATCCACGCACGGTCTGCCTGACCTGCTGGACGAACCAAATTGATGAGATACAGAAATTTGCGCCCGGACAGAGCATCAAGGCGCAGATTGAAATCTCGTCGCGCGAGTTCAACGGAAAATGGTACACCGATGTGCGCGTGTGGCGTTTCGACCCCGTCGGCGCACAACCCGCTGCCGCTCCAGCGCCGCAACCGCAACAGCCCATGATGCACCAAACGCCGCCCGTATCCACTCCCGCTCAGGACTATTTCCCTCCGACTGGCGACGATAGCACTGACGACTTGCCGTTCTGACATTATGTTAAATTCCGACACCATCTGCGCCATAGCCACGCCACACGGCATGGGCGCGATTGCCGTAGTTCGCGTTAGCGGACCAAAGGCTCTACCTATGGTTGCGGGATTGCTACAACACAAAGGCAAATATTTGGAAACCAATGATATAATCCCAAGCAAAGTTTATCATGGACACCTTATCAATAAAGGTGATCTGTTGGACGATGTCTTGGTGACGTTTTTCCGCGCTCCCCACTCTTTCACGGGCGAAGACTCCGCCGAAATCAGTGTGCATGGCTCGTTGTTTGTGCAGCAGAAACTGCTACAGATTCTTATTGAGCAGGGTTCCCGCATGGCCGAAGCCGGCGAATTCACAAGACGAGCTTTCGTCAATCGGAAATTCGACCTCGCCCAAGCCGAAGCCATCGCCGACCTCATCAGCTCAGAGAGCGAAGCCGCCCACCGCGTGGCCATCAACCAACTGAAAGGCGGATTTTCAAAGGAACTTCAAATGATGCGTTCCAAACTATTGGAAATGACTGCTTTGATGGAATTGGAATTGGACTTCAGCGAGGAAGATGTCGAGTTTGCCGACCGCAGCCAATTGAAGGCATTGTTGCAGGAAACGTTGTCGCACGTCAACCGATTGAAAGATTCGTTCCGCCTCGGCAACGCCATAAAAAACGGCATTCCTGTGGCCATTGTGGGAAAGACGAATACGGGAAAAAGCACCCTATTGAACGCCCTTTTGGGCGAAGACCGCGCCATTGTGAGCGACATTGCCGGCACTACCCGCGACACTATCGAGGAAACTTTGAATGTCAACGGAATGCTGTTCCGTTTCATCGACACTGCCGGATTGCGCCAAACCGACGAAACCATTGAAAAAATAGGGATTGAGCGATCGTACAAAAAGATCCGGGAAGCCACCATCGTCATTGGCATGTTGGACGCTTCAAACAACTCTGAATCAATGCTTTCTTCGGCAAATGAGATCCTTTCAAAGGTCGATTTGGAGCAACAGCGACTCATCCTTTGCATTAATAAGGTGGACACTTTGCCCGACCAAGGCGATGTTTTGTCGGGACGGCTAATACAAGATTTGGACAATGACGCCGTCTTGGTCATCTGCCTCTCGGCGAAGCACAAGTTTGGCCTCAACGACCTTTACAACGCCCTGAAAAACAGCCAACCCCTCTCCTATCCTGATGCTACTTTGGTGACCAACGTGCGACATTACGAGGCCTTGGTTCACGCCTCGGAAAGCCTCTCCAAAGTTGAAGAAGGACTTGAAACAAACATTCCTACAGACTTGGTTTCCCAAGACTTGCGACAAGCATTGTATTACCTTGGAAGCATCACTGGCGAGATCACTACTGACGAGGTATTGGGTACGATTTTCTCTCGTTTCTGCATCGGAAAGTAAAGCAAAATCCCAGCCCCATTTCAAAGAGTATTTCAGCGGTATTGCATTATTATTGGAATAGTATGCAGCCGCTTATTTTCACCAATAATGATTTTTTTTGCCTCAATACTTTTCCAATACTGAATAAATACTATTTTTGCGTTGTTATTTTGTTACCCGACCCCTGAAAGTAACAATTTGGAAACAAAATTCAACGCATTATGGCCAAGGAAAAGAGAATCAAAGAGCCTATAAAGTTAAGGCAGAAGAAAATCGCTGACGGCAATGTCAGCCTATACCTCGACATCTATTGGAATGGGAAACGGAGCTACGAGTTCCTGAAGCTGTACCTGATTCCCGAACGCACCAAAGAGGATAAGGAAAAGAATCGGCAGACCCTGCAGCTCGCCAATTCGGTGAAGGCGAAGCGCATCGTGGAAATGCAGAACGGGTCTTTTGGCTTCAAGTCGGACTTTGCCACCGATACCCTATTCTTCGACTATTATAGGGCGATGTGCCAAAAGAGGCTTGGAGCCGAAAGCAGGAGTAATTGGGGGAATTGGTTTTCGTGCCTCCACCACCTGAAAAAGTATGAGAAAAACGAGAGAATCACCTTTGCCGAAATCACCCCTGAATGGGTCGAGGGCTTCAAGGAATATCTTGATGACGATGCACGGGCATGGGAACACGACAAACGGAAGCGCAACAAGGAAAAGCCGCTGGCACGCAATTCCAAGCTGTCGTACTTCAATAAGCTGCGGGCTTGCCTGAATCAGGCTTTTGAGGATAGGATTATCCCCATTAACCCGTGCCGTGGGGTCGAGAACTTCAAGGCCGAGGAAGGAACGAGGATGTACCTGACTATTGACGAAGTGAGGAAAATAGCCCAAACGGATTGCGAGTACCCGCGAATTAAGGACGCATTCCTTTTCAGTTGCCTTACGGGTTTGAGACGGAGCGACATATTGAGGTTGCGCTGGGGCGATGTGTTCACCCAAGGCGACTACACACGAATCATATTCAGGCAGAAAAAGACCAAAGGCCAGGAATACCTCGACATCACCGACCAAGCCGCCGCCCTGATGGGTAAGCGTGGCGACCCTGCGGATTTGGTTTTTGAGGATATCCACTCCCCCACCTGCACCAATAGGGCGGTTCAGGAATGGGTATTGAGGGCTGGCATCAATAAGAAAATCACTTTCCATTGCGGCCGTCATACCTTCGCCACTATGATGCTTGACATAGGCACGGATATTTACACGGTGTCGAAGTTGCTTGGCCACAAGGAACTTTCCACCACGCAGATCTATGCGAAGGTGATGGATAAAAACAAGCAGGCCGCCGTGTCGAAGATTCCCGATGTGTTGGGTGACGAAGGCGAAACGGTTTGGCGGCTTGATGTTTAGCCGAACATCTGCCCCTTGCCCGTCATAAGCCAATAGGCCGACACATGGCACCTCTCGACCAAGCCGAGCATCCAGCCGACCTCAAAGAAACCCCTATTGCGGTCTTTTCGCTGCATATAGAAATGCGGTTTTTCGATGCCGTTGTCGCTGCAGTAGTCGGTGATGCTGATGAGTTTTTCGGCCTTGCAAGCGTCCATTGCCTGAAAGAACCTTTCCATGATGGCGAGCGTTGCCTCGCTGTAAACCCGCCGCCTGCTCATTTTTCAATCTCCCCTTTGAGCCACACGGCCGTTTCGTAGAGGTATTCAAGTTCGGCGGTGGGCTGGTTGGCCACCTTGGCACGGTCGATGGCAGTGCCGATTTGGAGGACTATTTCGGAAGACTTTTCCGAAAGCAAGTCCTCCTTTTTTATATAGGACTTCATCAGGTCGATGAGGTAGTAGGATAGTTGCTTTGTTTGCATAGTCAGAAATCGTCTTGTTTGGTTATTGCATTATAGGCGGAGTTTAAGATTGAAACCATTCCCTTGGATAATGAGTAACGCCAAAGGTCGTGGGTTGCCGCAAATTCCGTGATTGTGAATGAGACTTCGGATGTGGTGGTAATAGGGCCGATAAATGTCCTTATTGCGTCCAAATCCATATTTTCAAACTTCATCCTGAATTTATCATCACGACAATCAATAGTCAGTGTGAAATTTAGGTTTGGTTCATAGCTAATCCGTATATTGGCCGTGTCATACACCTTTTCGATGGGTTTCCTTGCCTTGATGATGATTTTGAAAGTTTCCCTATCTTCATACTGAAGTACGCTTTGGTAGTCGCCAAAAGAAGTGGCCACCCATTCCTTTGCATTGTTGAATTTCTGCAACGCGGGGACGATGCTGTCATAATAAACCTTGGTATAGGATTGGCCTTCATAATACTCGCCATTCAAAGCGTGTGGTTTTAATTCCTGTGCATGGCAAAATGAGAATGCCAAGATGATTGTCAATGAGATAAATAACTTTTTCATTTTTTTTAGTTAGTTTTGTCATTTGTCTTAATTAAAGCTATCTTCTCTACCAAAACATTAAAATTTGGTATCTTATCAGAGTTTTTCACAAATGAAATGTGAGTCAATAAATCCTTTTTTGATTTAGATGAAATTATTATTTCTTGTGGTTCTTTAATTATCTCAAGCATTGTTTTTGTCATGGATGTTGCCATCTCAATATTGTTATTCAACATGGAAGTTGCTATAGAATTAAGGCCGTGAAGAATTAGATAATATTCCGCACCAGGATATGTATCATTAAGGAAATGTCTATAAACATTGAAAAAAGAACTTTCCGTGGAAAGATTATTATTGTTCTCAATATATCTTACAGTGTTTATAAGTTCAGATAAAGTATGAATAGATTTTTCGTATTTATCTGAACGATGGTTCAAATCAATGAGAGAATACACATTCCATCCAATAAGAACTGTTACAAGAAGTGCAAAAATCCCGACAATAACTCCAATATAATCAAAACAAAGGTCTTGTGTGCGAGGAAAAACAATACAAATATTTATACCTGCAAATACCAAATTGAGGAAAAGTAATAATATTACAACTATATGATTGTTTTTTATGCCATTCACTTTTTTACTTATTGTTGATTTGTTCATAAATAGTCATCATATCTTTCATAATGTCCTGATATTGCTCCTGATTTTTCAAAAAACGGAACAATATGTTCATAAGACTTCCGAAGTCGCCCTCATTTTGCTTGTTTGGATTGATTCTAAATCTCTCATCCGACAGCAATCCTTCGTGGTTTTCATACAACATAGAGCCTCTTCCGAGCAAAAGCCAGTCAAAATTCAAATCGGGGAAGTTTTGAGCAATGCTCATCATTTTATCGGGCTGCATACTGTTTCTCATATTGGCGACAAAACTTGTTGCAAGCCCACATCTCTTTTCGAATGAATGAGGATTAATTCCTTTATATTCAATAAATTGAATCAATCTATCCTTTACCGTTTCCATACTTTATAATTTAGAATGAGTTTAAATTTTGATTTTTATGAGATTTTTTCATTATGCTATGAGAATTATTCATACTTTTGCACCGCAAAACAAAAAGTTATTGCCGCAAAAATAGTAAAAAGGTATCTAACAAGTGAAAAACTAACCAATAAAAACAAAAAAGGTATGAGAACAATGCACAAAACATCGAAAGTAAACAAGGCGAGAGCGATAGAGATTGCCGCCAACCACAACTGCGTATCGAAGGAGATTGCGCAAAACTACACCGACAGCGAACTTCGCGAAGTGCTTCGCGCACTCGGACTTAAAGCGGGATTCTGACATGATATCGTATTCGAAAGTGAGGATTGTGCGCGACAACCCATCCGCAGGCGAAGTAATAGTGTGCAAACAGTGTGGAAGCACTGCGATTGAGGACGGACGATGCACATATTGCGGAACAAGATACGGTGTGGTATCAGGCATCAAAGCAGCATCTCAAGAAGCCGTTGACAATCTTAATTCTATGATAACAGAAATTCAATCAAAAATTTATAATCAATGAACAAATCATTTATTGAACTCTACAATGAGAGTAAAAGCAAGCCCACACCTGCACAAGAGTTTGTTGCGGAGGTGGCAAGGATTACCCACCGCTCCGAAACGACCGTGAGGATGTGGCTGGCAGGCAACCAAGTACCCGATGCGCTCGTCCAAAGCGTCATCGCCGACCACTTCAATGTGGATATGGCCGGACTGTTCCCCGATGCTGAACCCAACGAGGAAGGAGGCCAGCAATGAAACCTAAACCCATTAGCGTAGCGGATGCACACATCCAAACCCTGCACAACTACAGCCCAAGACGCAGGAAGAAATGCACATTCCACAAGCACGAAATTGAATTTTTCACCAAAAGCTCAAATCGATTGTCTTGGCTTGACAGCATCAACCAATATCCACTCCAACTGTCGATTGAAGAGATAAGAGAGGTGTACGGTATGTTGAGCAAAGCATTGTATGAAGTGGGCAACATACTGAAGAAGCATGGATACTATGGAGATGAGATGTGCGCCATCATCGGCGATATAAAGCTGTCATTCAAGGAAGGAGGCCAGCAATGAAAAACAACGCAACCAAGACGCAATCATCAGCCAACGCAACCAAGAAGCAACCATCGGCCAGCATCGCCGAGGCCACGGTGTCGCAGGGCTATTTGCCGGGGGTTTCAAACCGACTGAAATTCACGGCGAAGTGCGGCACCGTGGAGCGGTCGCTGACCTTCCCAATCACCAAGGAAATCGAGGATTGGATTTGGGCGGTGTATTCGCTTTACGGCGAGCCTGAAGTGGAACCCGAGGACACCTTCGAGCTGGAGGGCAACGGCAAGATGAAAATCACATTGAGCATCGTGAACTTCAAAAAGACTTTCTGACCATGAAGACATTAGTAGTATTCAGAGACTGCCACGCCAAGCACAATCTTGTTTGGCCTGACGCAACACCCACGGACGAGGATTTCGTGCGCCGCTATGCCGCCAAGCGGGGTTGGTTGGTGGCCGTTAGAAAAGCCAAGAAATGAGCATCGAGGAAAGACTGGAGCGGATTGAGCGGCTGCTGGTGATTGGCAGCAAGGAGGCGTTGAACACCAACGAAGTCGCCCTGATGCTCGATGTGGCCGTGCAGACCGTGCGAAACCTGATGCACGACAAGGCCATCCCCTACTACAAGCGCGGGGGCAAGGCTTTTTTCAGGAAATCGGAGATTGAGGCGTGGATGCTGACGGGTCAGCGGATTGCCACCAACGAGGAAATCTCATCCAAGGCATCCACCATAATCGCCATCAAGAAAATGAATAAGAAACAACCTAATCAAATCGTTCAGCAATGAAACAAGTAATCATCAAGAAACTTTCCCTTTTGAATTTCAAGGGAATCAGGGAGTTGGAAATCAACTTCAACGAGTCGGTGACGAGCATTTCAGGCCGTAACGGCTCGGGTAAGACAACCGTTTTCGATGCCTTCACCTGGTTGATGTTCGGCAAGGATAGCGAAGACCGCAAGGCTTTCAACATCAAGACGCTGGATGCCAGCGGCAAGGCAATCGAGAAAATCCCGCATGAGGTGACGGCCATTATAGAGGTGAACGGCGAGACCGTGACCCTTTGCCGCCGCTTCAAAGAAAAATGGGTGCGCAAGCGTGGCTCCGTCAAGGATGAGTTCACGGGGCACGAGGAGGAACGCCTATATAATGACGTGCCTATGTCGGTGAAGGATTGGACGGAGAAAATCAACGCCATCTGCACCGAGGAAACATTCAAGTTCATCACCAACCCCAACTATTTCCCGTCACAAAAGGCCGATGTCCAGCGTGCAATGCTGATGCGTATGGCCGGGAATGTGAGCGATGAGGAAATCGCCTTCGGAAACGATGATTTCCAGCGTTTGCTTGACGGGTTGACGGGTAAGACCTTGGAGGAATACAAACGCGAGATTGCGGCCAAGAAACGCACCATCAAGGCCGAAATCGAGACCATACCAGCCCGCATCGAGGAATGCCAAAGGATGATGCCCGAAAGCGAGAATTGGCAGGAATTGGAGGCCGAACTTGAAGGCAGGCAGAAACTCCTTGCCAATGTAGAAGGCCAAATCAGCGACAAGGCCACGGCGTTCAGCGAGGCCAGCAACGAGAGGATGAAGAAGTCGAAGCGTGTCGGCGAGTTGAAGTCGGAGAGGATGGATTTGGAGTTTAAGATTAAGAACCAAGTCCAAGCCGACTACAACGAGCGGAGAAACAAGCAGCTTGCACTTCAAAGGCAGGTGGCCAACGATGAAAGGGATTTGCGTAACGAGGAAAAGATGTTGGCCGGCTACGAGGATGAGTTTGAACGCCTGAAAGCCAACAAAGAGACCCTTATCAAGGAATGGCGTGAAATCAACGCAAGGCAGCTCGTTTTCGATGACAACGCCTTTGTCTGCCCCACCTGCGGCCGTCAGTTGGAGATTGACGACATCGAGCGTAAGCAGGGCGAAATGACGGCCAAATTCAATGCGAGAAAAGCCGCCGACCTTGGGGAAATCAACCGCAAGGGCGATGCGAACAAAGAGCGCATGAACGAGGTTGAGGCCTTGATTAGCGGGTGCAAGGCGAAGATTGCGGAGCTTCAGGAGAAAATCAAGAAGGCCAAGGAAAACGAGCTTTACGCCGCCACCCTGACCGCCCCCGATGCGACCCCAGCGATTGAGAACAATTCAGAGTACAAGCGACTGACCTGCGAGATTGAGGCTTTGGAGTGGGATTTGTCCGTGCCTACGACCGCCCCTGACACGGCGGAGCTGTCGGAGAAAAAGAGGCAGTTGGCCGTTGATATTGATGAGTTGAAGGGTAAACTTACCAAGCGTGACACCATCAACCGCACCAACCAGCGAATCAGTGAGTTGGAAACCCAGCTTCGTAACCAAAGCAATGAATTGAGCGGCCTTGAAGGGATGGAGTTCACGATGGCCGCATTCTCAAAGGCAAAGATTGAGGCCGTTGAAAGCCGTATCAACCACCTTTTCAGCATTGTGAGGTTCAAGATGTTTGAGACCCAAATCAACGGCGGCGAGGTCGAGACCTGCGAGGCCACCGTGGACGGTGTCCCTTACTCCGACCTGAACAATGCCATGAAGATAAACGCCGGCCTTGACATCATCAACGCAATATGCAAGTCGGAAGGTGTGACCGCCCCCATATTCATCGACAATGCGGAAAGCATCAATGAGTTGATGCCGACCGAATCGCAGATGATTAGGCTGGTCGTGACCGAGGACGATACACTTATAATTCAATAACCAATCAAATTTTCAACACAATGGAAAACAACAAACAAACCCAAGCGGTTGCCAAGCAGCAACCAAAGCCCGTTGACCTCCTTAAATCGGTTATCAAGGCCGAGAGTGTCCAACAGCAGTTTCAAAACGCCCTTGGTAAGCACAAGGATGAATTCGTGGCCTCCCTGATTGATCTCTACACGGGCGACCCTCAACTTCAAAGATGCAAGCCTCAGGCAGTGGTGGCCGAGGCATTGAGAGCCGCCACCATGCGCCTTGCCCTGAACAAGGCATTGGGCTTTGCCTACATCATCGTTTTCAACAACTCGGTAAAAGACCCCGCCACGGGTCAATGGACGAAGGTGCCGACCCCTACCTTCGTGCCTGGTTACAAGGGCTACATCCAACTTGCCATGAGGACGGGGCAGTACCGCACCATCAACGCCGATATGGTGTACGAGGGCGAGCTTCGCAACGTGGATAAGCTGTCGGGTACCATCGCCTTTGACGGAGAAAAGAAGTCGGATAAGGTGGTCGGCTACTTTTGCTACTTCGAGCTGTTGAACGGCTTTTCCAAGGTTCTTTACATGAGCGTTGAGGATATGGCCAAATACGCCCTGCGTTACAGCCCATCGTTCAAGGGCAAGGAAAAGCCGACCTTTGACGCTCTTGTCAAGCAGGCGCAGTCGGGTCAGGTGTCAAGTGAAGTCGGTTGGAAAGGCAATTTCAACGACATGGCCTTGAAGACCGTAATCCGCCGCCTCTTGTCGAAGTACGGCTACCTTTCAATCGAAATGATGAACGTGATTGCAAAGGATGACGATGAGGCGATGAGCGACCGCAACGGCCTGATTGCCGAGAATGCCAATGCCGAGGTGCTGCCAGCCGATGCCGCTACCTATGAGGAAATCGACCCAGCCACGGGCGAAATCAAGGAAAGTTCCGCCGATGGCGGAGAGGCCAAACAACCCGATTGGGCGTAATGATGGAGGGACTTGGAATGAGAATGACGTGCTTGGGTTCGGGTTCATCGGGTAATTGCTACCTTTTGGAGGCCGCTGACGGGGTTTTGATGCTGGAGGCTGGTGTTCGCTTCAATGAAGTGAAAAAAGCCCTCAGATTCAAGATTTCGGGCATCGTGGGCTGTTTGGTGACCCATGAGCATAAAGACCATTCCAAGTCCCTGAAAGATGTCATCGGATGCGGAATCAGGGTGCTTGCCTTGGATGAGGTTTTCCAATCCCAAGGCATCACCAATCGGGCATTCTGCAAGTCGATTGAGCCGATGCACGGCTACAAGGTGGGTGGCTTCAAGGTGTTTGCCTTTCCCGTTGCCCACGATGTGCCGTGTGTCGGCTTTATGATTGAGCATGAGGAAATGGGCAAGCTGCTGTTTGTGACCGACACAATGATGCTGGAGTACCGAATCCCCAGCCTTAACCATGTCATGCTGGAGGCCAACTACGCCGATGACATCTTGCAGTACAACATCGACCACGGCATTGTCCCCAATGCGATGCGTGACCGCCTCCTTCACTCACACATGGAGCTGGAGACGGCCAAGGGCATTATCGCGGCCAATGACATGGCCAATGTGAATGAGGTGATACTGATTCACCTTTCAGGAAACAACAGCGATGGTGGCCGCTTTGCACGGGAGATTAGTTGTGTGTCGGGAAAACCGACATACATAGCCACGGCCGGAATGACCTTTGACCTATCCAAGACCCCCTATTGACATGAGGAAAGTGCCTAACGATATGGTCACAACGCTGCTTCGATGCCTGCCCGTCATCCTTGACAATGTGGATATGAGCAAAGGCAGCACGAAGCTGGCAAATGCAATAAGACTGACCAAAAAAGAGATTACCAAACTTCAAAAAATAGAACAAGATGGAAAAAAACAAGAAACTGGAAATCAGTGCTGAAAACGCCCTGAATGCCTATAACAATACGGATGCCAATGGCCGCGAGCTGTTGGAGCATTTATTCGGCAAGGAATTGTTTGAGCCGAAAAACATCATGGAGAGGGTGAAAACCTACGAAGACGCTTGCACCGTCCTTGATTTGTCGCCTACCCTTGCATTGGATGACCTTTGCATTTGCTCCCAGCATCAGGACGGGCATTTTTCGTTCCGTGGCGGGCTGGATGTCACGGCAAAGGCATACTTGAAACTTTGCATCATCGCCGCCGCCCTCAATGAGGGTTGGAAACCCCAATTCACGGAGGATGAATATTGCTGGTACCCTTACTTCTACCTCTATACCAAAGAGCAATACGACCGCCTCGATGAGGATGAGAAAAAAGACTGCCGTGTTGTCGGTCGTGCGAATGGCAGCGCCTTCGTGAACGGCGGTGTCGTTTATGCGTATGCGTACTATGCGTGGTCGGCCTCGGTTACGTATGGCGGTTCCCGTCTTGCCTTCAAGTCGGAGGAATTGGCGGAGTACTGCGGCAAACAATTCATTGATATTTGGATGGAGTACCTGATTGGGTGATGGCTGGCTGGATAAAGATAAGTCGTGACATTGTCAACCATTGGCTTTGGCAGGATAAGCCATTTTCCCGTGGGCAGGCATGGATTGACCTTTTGCTGATGGCAGCATGGAAAGAGCGCATTTTCTTTGTGCGTGGCATCCGTGTTGAGCAGCGGAGGGGCGATGTGTGCCTGTCCGTCAGGGAAATGTGCGAAAGATGGCATTGGTCAAATGGTAAGGTAATCAGATTCCTGAACGAACTTGAAACAGCACAGCAGATAACACAACAAAAATCGAATGTAATTAACACAATATCAATAGTTAATTATGACAAGTACCAAATGGATAACACAACAGATGAAACACCAAACCAAACAGCAGATGAAACACCAAACGGCACAACAAACGGCACAACCATAGAAGAATTAATAAGAAGTAAAGAAGATAAAGAAGTAAAACCTTTGAAAGAAAATCAAGAAAAGAAAACCGCGAAAATGCAATTTGAGCTTGCGAAATATGGCGATGGCTGGGATGCCTTAGTCGGGCAATGGCTTGTTTACAAGTCGAGCCGCCGCCAATCCTACAAGTCTCAGGCTTCAGTGGACATCCTTTTCAAGAAATTGCAAAACCTTTCAAGCGGCGACCTTGAAAAGGCAAGGTTGATTGTGGAGCAGTCCATTGGCAATAATTGGTCGGGATTGTTCCCCCTGAAAGATGTCGGCTTCGGCGGTGCCGTTCCTGGCCGTGAAGTTTTAGGTTTAAACTTTGAAAATAGAGATTGATATGGAATTTATTAGTAACCCCGATTTTGACCAATTCGCCAATGTATGCAATGCCGTTCAGGTCAAGCCACGCTTCGCCCTGCCTTTCAAGGCGGTGGATATTGCCAAGGCTATTAACGTGGCATACAACGCCGAGGTTGCCGCCCGAAACTGCAAGATGGAGAGCGGTGATGATTATAAGTCCAAGGTGATGTCGGTGGCTGAATGGTGTGCCGACAGCTACGGCCGTGTCGGATTGCTTTTGTTCGGCACCGTTGGCACGGGCAAAACCACGATGATGAACGCCCTTTGCAGGGTCATCAATTACTTTGTGAAGCCGGAATATAGGGAGCTTGTACTTGATGAGGACTACAAAAAGGCGATTGACACCGTGCGTTCAAAGGATGTGGTTGAGGCATACCAAAACGACCGTGGCCTTTACGATAGGATGTGCAAAGTGAAGTTGCTGGCCATTGATGAGTTTGGCATCGAGGCAATAGATGTTAAGTCCTTCGGGAATAGCAATGAGCCGATTATCGACCTCCTTTCAATGAGGTATGACCGCCGCCTTTGCACGGTGATCTCATCGAACCTCGACCTGAACGAAATCCGCAACCGCTACGGCCTTCGCCTTCAAGACCGATTCATAGAAATGTTCAAGATGATTGCCTTCACCGGAAAATCCTACCGAAAATGAGAATCAACGACACAAAAGAGTACTTCGGAAAGTCCTACACGGCGGTTGAATATGTCGAGCCAATGGACTTCCAACCGACTGACGATGACCCGCAATGCAAGATTTGTGCGGTCGAGCCTAACTACTGCAAGATGCAATCCGAATGCCATTCCAAGGAAAACCCATTCGTGTTCGTCAAGTCAGAATACGCTAACGCCATGAGTATCTTGGCAATGATGTATCAATGAATCAAAACAAAAGGAAAACAACGCAACCATGATGAAAAAAGAAGAAATCAGATTGATGTATGTGGATTTGTTCTGCGGTGCTGGCGGGACCAGCACGGGCGTGGAAAAAGCGATGTGGCACGGCGAAAAGTGCGCCCGTGTGGTCGCTTGCGTGAACCATGACCCGATGGCCATTGCCAGCCATGCGGCAAACCACCCTGAAACGATGCACTTCACCGAGGACATCCGCACGCTGAACCTCGACCCGTTAATCCGTCACCTTGACAGGTGCCGCAAAAAGTACCCTGACGCATTGGTGGTGTTGTGGGCATCGTTGGAGTGTACCAATTTTAGCAAAGCCAAAGGAGGCCAGCCCCGTGACGGTGACAGCCGCACCCTTGCGGAGCATCTTTTCCGCTACATCGATGCAATCAAGCCCTCTTACATTCAGATTGAGAATGTGGAGGAATTCATGTCGTGGGGCGACCTTGACGAACATGGCCACCCCGTGAGTAAGGACAAAGGCCGTTGCTACGTGAAATGGTGCAATGAGGTCATCAGCCGCGGCTACCACTACGACTTCAGGCTGTTGAACGCCGCCGATTTCGGGGCATACACGAGCCGTAAGCGGTTTTTCGGTCAGTTTGCGGCCAATGGCCTTCCCATCAACTTCCCCATGCAGACCTACTCGAAAAACGGGGATGATGACGGTGGCCTTTTCCAATTATACAAGAAATGGAAACCCGTGCGCGAGGTGCTGGACTTGCAGGACGAAGGCGTGAGTATTTTCGTCCGTGAAAAGCCCCTTTGCGAAAAGACCTTGGAGAGGATTTTCGCGGGGTTGGTGAAGTTCGTTGCAGGTGGCAAACAGCAATATGACGCATGGATTTTGAAATATAACTCGATGAATCAGGACGGCCACCACAACGCCCCTTCCATCGATGAACCCTGCCCCACCGTGGCCGTTCAGAACCGTCTCGGCCTGGTTAAGGTGCAGTACTTATCAAAGCAGTTTGGCGGCGACCCAGCCGGAAAGAACATTTCGATTGACAAACCAGCGGGAACCCTGACCACTATCGACCATCACGCTTTGGTGTCGGCCAAGTTCATTGATTCGTATTACGGGAACGGGAACCAGCATTCAGTCGATGACCCGTGCCCGACCATTCCGACCAAAGACCGCTTTGCCATGATAACCCCAAAATTCCTCGATATGCAGTACGGGAATGGCACGCCTATGTCGGTGGATGCGCCCGCTGGAGCCGTGACCACCAACCCGAAACACATTCTTGTTTCCCCTCAATGGTTGATGAGTACCAACTTCAACAATATTGGCAGCTCGCTTGATGAGCCATCGCCCACGGTGACGGCCAACCACAAGTGGCATTACCTGATGAACCCGCAATTTCAGTCGGCTGGCGGCAGCGTGGACAAACCAGCCTTCACCCTGATTGCCCGCATGGATAAGATGCCGCCCTACCTGATTACCGCCGAGGGCGGTGCATTGGGGATTGAGGTGTACGACACCGACAGCCCAATGACCGTGAAGATTAAGGAGTTCATGGCGGCTTACGGCATCATCGACATCAAGATGCGGATGCTGAACATTCAGGAGTTGAAGCGGATAATGGGCTTCCCTGACGACTACATCCTGAAAGGCAGTCAGGCCGACCAAAAGAAGTTCATCGGGAACGCCGTGGAGGTCAATATGTCGAGGGTGCTTTGTGAGGCACTTTGCAGCGGATTAAAGAATGAAAGGGTTACGGCATGACTGACAATGAAATGAGAGAATATCAGGCTTTTTTGGAGCAAAAGAAAGCCCAGCGCATTGAGAGTGGTTTCATCGTGGATGATTCGGAGTTGAACCCAAAGCTATTCGGATTCCAAAAGTATTGCGTGAAGCGGGCTTTGGCTGTCGGCAAGTTTGCCCTATTTGAGGATTGCGGATTGGGTAAGACAATACAGCAGCTTGAATGGGCGAGGCAAGTTGCCGCAAAAACCGAAATGCGCGTCTTGATCCTTGCGCCTCTTGCCGTGATTGGTCAGACCATCAAGGAGGGTGACAAATTCGGGTATAAGGTGACGGAATATGACGAAGCCGCCACTTGCATAGGTGATTATGACATTTTCATCACCAACTACGATAATTTGGAGAATGTCGATGTATCGTGTTTCGGCGGTGTCGTTCTCGATGAAAGTTCCATACTGAAGAATTTTCAGGGTAAGACCCGCACGGCTTTGATTGATGCTTTCAGGCATACCCCTTACAAGCTGGCTTGCACGGCGACACCCAGCCCAAACGACACCACGGAGATTTGCAACCATGCGGAGTTTTTGGATGTTATGAGCCGAAACGAAATGCTGGCAATGTATTTCGTCCATGATGGCGGCTCGACATCGGATTGGAGGCTGAAAGGCCATGCAAAGCAATCGTTTTGGGATTTCGTAAGCACATGGGCTGTGATGCTTAACAAGCCCAGCGATATAGGCTTTGATGATGACGGCTACGAGTTGCCCCCGCTGAATGTGATTCAGGATGTGGTTGAGACCCCGCAAAGGGATAACGGCCTGCTTTTCAATTCGACCGCCGTCAATGCCACCGACTTCCACAAAGAGCTTCGCCTGACCATGCAATTAAGGCTTGACCGCGTGGCCGAGTTGGTGAATGGTTCGGATGAAAGTTTCATAATTTGGATTGGTCAGGATGAAGAAGGGAAATACCTTCGCTCACTGCTGCCTGATGCCGTTGAGGTGAAGGGGTCGGATTCGCGGGAATACAAAAAGGAGAAACTGCTTGGATTCGGCAAGGGTGACTTCCGCATCCTGATTACCAAGCTGAAAATCGCCCAATTTGGCCTGAATTACCAAAACTGCCACAATCAAGTGTACGCCTCGCTTGACTTTTCGTTTGAGGCCACCTATCAGGGCATTAGAAGGTCGTACCGTTTCGGTCAGACCAAGCCCGTGAATGTCTATCTCGTCACCACTGACACCATGCAGAACGTGAAGGATAGTTTCGATGCCAAGCAAGCCGCATTCAAGGAAATGCAGGCCGCAATGACCTTGGCCATGAATCGCAATATCAACAATCAAATAATTCTCAAAAAGATGGAAACGACAAATCAGTACAAATCGGATTGCTGCGACATCCGCCAAGGTGATTGTGTGCAGCTCATTCAGTCCATTCCCGATGAAAGCATTGGTTTTTCGGTGTTCTCGCCGCCGTTTGCGGAGTTATACACTTACTCCGATAAGCTGGAGGATATGGGCAATTCAAAGGATTACAACGAGTTTTTCATGGCCTTCAAGTATTTGGTCAAGGAACTTTATCGCGTGATGTGGAGCGGTCGCAATGTGGCCGTGCATTGCATGGATTTGCCCATCCAAAAAGGCAAAGAGGGCTATATCGGCCTGCGTGACTTTTCGGGTATGATACTGCAAGCCTTCACCGAGGCTGGATTCATCTACCATTCAAGGGTGACGATTTGGAAAAACCCCGTGACCGAAATGCAGCGGACAAAGGCTTTGGGCTTGCTTCATAAGCAGGTGAAAAAGGATGCAGCGATGAGCCGTGTGGGAATCCCTGACTATTTGATGGTGTTCCGCAAGAACGGCGAACATGAGCATCCCGTCCAATGTGATATTTCGGTCGATACGTGGCAGAAGTACGCTTCGCCCGTGTGGATGGATATTGACTACTCCAACACCCTGAATGCCGCCAAGGGTCGGGATGAGAATGATGAAAAGCATATTTGCCCATTGCAGCTCGATACCATCGAGAGAGCCATCATCCTTTGGAGCAACGAGGGCGACCCCGTATTGACCCCGTTTTTGGGAATCGGCTCCGAGGTTTACGAGGCCATAAAGCTGAACCGCTTCGGCATCGGCTTTGAGTTGAAGGAATCATACTTCAATGAGGCCGTAAAGAACTGCAAGGCCATTGAATCGGAAAAGAACCAGCAAACCCTATTCGATTGAGCCATGAACACGAAGCCGAACAAAAAGACTTGTTACAGCCGCGCCGTGGTGGGGACAAACCTCACCACGGGTGAGCGGCGGCAATGGCCGAGCGTGAAGACCGCCGCCGAGGGTTGCGGTATGCAGGCCTCATGGTTCACGCACCTATTGAGAGGCCACCTGCCTACTAACGGCTGGCTTTGCGCCTATGCCGATGAACAAGATTGGGTTGCCGAAAAGCTGGACTATTACAAGCGGTCGGGCAAGTTCAAGAGAACCGACCCCAGCAAAGACAAATCCATGAAGGGCAAGGTCGCCCTGCGGATTGACAGCCGGACGGTGATATATGTGACCCCTGACAAGGCCACCCCTGAATACGCACAACAATACCTAAACAAAATCAAAGGAATAAAAGATGAATAAGACTGAAAACGAATGGAAACCCATTCCGAATTTTGAAGGCTACTACGCCTCAAAGGACGGGCGCGTCCTATCCAATAAGCAAGGCGAGAACTATATCATGGTTCCGCTGAAGAAAAGGGACGGGTACTTGTACCTTTACCTCTATGACGGCCACGGAAACCAAAAGAAGATGTATTTGCATCGCCTTATCTTGATGGCCTGGGTGAGGATGCCGAAACCGAATGAAGAAGCGCGTCACCTGAATGACATCCACGATGACAACCGCCTTGAAAACCTTGCGTGGGGAACCCGCATGGAGAATGTCGGTGACAAACGGAAAAACGGCAGATTGAGCATTGGAACCCGAAACCCATTCCATAAACTTACTGATTCGCAAGTGCTTGAAATCAGGGAAAAGTACAAAAACGGAATGTCTTCAAGGGATATTGCGGCGGAGTATGGCGTTGCCCATACTACCGTCCTCAAGATAGCGAGAGGGCAAAAATGGCAACACATTGCCAATGAGCCTATCATTGTGAAGCATAGTACAGTCAGAAAAGACTATCGGAAAGGAGGTCGGCAATGATTACCGTGACTGATTTCAAAGAGGCAGAGGCCTTAATTGGTGAATGCGACCAATGTATTGCTGAAGGCCGTGTCGATAACTTCGCAAGTTACGAAGAAGGCGTAAGGGACGCGTTGAATTGGGTTTTATATGGACATGACAAACCAATAGTCGGAAGGGAGGTATGAAATGATTAAAGAAACAAATATCCATATCATTGAATATCTAATGTCATTGCAAAGGATATGGCAATACAAGGCAGACGCTGACGACTGGCATACGCCTTATCAAATGGAAATGTGTAGGCAGGAAATGCACAGAAAACTATTTGATAACGTGATTTTGCCGATGCTGAAACTATGTGATGGCTTCACCGATGACGATGCTTATATCAGAAGTAAAGAGTTGTTCGGAAATCTTGATAAGATTTGGGCAATTTACGATGCCACACCGTTCAGTCTTGAAGAGGATGAACAAGTGCAATGGATGGCTGTTTATCTTTCCAAATTCCTTTACTCGACCGAGGTATTATACTATCTCGAAGGAAAGACAAAATATGTTCATGGAGTTATTAAAAAGGAGGCATAGAATGACATTTGATTTTGTAGATAAACATTGTGTACACTGCGACTATTGCATTTATTCCGATGGCGAACCTTGGGGATGTGGAGAGATTGACGATGGTGGTTGCGTCAGTACGGAGTTCAGGCGTGTAAGCCATTGTCGATTGGGGTATGCGCCTATCGCCCATAAACCGAAGTATAAGGTTGGCGACCGCATTGATACTATTCCCGTTGGTAAGATTATCGAGGTGGTTAAAGGCTTGGATGGTTACTATGTCATTCAGCCGGAGGGTACTCACGGCAGATTCAATGAACCGTACCCAGTTTATAAATGTGATTTTGAGGATATTGATTACACATACGAAAGAGTACGGAGGAATTGAAATGATAAAGCCAACGGATTATATCGTCAAAATCACCCTTTACAAAGGCTATTACGCCGATGTGGTTGTTTATTACAACTATGCAATACCTCACGTTGTTTTTTGCAAATATGAGTGGTATTTCGATTATTTGGCAGCTTTGGTCAAAGTGAGATTCCCCCGTGAAAAAGTTGAATTGCTGAAATCCCAGCAAGGGACAAAGCCGTTCCTTGCTGGGGAAGACTACATCGAAAAGAAATCCCAATCCTTATTGAAGGCGAAACGGTCGCAATTGAAGCAGTTGGAAACGAAAGTCTTTGCTGATGATTTGTTTTCGTTCAAAAGTCAGGAAATAGAGGAAAAAAAACAGCGAATCAAGAATGAGATTGACGACCTTGAAAAAGGCAATTTCAACTATTGGTTTCCACCTACATACATTAACAAAATAAAAGAAATAATCAATGAAAAAAATAATGTTCAATGACAAGTACGGCCTGACCGCTGCCGTGCTGAATGGTGACAAGACCATGACACGGCGGATTTTGGATTTGACCCAAGCCGATGAGGAATATCTTGATGAGGCTTTCGATTGGGATTTGCGGGAATCCGTCATTCTTGATAGATACGCCCAATATGAAGTCGGCGAAATCGTGGCCGTTGCGCAAAGTTATGGAGCGGTTTATGATGAATTGTTCGGTGACGTTGCCATCATTAAAAGCCAATCCCAACTGGAACTTCACGCAGCCTATATTCTGATGGAAGCCCAAAAGGCGACCGTCAAAGGCTGGAACAATAAGATGTTCGTCCGTCCCAACCTTATGCCGCACTATATCCAATTTACTGACAGACGAATCGAGAGGCTTCAGAGCATTAGCGATGATGACTGCCTGAAAGAAGGCATCATCAAGCGTGACGATATGATAAGCTCCCGCATGGAGAATATTGTACGATTCACGTTTGAAAACAGCTTTGAACGCCATGTGTGGAAATCGTATGCGACCCCACAAGATGCCTTTGCTCGCCTCATTGATAAGGTGAGCAAAAAAGGCACTTGGGATAGAAATCCCTATGTAATAGCATATTCATTTGAAAACCATTAAACCCAAGCAACTATGAGCGACCCGAAATTAGAACGCGAGTTCACCGCCCAAGAAAAGGAATACATGCACAGCTTGAGCGGTTGCATTTGGACTTTCGTGGCCATTATTGTCGGCCTGATTATCGGTGCAGTATTGAGTATCGTATTATAAACCCCTAAATATTTACCATCATGGAAGAAAAGAAAGAAATGACACTCGGCGAACTGATTTATTCCGAGCAATTCCAAACAAGATTGAAGGCACGAATCAAGGAATGGTTCAACGCCTATGATGAGGCCGTGAAAAAACATGGCGGCAACGTGAAGCGCAACCCGACCATGCGCCTCCGTGAAATGGATGCCGAAAAGCCCGAAAAGATGACGGAGCTGTATGTGGGCATCATCGACCACAAGTCCGACTTGTCGGCTGAAATGAGAGAGCGGGTGAAGGCCATTTGCGAACCCGTTTTGAACGCCTGCCTGGTTGAGTACATGAAGAAGCTGAAGGCGGAGGAAAAGGCCGAGGCCGAGTCAAAGGAAAAGGAGGCTCAAGATGGATGCGAAAAGCAGGATTGAGACCGACATCAGGGGGATGATGTTCCCTGACGGCAGCTCCGTGAAGACCATCGCCACCTTCAAGGATGGAAAGAACATGGAAATCATCATGTATGTAGTGAAACGAGTTCATAGAATAACCAATAAAGTAAATTATTATGGCATCAGTTAATATGGCAATAGTGGTGGGGTTTGTAGGTGATACCCCGCGAATCAATACCCTGCAATCAGGGCGCAAGGTGGCCTCGTTCTCAATGGCCACCACCGAAAAGGGCTACACGGCGCAGAACGGCACCGTCTATCCCGACAAAACCGAGTGGCACAACATAGTGTGCTGGGGAAAGACTGCGGATGTGGTTGAGCGTTTCGTCCGCAAAGGCAGTCAGCTTTACATTCAGGGCAAGATGCGGACACGCGCCTATGAAAAGGACGGCCAAACCCGCTATTCCTTCGAAATCGAGTGTGAGACCCTGCAATTGCTTGACCGCCGACCTGACGGCCAACAGCAGCCGCAAGGCATACCAAGCGAATTTAGGACGCAAGCGGCTGTAAATCAATTCAGGCAGCAGTACCAACAAGAGCCGCAACCCGATTGGGACACGCCCATTCCTCCCATTGGCCAAGTAGATACCCCGTTCTGACATGAGGCACAACGAGAGCGAAATACAGCGGTGCTGCGTGGCGTGGTTCAGGTGCCAATACCCGAAACTCGCCCTGAATTTGATTGCAATCCCAAATGGCGGGGCAAGGTCGAGGATTGAGGCCGCGATTATGAAGGGCGAGGGTGTGACGGCTGGAGCCGCCGACCTTGGCCTATTTGTGGCCTGCAAGGGCTACCACGGCCTTTTCATCGAAATGAAGACCCCAAAGGGCAAACAGCAGCCATCGCAAAAGGCATGGCAGGAGGCCGTTGAGGGTCAGGGCTACAAGTACGTGGTTTGCCACGGTTACTATGAGTTCGTGGACGAGATAAACGCTTATTTGCGTTGATTTTCCTTTTTTTTGAGCGAAAAGGGTACTTAATAAATACCCTTTTCGTATTTTTGCGGCGATTATAGACTAATTAACACCGAATTAGACATGGATAAAGACCAAGCCATTGAATCGAACTTTGTGACCATCGGCCTTGACCTCTTGGAGCCAAACGAGGGGCAGCTTGAAGGGTTGCCCGCCAATCCCCGCAAGATATCGGAGAGCAAGATGGATTTGCTGAAAGCCAACCTTCAGCAATACCCTGAAATGCTCTCCATGCGTGGGTTGATGGTCTATCCCCTTGACAATGGCCATTACATCATCATCGGGGGCAACATGCGCCACCGTGCCATGATGGAATTGGGCTACGATTCAGCCCCTTGCATCGTGATTCCCAAGGAAACCGACATCGAGCGGCTGAAAGCCTATTCGGTCATCGACAACAACGGGTTCGGCAAATGGGACTGGGACATGCTGGCAAACGAGTGGGACGAGGATCTGTTGAATGGATGGGGCATAGATTGGGACTACATCCCACCCCTTCCTGTTGCCGATGACGGAGACGGCGGCGGATTCGTGGCCAAGCTGACTTTCCCCGACAAGGAAAGCCTTGAAAAGTTCCTGACGATGTACGGAGAGGAACTGAAAGAGATGTACGGATGTGAGATAAAGGCGAAGTGATAGTAACGATGAAGCACGTAGAGGACAGGATTTATCCGAGCGACAACCATTTTGACATCCCGACTTTGAGGATGGACTTGCAGCCCAACGCGGGCCTGCTTCTGCCGTTTTGCGGTTGGGGGATTTCTCGCCGCGTCAAGCAAGGCGTTCTGACATACCATTTCTATGTGGACGACTATCGATTTGAGAACTTATGGCTCAATCCCGACTGCATCCTGAAAAGCGGTTGCCGCGAAATCGTGGAGCCGAATTTCTCCGTATATGACACCACGCCAATCGCCTACGGACTCCAACAAATCTACAAGAAAAGATGGCTTTCACGCTACTATCAGGAACATGGATTGAAGGTCTATGCAGACATGAACGTGAGTTCCAAGTTCTATGAGTACAACTGCCTTGGCATCCCCGAAGGATACAACGCCTTTGCCACGCGCGGCTATACTGACAGATTGGAGTACCTGAAACAGGAGATAGGCATTGCAAGGCGGATTTCGGGCTTCGACACGCCAAACATGGTCGTCTATGGCGGCGGCGAGGCTGTGCGTGACATTTGCTTGCAGACCTCAATCATCTATGTGCAAGAGTTCAAGCCGAACATCAGGAAGGAGGGTGCAAATGGTTAAGGTGGTCGGAGGTGTGCGCCCTTTGTCGCGTGGCGGTGTGGCGTATCAGAACAGGTTGGAGGAATACAGGGCGTTGAGGCAGTCCGATGCGTATTCGACAGGGTATTTCAGCGTTGAGGGCGGCGGGTATTTCCTTGTTGAGAAAAGCACCTTTGCCCATAAGACAGAGGAACTTGAGGCCGCGAAACACCTTGCCGATAGTGGATATATCGTCACACTGACCAACGAGGCGGGGAAAGGCGATGGCGTGAAGTCGCCCGAAGGGAAACTTTTCACAGCCTCGTTTGAACAAAAGACTCCAGATGGTGGTTCTGTCAGGAATTGCCTGTATCACGCAAGGGATAAGAAGGCGGATATGGCGGTGATTTACGATAAGAACAAGAACTATCACAGAAAAGATATTGATGACGGCATTAAGGACTTCGAAAGCCGAAGCAAATATCGTTTCAAGAAAATACTGGTAATAGAAGCAAATGGAAAGATTCACACACACAGGCATAACTAAAAAAGGGCTTTTCAGCCCTTGCCGTGCGCCCATCCGTTTCGGCGCACACTCCAGTCTAACAGGAACACACCTGCCGTTTCAGCCGAGTGCAACTGGCATCATTCTCGGTATCTCGGACGCGGCAAAGATACGCAAAAATATGGAAACCAATCGTATTTCAAAACACAAAACACAAAAACCCATGACACAAAAACAATTTGACCTGCAAATGCAGGAATTGAGGCTTCAGTACACGAAGCAATCAAACGAAATCGGACGCATGAAGGACGATGTGAGCCGCCGCAAGAACGAGGCCATGATAGCCGCTGATGACGCTTTCCACGAACAAAAGCGGGAAAGGGTTGCCAAAATCAACCGCATCAATACAGAGAAAGCCACATTGTTTGACGGCGACCCGAAAAAGGACTTTATGGATAATACCTACAAGAAAGTAGTATTGGAGTATATTAAATAAACAATAACAGATAAATACTTGGTAGTATGAAGAACGACATCTATCCCGACCTGAAGCGGCTTTTCGATGAAACCAGCAACCGAGGGCGCAAACTGTCGTACACGCCCGAACAAGTCGTGGAGGAGTTCAAGCTCTATGTGGAGTCGCTTGCCTCCAACCCCATCGAGGTGGAGACCGAGTACCAAAGGCAGACGCAGACCAACGGCGAAGGCACACAACGCCAAGGCCAGATGCGCAAGCAGCGTTTCAGCCGACCGCCGAAGGTGACGGACTTCGTTGTCAGGTGGTTGGGGAAAAACATGTCTTGGTGGACTGAAATCTCCGAATCGAAGCGGCATGGCGACAAATTTTCGAACATCAAAGATAAAATAACGCAGTACTGCTACGACTGCAAGCTGGACGGTGCCATCGTGGGCATCTACAACGCCAACATCATCGCCCGCGACCTCGGGCTTCAGGAAAAGGTGGCGGTTGAAAAGAAGGAGAAGGACCAGCTCGATGACATGACACCCGATGAAATCAACGCGGAAAAGGAGAGGCTGATGAAGCTCTACAAGAATGGCAACGATTGACGAGGTGAAGCGGATGCGCGAAAACGTGAAGTCGCTTGCACCAAGCAACTTCCCGTTTTTCATCGGATACATCAACCCGAAGTACTCCGAGGCGTGGTTCCATCGTGTCATTTCAGAGCGTTGCCAAATGCTTTTGGAGGGCAAAATCAAGAATTTGATGGTGTTTGTCCCACCTCAACATGGAAAACAATTGGGTGACAGCACCTTGATACCAACGCCGAACGGATTTGTCAGGCATGGCGATTTGAGGGCTGGCGACTATGTGTTTGGCAGGGATGGCAAGGCGGTGAAGGTGCTTGCGGTTTCCAGCAAGGTAAGGTCTGAATATGTGGTCACTTTCAGTGACGGGCAGCGGATAGAGTGCCACGGCAACCATGAATGGGTGGTCTATGACCGCTCATACAAGACGGAGCGGACGCTTGAAACCAAGTACATGGCGACGCAAAAACTCTATTCGGGAACACCGGGCAGGCGCGGTTGCCACCATAGATTTCAGGTATCACCAACCGTTTGCGTTGATTTCAATAAGCGCGATGTTGAAATAGACCCTTACACCCTCGGAGCATGGCTTGGGGATGGGAAAAGCAGTGCGCCGCAAGTTACCATCGGGAATGGAGACACAGAGATAGTTGCGAAAATACCATACAAGCACACTTCGAGTTGGGTTCAGGAAGGAACGGGTGTTGAATACTATTACTATGGGGCGCAATTGAAACTTTCATTTTACAACCTCGTCAATAACAAGCATATTCCGCATGACTACATCTTCAATTCGGTTGAATGCCGGAAGGAACTTATTGCAGGGCTGATTGACACGGACGGCTATGTGTACCCGAAAAACGGCAGGGTCACGATAAGCAACACCAACAAGGCCATCATAGACGATGCGGCCTTGATATTAAGGTCGCTGGGGCAGAACGCAGTGGTGACATCATTCCTTCCGAAAACATCAAGCAGCGGAGTTGATGGCAAGCAGATGGTCTATCAACTATGTTTCAACCCGACAACGGACTTCCCTACCGTGGTGCCGAGAAAAAGGATTGTACGCACCATTGCCAACAGGCGCAGATCTATCGTAAGCATTGAACGCATGGACGGGCTGGAGATGGGGAACTGCATTCAGGTGGAGGGTGAGGTTTACCTTGCTGGCGACACTTTCATCCCCACCCATAACAGTGAGATAATTTCCCGAAACTTCCCCGCATGGGCGTTGGGAGTGAACCCTGATTTGAAGATTGCGGGTTGCGCTTACTCTGCCGACCTCGCGGGGCAGTTCTCAAGGTCGATTCAGCGCATCATCGACAGCAAGGAGTACCAGGAGATATTCCCCGAAACCTACCTCAACAGTGCCAACATCCGAACAACGGCGCGTGGCTACCTTCGCAATGTTGACTTGTTCGAGACCGTGGGACACAAGGGCTTCTACAAGGCCGTTGGCGTGGGCGGGCCATTGACGGGAACGCCCGTTGACATCGCCATCATCGATGACCCCGTGAAGGATGCCACCGAAGCCTATTCGCCCGTCTATCGTGAACGGGTGTGGAATTGGTACAACACCGTACTGACCACCCGTTTGCACAACGATTCCAAGCAGCTTTTCATTATGACCCGCTGGCATGAGGATGACCTTGCAGGGCGCATCCTGAAAGCGGAGCCTGACGAATGGACGGTGCTTTCGATTCCAGCGATATGCGAAAAGGCCAATGACGGGGGATTGAGCCAAAGGCATATCGGCGACCCGCTATGGCCTGAACGGCATTCCTTGGCGAAGTTGGAGAAACAAAGGAACCGTTCACCGCGTGAGTTCAGCGCATTGTACCAGCAGCGTCCCGTCATCGAGGGCGGTAACATCGTCAAGCGTGATTGGTTTGGAAAGATTACCCCTGCCGACTTCAAGGCGTTGCGGTTTGAGGAACCGATTCACTTCTACCTTGACACCGCCTATGAGGAACGCAAGGTAAAGAGCGACAACGACCCCAGTGGCATCCTTGCGGCCTGCCGTATCGGTACGCTGATATACCTGACCCATGCGATGAAGGTTTACAAGGAAATGCCCGACTTGCTTCGATTCCTCCCTGAATACATCAGGGCGCAGGGCGGCAATGGTGAGAGCAAGCTCCATGTCGAGCCGAAGGCCAACGGCAAGAGCGTGGTGCAGATGTTGAAGGCCGTCTCGACCCTGAATGTGAAGGAAACGGAGTCGCCAACGGATTCCAAGGAAACGAGGTTGAAGGTGGTGTCGCCCCGCATCGAGTGCGGCCGTGTGGTGCTGGTCGAAGGGTCGTGGAACGATGACTTTTTGGATGAGGTCTGCGGATTCCCAGCGTTGGAGCATGACGAGTTTGTGGATATTCTCGGGTACGCCATAAACGACCTCTACGAGGACGATGACGATATAGACTACGACAACATTAGGATTCGATAACTAAAACTTCAATATTATGGTATTCTTCGATTTATTCCGCAATTATGTGAACGCCCTGATTGGAAGGAATCAGGAGTTCGAGAAACTGTTGGCCGCAAAGGACATCACGGCGGTCAAGGAGCAGATGACCTCAAGGGTGGATGCCGTGTTGCTCGCACTGAAGGAGTACGACACCAAGTCCCATGAGATTATGAAACGCCCTGACAAGGAAATCACCGACAAGAAGGGCAAGTTCTTACGGTATGAGCCGACTTGGAAACTGCCCATCCCCTATCCCGTTTTCATCAACGAGATTGCGTTGGTTTTCCTTTACGGGCGACCCGTGAAGTGGACGCAGCTCTCCGAGGGTACGGACGAAGGCTTCAAGGCATATCAGGACTTCATCAAGGAAACGAGGTTTGACAGCAAAATCCGCGAGTGCAAGCGCATAGCCGGTGCAGAGACCGAATCGGCCATGCTTTTCCGTGTGTACCGCGATGAGGATGACAACACGGCGAAATGCCAAATCAGGGTGCTGGCAAAGAGCAAGGGCGATGAGATTTACACCCGATTCGACCAATACGGGAACATGCTTGCCTTTGCCTGGGGCTACTTCGTGAAGGATGAAGGCCAGGGCGTGACCTACCACTTCGATGTGTACACAAAGAAGGCCATCTACCATTGCTCAAAGAAGTCGTTGGGCTGGGATGTGGTTGAGGAAATAAACTTCATCGGCAAGATTCCCGTCATCTACTTCCAGCAGGAAAAGGAATGGGATGGGGTGGAGATATTGATTCACCGCGAGGAATCGATTGCCAGCCATACCGCCGACACCAACGACTACTTTGCCGACCCGATGCTTTTGATGGCTTCGGACATCATCAGGAATCTGCCCGAGAAGTCGGAGGCTGGAAAGACGCTCTTCACCAACGACAAGGACGGTGTGGAAAAGGCGGCAAAGTATCTGACTTGGGACAATGCCTCCGAAAGCAAGCAGAAGGAATTGGAATGGTTGCAGACCCAAATCCTGCAAAAGTCGTTCACCCCGAACATCACCACCGATAGCCTGAAAGCCATTTCGCAGCTGTCGGCCAAGGCTTTGAAAACCGTGATGATGCTGGCCGACATCAAGGCGGCGAAGCGTAAGGAAACCCACGATGAGTTGCTTGACCGTGCGGCCTCCCTGATTAAGGCCATTATCGGAAACGTGCTTGATGTGTCGCTGAAATCGCAATGCGACAGCCTGATTGTCGGGCATGAGTTCCAAGAGCCTTTCGGCGATGACATTGCCGATGACCTCGACAACGTGATTAAGGCCGTTGATGCCGGCATCATGTCAACCGAGACGGGCATTGAGCTGAACCCGCTAATCAAAGACCCGCACCGTGAATCGGAGCGCATAGCCAGCGAGAGCGAGGAGCGGATGAAGCAGCAGCAGTCCATCTTCGGCAATGGCAACGAGGGAGGCGCGGCATCGTTTGACGATGACGATGATGACAACCAAAAGTGAGTGAATCATGGCAAAGAAGCAAGGCATTGACCCGAAAGCCCTCACCGCCGCAAGGATAAAGCGGACGGAGGCATACGCCGAGAAAGTGAGGCTGTTGTTTGCGCAGACCGTGAATGACATTCTCACCCTGAACAAGACCATGCCGAAACTGGATGACGGCGTGATGTTCTCGTTTGACGGTGAAAGCCTGAAAAGGCAAAAGGAGGTTGAGGCCTTGCTTCGCCGCCTGCATTCGGCGGTGACGATGGCCATTCGTGAGGGTGTGAGCCTTGAATGGGCTGAGGCCAATGCCGAGGCCGACAAACTCATCAAGTCGGTGTTCGGTCAGGCCGTGCTGGATAGCCCTGAATTTACGGCATGGACACAGCGCAACACCGCCGCCCGTGACGCTTTCCTTGCGAGGTCGGAAAAGGGCTTGAACCTCTCCGATAGGGTTTGGAAGTCGGTCAGGCAGTTGCGGGATGAAATGGAGGTGGCCATTACGGTTTCCGTTGGCGAGGGCAAGTCTGCCTCCGCGATGTCGAGGGAGGTGAGGCAGTACCTGAACGACCCCGATTTGATGTTCAGGCGTTTCCGCTATAAGAAGGGCGAGGATAAGGACGGCAATCCCGTGTACGGCCGCAAGTGGAAAAAGCGGGTGAAGGACGAGGCCACGGGCAAATACAAGTGGATTGACTATGATAGGGATTCGTACCCTACGGGGCAGGGTGTTTACAAGTCATCGGCAAAGAACGCTATGCGCCTGACCCGCACCGAGACCAATATCGCCTACCGCCGTGCCGACCATGAGCGGTGGATGCAGGAGGAGTTCGTCATCGGGCAGCGCATTCGCCTCTCGAACCGCCACCCACGGAAAGACATCTGCGACAAGTTGCAGGGCGACTATCCCAAGGACTTCGTGTTTGACGGCTGGCACCCGCAATGCTTTTGCTACGCCGTCCCAATCACCATTGCGGACGAGGACACGGACTTCATGGAGAAGTGGTTCCTTGAGGGCAAGGACTGGAAGGGCGAGCTGAAGCGGCGGGCGGAGGAGCGCATGATTAGGGACTATCCCGAAGGCTTCAAGGAATGGGTGGCCGAACACGCGGACGACATCAAGGCGGCGCGCAAGCGCGGCACGGAGCCGTACTTCATCCGTGAGAACGCGGAGATTGTAGATCGGTTCATGGGCGATGCAGCACCCGAACCGATGAAGGTGATGTATGTCCCGGATGGTCTGTCAGGTGAGCAGCGCAAGGCATGGATTGACAACAGCAGGGAAACGGCGGAGGCCATCGGGGTCGTTCAAGGCGAGCCTATGGCATTCGATGAGGCCAACGAGTTGCGCGGCAACCCGCACTACGAGGCTGGAACCGCAAGCGGCTACACCACCAACTGCCAATGTGCCGTGGTGGCCAACGAGCTGCGCCGCCGTGGCTTCGATGTTGAGGCGTTGCCCAACATCGGGACGAAAGGCAGCGTCCCCTATCGGTTGTCGAGGCAGACGGAACTGGCTTGGATTGACCCAGCCACGGGCGAGGCTCCGAAGAAGGTGGAGTGCAACAAGGTGGACTATGTGCTGAAGGGCTGGAAGGTGCAAAGGAAGGGGCTGACCATAAACGAGATAACGGCCAACATTGACGCGGCCACCAAGCAGCCGGGCAGATACCACCTCGAATTTGCATGGAAAGGCAAGGACGGCGAAGGCCACATCATCACCGTTGAGCGTCTTGCTGACGGCAAGCTGCGCTTCTACGACCCGCAGACTGGCAAGGTGACGAGTTGGGTGAAGGACTACTCGAAGAGGGTTTCCACGATTGGCAAAGTGACTGTGCTTCGCGTTGACGGCCTGATGCCCAACCCCGAAATCGTCAAGGAGGCGGTGGTCAAGGCTGGGACGGCGAAGTCGGCAACGGCGGCGGCTGGAATCGTTGTGAATGGTGGAATAAAAGGCAGTGACGGAGCGAAGCCAAAGAACACATTGCCCGAAAGCGTAAGGGCAAGGCGCGCGGAGATAAAGAAGGCCGCAATGCAATTCAGGACGCAGCCTCCAATGCATAATCCTGATTTTGACAAGGAAATCGGTATTTCAGGAAGCGGCATTGACGAATGGCTGAACCAGCCACACAAACACTATGCGGAGAAAAACGAGATGCTTTTGGAAATCGGAAGTGTTATCGAAAAGGCGAAATACATGGGTGTTTCAACCTACAAGGGCAAGGTCGCCCATATTTTTGAGACCGAACTATGCGGGGAAAAGACATGGATTATCGCAACCGATGTTCCTGGAAGGGGTGTGGCTATTTATAGCATTTCCGATAGTCCGAACATACTTAACGACATAAAGAAACCCGCCTGAACTGGTTCTTGGAGATACAATCCAAGGCAACATTCAAGCGGGTTATGACGATGCAAAAATACAAACTTTTTGGACAATGCAACAAAAAAAGCGAAAAAATGACAAAAAAATCACTGCCTAACAAACGGACATACGCCGATGCAGTCCTATTCGCCAAGGAAAGGGGCTTCGATGGGGTGACATACGCCGCCGAATACAAGGGGTGCGCGGCCTACCATGCCAACAGCAAGGCGTTGGAGGGCGCATCGTGCGGATACCCCCACTTCGTCATAGCGGACGGAAACGGCAAATGCCGGTTCTCCACCCCTGACGAGGCACTTGAAATCATAGACCTGATTGAAGAATAACCCATAAACACATTGAACAATGGAAAAAGACCTGAAAAGAGACTTCGAGAACGCCGTGGATGCCTACCTGAATGCGTTCTGCGAGATGTACGGGCTGCAATACGACCCCGATTGCTGGGTAGGCCGCGAGCCTGGCACCATAGCGGAGGTGGGCGACTACTTCTTTGGCTTCGACGACATCAGGCGTTGCGTGGATGAGGGCTACGAGTGGGACGAGGTGATTGCGTGGTACGACTACGGCGTTGAGGCGGGCATGTACGGCATCGACACGCCCAACCTGAAAAGCTGGATGGCGGGCTGCCCACACCTGAACGGGCCCGAGATGGAGCGCATCAGAGCCGCCAGCCGCCGCGTGGAAGAGGCCAAGGCCGCTTTGGAGGCCGAGATAAGGGAATTGACCCAAAAGGAAAAGAAAACCGCCCACAGGCCAAGGAAAGGCGGTTTTTGAGCCTTTTCTTTCTTTCCGCGCAACCTTTCTTTCTTTCCGTGGCTCCCTTCGGGGGGCTGCGGATTGATTTTTCCAAATTCAAAATTCAAAATTCAAAA
>JAFSJF010000103.1 GCA_017439405.1 Bacteroidales bacterium
CCATAAAACAGGTGACAATTTCAAAAACCCCGATTCCAACCGAAGAAAAACCCTATCTTTGTGGCATGAAAAAAGGTTTTCTTTTGGTATTTCTGCCTCTACTGTTGCTGTCGTGCCAGCAATCGCCTGTGGAAGTGCAACACGGCGACATCACCTTTGTCCCGATGGCAACCAAACGCCTTCCCGACCTGAACGAGGCTCGAAGCGGTCATGCTTTGGTTTGGGCCGGCGACCATATCCTGGCCATTGGTGGCCATACCACAGGCTTTGTGCCTACTTCCACGGCAGAATACTACGAGGATGGGCGGTGGCATTCCATTCCTACCTTATATCCGCACGACACACCCTTCGCCCTTGTGTTGAAAAACGACGACGTTTTGGTGGGCGGCGGCTACGAGAGCAGTTTCGGAGTAGGGCAAACCTGGGGCGTGGAACGCTATCATCCGGCCTCACATAGTTTTTCGCCCGCTCCCATCATGGATAGGAAAAGGGCACATGCCAGTGCCATGGAGATGGAAGATGGCTCAATTGTGATTAGCGGCAATTGGTACGCCACCGACCTCACCGAAATCTACAACGGCAACATCTTATGGACCGACACCACCTCCGACAAACGTAGCTATCCTTTTATTCTGCCCATGGGGAACGACAATGCCTGGATTATTGGAGCCACATATGATAGTTACGGTGGTGCTACCAAAAATATCGTTGACCAAATAAAAGGCGAGCCTTTCAGGGTGAATTTGTTGGACAAATGGCATCCGCAGTCCCCTTTGGACCGCAATGTGCAGGCCGATGCCTATCGTGTGGCGGAAAACGCTTTCCTCATCCTTGCCGTCAACGACCAAAAGCAATACGCACCCATGTTGGTCGACAGCAGCGGCTTCTCGTTACTACCCATGGAACAACCCTTACCTATGGAAGGGCCTTGGGGTGCCATCAGATACATGAGTTCTTTTTGGACCGTTCCCGAAACGGAAACAGCATGGTTGATGGGTTTGGATGAACAAAAGCATGTTTATCTGGCTGAGATAGCCTATCAACCCGCCTTACATGGTGGCCAAGCGAAACTTTCCATGTATTACTCCCAGCCCATGAAGGATCTTCCAGGCTGTCCCTACGAATTACTGCTTCCTGATGGCAGCTTCATCACCGTGGGCGGTATGAATCAAAGCAATTACGACAGCAGCGCCGCTGTGTTTGCCTTTTATCCCAAGGGAATGCCACACAACCGCTCCATCCTATTGATTGTAAGTATCGGTCTGGCGATGATAGGCCTATTGTCGGTTATTATGGTGCGAAAAAGAAAACGCCCACAAGAAGACATCCCTATCGCAGCAGAAGACAATGTCCCGCCGAGCGGAAAATCCGATTTGAGTGACAAACTCAAGGCTTTGATGGAAGAGAAACAGCTCTTCAGGAACAAGGATTTACGGATTGCAGATGTGGTTACTGAATTGTGCACCAACTCCACCTACCTTTCCGCCTGCCTCAACGGTGAACTGAACACCAGTTTTCCTGCTTTTGTCACGGGCTACCGCATTCGTTACGCGCAAGAATTGATGCGCAAAGACCCAACAATGCGTATGTTGCAAGTAGCTGAGGCATCGGGGTTCACCAACGAAAGGACTTTTCTGCGCGCTTTCAAGGCCGTTCGCGGTGTCACGCCATCGGAATGGAAGCAGGAACTTCCCCTTCAACCGTGAAGAGGCTGGCTTCCCGATGAAGAGCGACGTCCAGGACAAGTACTTCCCGCACGTCACCCGCATCGATGACGCCTACGGCGACAGGAATCTGGTTTGCAAGTTCTCTGCTGAGTGATTTGGTTCACGCAGATTACGCAGAGTTTATAGAATTTGTAGAGACGTAGTGCGCTACGTCTCTACATGTTTTTGAAGCTGGTACAAAGGTGCTCGTCGTATCGGGAAGAGCTACATCGTGGAGGAATTTGCCAAAAACAAGTACGAATCCTATTTGCTCATCGACTTCAATAAGGCAGACAGGATGATTTGGGATTGGTCCGACAATTAAGACCTCGACACGATGCTGTTGAATCTGACGTCGCGCATCATATCACCCCGATTGAGGTGAAATCGCCGCAACGCTACATGCTGACTTCGCTCAAAAAGTGCATCAACAAATTCAGCAATTACCTTGACACGCCAATCGTATTGCATTCCGCCGACCTGAAACAAGAAAAAGGCATTGAATATTTGCCCTTATACATGACACCTTTGTTATAGTTTTACCAAATGGTGGCGCGGCTCGGTTTTTGTTCGTACCTTTGCACCGCAAACGAAACGGACAAGTTGGATTTGTGGTTTGGTTTTAAATTTTTGAATATTAAATAGATAGAATAATATGGATGCAAAATTCTCCCCTCGTGTCCGTGACATTTTGTCACTCAGCCACGAGGAAGCGAAACGTCTTGGCAACGCCTATGTCGGGCTTGAGCACCTTTTCTTGGGCATGCTTCGCGAGGGCGGAAGTGTGGCCATCAAAATGTTGGAAAACCTGAACCTCAACATGGAGGTTTTCACGAAGAAGCTGGAGGCCTCGGTCAGGACAGCCAACCCCTACCCTAACAACAACCTCGCACTTCCGCTCACCAAGCAGGCCGAGCGCGTGCTGAAGTTCACCTACATCATTGCCAAGGAGTTCCAGTCGGAAATCGTGCGCTCCGAGCACCTCATGTTGGCCATCTTGCACGAGAAAAACAACATCATCTCGCAAAACCTTGAGTTTGAAGGAATTAATTACGACAACTTCAAGTCGGAACTGATTCGTTACAACATGGAAACGGGGCGCAACGCCCCAGCCGACCCGAAGGAGGACTCCAATGCGCCAACGGGAAGCGTCTATGACGATGAGAACGATGACAACCTCCTGGACGACATCCGCCCGCAGGAGAAACCCAAGAAAACCAGCAACATAAAGAGCAAGACGCCAGTGTTGGACAACTTCGGTCGCGACCTCACCAAGGCCGCCGAGGAAAACCGATTGGACCCCATCGTGGGCCGCGAGCGCGAGCTGGAACGCATCGCCCAAATCCTCAGCCGCCGAAAAAAGAACAACCCTATATTAATAGGTGAGCCCGGCGTGGGCAAGTCGGCCATCGCCGAGGGCTTGGCCATCCGCATCGTGCAGCACCGCGTGCCACGCACCTTGCTCGACAAGCGCGTCGTCATGCTCGACATCGGGGCCATCGTGGCCGGCACCAAATACCGTGGCCAGTTCGAGGAACGCATCAAGGCCATCCTCAAGGAGCTGGAGAACAACCGCGACATCATCCTTTTCGTAGACGAAATCCACACCCTTGTCGGCGCAGGCAACGCCAACGGATCGCTCGACGCCAGCAACATGTTCAAGCCCGCCTTGGCGCGGGGCGAGCTGCAATGCATCGGCTCCACCACGCTCGACGAATACCGCCAATACATCGAGAAAGACGGCGCCCTTGAACGCCGCTTCCAGAAAATCCTCGTCGAGCCGACCACGCCAGCCGAAACCGTTGAGATCTTGAACAACATCCGTCCGCGCTACGAGGACCATCACTTGGTCAGCTACACGCCCGAAGCCATCGAGGCCTGCGTGAGGCTCACCGACCGCTACATGACCGACCGCCACCTGCCCGACAAGGCCATCGACGCGTTGGACGAGGCCGGAGCGCGCGTCCACATCAAGAACATCGACGTTCCCGCCGAAATCACCGAACTGGAAGGCCGAATCGAGGAGGTGCGCAAGGACAAGAAAGCAGCCGTGGCCGAGCAAAAGTTTGAGGAAGCGGGAATGTACCGCAACGAGGAGGTGAAGCTCCTCGACCAACTCGAAACGGCCAAGAAGGCATGGGAAAGCAATGCCGTCGCCCACCGCCAAAGGGTTACGGAACAGAACGTTGCGGAAGTCGTGGCCATGATGACCGGCGTGCCCGTGCAGCGCATCGCCAAAAACGAAGGCGACCGCCTGATGAACATGGCCAACGAACTGGCCGGAACGGTCATCGGACAGGACGAGGCCATCAAGAAGGTGACCAAGGCCATCCGCCGCAACCGCGCCGGGCTGAAAGACCCCAACAAGCCCATCGGATCGTTCATCTTCCTCGGCCCGACGGGTGTCGGCAAGACCTACTTAGCCAAAGTTTTGGCCAAGTATCTCTTTGATTCTGAGGACGCTCTGATTCGCATCGACATGAGCGAATACATGGAGAAGTTTGCCGTGTCGCGCCTCGTGGGTGCGCCTCCCGGCTACGTCGGCTATGAAGAAGGCGGCCAACTCACCGAGAAAGTGCGCCGCAAGCCCTACTCCATCGTCCTCTTGGACGAAATCGAGAAGGCCCACCCCGACGTGTTCAACCTGCTCCTGCAAGTGCTCGACGACGGACAACTCACTGACAGTCTGGGCCGCAAGGTCGATTTCAAGAACACCATCATCATCATGACCTCCAACATCGGCTCGCGCCAACTGAAGGACTTCGGCATGGGCGTAGGCTTCGGCACGCAGGCCAAGCTCAACGCCAAGAACGAGTATTCTCAAAGCGTCATCGACAACGCCTTGAAACGCACCTTCGCCCCCGAATTCCTCAACCGTGTGGACGATGTTGTGATGTTCAACTCATTGGAAAAGAAAGACATACACAAGATTATCGGCATCGAGATCCGTCAGGTGGTGAAGCGCGTCGAGGAGATGGGCTACAAGATCGAGCTCACCGAGAAGGCCATGGACTTCATCGCCGAAAAAGGCTGGGACGAGCAATATGGCGCACGCCCGCTCAAGCGCGCCGTGCAGCGGTATGTGGAAGACGTTTTGGCCGAGGCCATCATCTCTTCGAACCTCCACATCGGCGACCTCATCTCCATCGACCTCAGCGAAAACGGCGAGGAAACCGTTGCCAACGTGGTGCCTACCGAAACGAAAGTGTTGGAAGAAGCCGCTGTATGACAATGAATTACGACTTCAAGAAACATATCAGCAGCCCGATTTTCAAGGTCATCGCCTACTCAACCATGGAGTTGGGCTACAAGAGCTACGTAATCGGCGGCTATGTACGCGACATCCTCTTGCGCCGCCCGTCTAACGACATCGACGTGGTGACCGTGGGCAGCGGCATCGAATTGGCCAAGAAGGTGGCCTCGCACCTGCCCGGCCACAAGGAAGTGAAGTATTACGGCGCTTTCGGGACGGCCATGATCAACTACAAAGGCATGGAAATCGAGTTTGTGGGGGCGCGCAAAGAGTCGTATGACCGCAACAGCCGCAAGCCCGTGGTGGAAGACGGCACTTTGGAAGACGACATCAGCCGGCGCGACTTCACCATCAACGCATTGGCTATCAGCCTCAACCAAGAAGATTTCGGCACCCTTATCGACCGCTTTGGCGGCATGGCCGACATGGAGGAAGCCACCCTGCGCACGCCCCTTGACCCCGACATCACCTACAGCGACGACCCGCTCCGCATGATGCGCGCCATCCGCTTTGCCTCACAACTGAGGTTTTACATTGAGCCTGAGTCGTTTGCGTCAATCAAGCGCAATGCCGGGCGCATCAAGATCGTGTCGATGGAGCGCGTCACCGAGGAACTGAACAAGATCATCCTCTCGCCACGGCCTTCCGTCGGCTTCAAACTCCTCGACCAAAGCGGCCTGCTGAAGCTCGTTTTTCCCCAGCTTGCGCTTCTCAAAGGAGTTGAAGTAATGCAAGGCAAAGGCCATAAAGACAACTTCTTACACACACTACAAGTGCTCGACCAAGTGGCCGAGATGAGCGACGACCTTTGGCTGCGTTGGGCCGCCTTGCTCCACGACATCGCCAAGCCCCAAACCAAGCGTTGGGAAGACGGCACGGGCTGGACTTTCCACGGGCACGAGTTCCGTGGCTCCAAGATGGTGCCCAAGATCTTCGCCGCCATGAAGTTGCCGCTGAACGAGAAGATGAAATATGTGCAGAAATTGGTGCAACTCCACATGCGCCCCATCATCTTGGCCGAGGACATCGTCACCGACAGTGCCGTGCGCCGTCTCCTCTTCGAGGCCGGCGACGACATCGACGACCTCATGCTGCTCTGCCACGCCGACGTCACCTCGAAGAACGAGGAAAAGGTGAAACGGTTCCATCACAACTTCGAGATTGTGCAGGAAAAGCTGAAGGAAATCGAGGCCAAGGACCACCTGCGCAACTGGCAACCGCCTATCGACGGGACGGCCATCATGGAGACTTTCGGCATCGCCGAAGGCCGACAGGTCGGCATCATCAAGAACGCCATCCGCGAAGCCATCCTCGACGGCGTGATTGGCAACAACTTCGCCGAAGCCTACGCTTTCATGAAGGAAGAAGGCAAAAAGCTGGGACTCAGCGTGGTAAAAGAAATCCAAGAGCCGATTGTGGTCGCCAATAACGGGCCCGTGCCGAACAAACTATAAATGCAGAATGATGAATGATGAATGTAGAATTGGGGCAGAGCCCAACATCAATTCATTCCATTCTGCATTCTTAATTCTGCATTCTTAATTATCAAACTATTCCAGAAGTTCATGGAAAAGAACACTCTCATCGTCATCGCCGGCCCTACCGCCTCAGGCAAGACCGCCTTCTCCATTGAGTTGGCGAAACGGCTAAATACGGTCATCATTTCCGCAGACAGCCGTCAGTTTTATAAGGAAATGAGCATCGGGACGGCGGCGCCAACACCTGAAGAATTGCTTCAAGTAAAACACTATTTCATCCACAATATCAGCATAAAAGACAAGTATGACGTTGCCGACTACGAGCGGGAAGTCATGGCATTGCTTGACGAGCTTTTCAAGTCCCACGACAAGGTGGTGCTGACTGGCGGCTCAGGCCTGTTCATCGACGCGGTTTGCAACGGCATCGACGAGATGCCCGACGTGGATCCCGAAATCCGGAAAAAAGTGGAAAAACTGATGCAAGAAGGTGGAATCAACGCTTTAAGTGACAAACTTCAACGCATTGACCCAGAATATTTTACCATTGTAGATAGACAGAATCCACGCCGTTTGCAACGGGCCTTGGAAGTGTGTTACCAAACGGGCAAAACCTTTACCTCGTTCCGAAGCGGCAACACGGCCAAGCGCGACTTCGTAATCAAGAAGTACGCCCTACTCTGGGACCGGCAGCAACTCATTGAACGTATCGACAAAAGAGTGGACATAATGATGGAACAAGGCCTGCTTGAAGAAGCCAAAACACTTTATCCAATGCGTCAATTGAATGCACTCAACACAGTGGGTTACAAGGAGTTATTCTCATTCTTCGATGGGCAATGCACTCTTACCGAAGCCGTCGAGCAAATCAAGATACATACGCGGCAGTATGCCAAGCGGCAGATGACCTGGCTGAGGCGGGATAACAGTTACAATTGGATTTTGCCGGAGGACATGGACACTGTGCTGAAACACTTTTTCTTTTTTAACTAGTTGTTTTTTAATTTTTTATCCGACAGCAAACGACAACAAACGATTACTTTCGACAACAAACGCTTAATCAACGGTTATATATTGACAATTGTCTTTTCTTTGCACTCCGAAAAGCCGACAGTTAAACGAAAAATAAAAACAGCCCAAAATTAACCATGTATGTCAAAAATCACTACTTTTGTCCTTTTAATTATGGAATACGCGCACGGCGATTTTGAATCTTAAATCATTAATCATAAAATACCAACTAACAGCAACAAACTCCAAACTAACTATTAACTACTTAAAACCCCACAAATCATGACAACAGAAAAAACACAGGAAGAAGCTGCCAAACTGAGGCAGGAGAAACTGAAGGCTTTGGAAGCCACTTTGGGAAACATCGAGAAAAGCTTCGGCAAGGGAAGCATCATGCGCATGGGCGCCGAGGCCGAGAAGATGGAAAGCATCTCAACAGGCTCTATCGGACTTGACTACGCCCTCGGCGTGGGCGGTTTGCCGAAAGGCCGCATCACGGAGATATATGGTCCCGAAAGCTCGGGTAAGACGACACTGGCTCTACACGTCATCGCCGAGGCACAAAAGAAAGGCGGCATTGCCGCTTTCATCGATGCGGAACACGCCTTCGACCGCTTCTATGCCGCCAAACTCGGCGTAGATATCGAGAACCTCCTCATCTCGCAGCCCGACTACGGCGAGCAGGCTTTGGAAATCGCCGAGAACCTCATCCGCTCCGGCGCCATCGACGTGATTGTGGTCGATTCCGTGGCCGCACTGACCCCCAAGAGCGAAATCGAAGGCGAGATGGGCGACAGCAAGATGGGCCTCCAAGCCCGCCTGATGAGCCAGGCCATGCGCAAGCTCACAGCAACTATCAACAAGACCGGCTGCATCTGCATCTTCATCAACCAATTGCGCGAGAAGATTGGCGTGATGTTCGGCAATCCCGAAACCACCACGGGCGGCAACGCATTGAAGTTTTACAGCTCTGTGCGCATCGACATCCGCAAAATCAGCCAAATCAAGGACGGTGAGAATGTCACTGGAAGCCGCGTGAAGGTGAAGGTCGTCAAGAACAAGGTGGCTCCGCCGTTCCGCAAGGCCGAGTTCGACATCCTCTATGGCGAAGGCATTTCGCGCTCGGGCGAAATCGTTGACCTAGGCGTGGAAATGGGCGTCATCAAGAAGAGCGGATCGTGGTTCAGCTACGGCGACTCGAAACTCGCCCAAGGCCGCGACTCAGTGAAGAAACTCATCGAGGACAATCCGGAACTAGCCGACGAACTCTCCGCCAAGATTTTCGAGGCGTTGGAGCATTCGGAGGAATAAGGCTTTTGCCATTGCGAGGAAGTTCGACGAAGCAATCCAGAGAAAAGGTAGAAAACCAATTGTCTGGACTGCTTTGTTCCTCGCGGTGGTGTGATTAGCATGCATAAGTAAATCAACCGAAAATGAAGAAAAACCTATTGTTATTCAGCCTGTTGCTTGTGCTTTTTGCCTGCGGCAGCAAACCTCAAACCGAATCAACGGAAACTCCCCAAACACCGTCCTCCCCCGTCACTGTCAGTGAAGCCATCCGTGTGCTATCCGACTCCATCGCCCTTGACAGCACCAACGCGAAGCTTTATCTGAGTCGAGCCAAGGCATATTATGCCAATGAACAAGTAGGATTGGCAATGATCGACATCAACAAGTCCCTGAAACTCGATCCAAACAATGTCGATACCTATCTCTTGCTGGCCGATGTGTACTACATGCTTGGCGACGCGAACAACATCAACGTCACGTTAAACCGTGCCTTGGAAATCGCCCCCTCCGACACTCGACCTATGGTGAAATTGGGCGAGCTAAACCTGCTTCAACAAAACTACAATTTGGCAGCGGCCTACATCGACAAGGCTATAAAGACACAACCATACAATCCAAGGGCCTATTTTGTCAGAGGAATGTATTATATTATGGCACAACAAGATACGGCAAACGCCTTGAAAAGCTTTCAGTATTCAGCCGAGCAAGACGGAACGTTTTACGACCCTGTCGAGCAGATTTGCCGCATTTATGCCGTACAGCAACCGCCGTATGTCTTGGATTACCTCAGGAAAGCGCAACGCCAGTTTCCCGACCAAGCCAATTCGCGGTATGAACTGGCTCTCTATCTCCAAAGCCACGGCGAACCCGAGGAGGCTTTGGCGCATTATGACACCTTAATCATGCAACAACCTGACAATTACATAGTTCTATATAACATCGCCTACGTCAACTTTGTCTATCTTGACCGCAACGACATAGCTTTGGACTATTTCAACAAGGTGCTGGACCTCAATCCAGGTTATCTGGATGCCTATTTCAACAAAGGCCGCGTTTTGGAGCAGATGGGTGATTACGCCCAAGCCATGGAAATCTATAAAGAGGTGCTGAACAGACAACCGGATTACCGTTTGGCCATAGATGGCATCAACCGAATCCAAAACCAAGCCGAAGAATAATTAAAGCTATGCTTCAAATCTATTGCATCAACACAAAGACGACCAAGGAGTTCCAAGAAGGGACAACTCTCCTTGAAATGTTGTCGGAATTCGAGTTCGACAAGCCTTATCCCATAGTTTCCGCCAAGGTAAACAACGTCTCGCAAGGCCTGAAGTTCCGCGTCTATAACAGTCGTGACGTGGAGTTCCTTGACATTCGAAGCCAAAGCGCCATACATGTTTATTTCCGCTCACTTTGCTTCCTGCTCTACAAGGCATCCGTCGATCTGTTTCCCGACAGCAGGCTCTACATGGAGCACCCGATTTCCAACGGTCTCTATTGCAGAATCAAGAAACATGACGGGCAACTACTCGATGTTGGCGAAATCGATCAGCTGCGGAACAAAATGCAAGCCATAGTGAAGGAGGACATCCAGTTTCACCGCCATGAGGCTCGCATCGAAGATGCCATTCGGATATTTGAAGGATTGCATCAAATGGATAAGGTCAAATTATTGGAAACCAGTGGTCAAGCATATACTGATTATTATACTTTGGGTGAGGTGACAGACTATTACTATGGCCGTCTGTTGCCTTCGACGGGCTATCTGACCCTTTGGGATATCGAACCGTATCAGGACGGAATGCTCCTGCGCATTCCCGACAGGAAATGCCCTGAACGGCTGGCGGAACGCATCGAGCAACCTAAGACTTTTGAGGCCTATTCCGAGAGCCTGAAATGGAACATCATCATGGGGCTGAGCACGGTCGGAGACGTCAACCACGCTTGTCAAGGCGGCAAGGCACGTGAATTGGTGCAAGTGGCCGAGGCACTACAAGAAAAGAAAATCGTTCAGATTGCCGAGGAAATCGACAGGCGCTATCGCAGCGAAACCCCTGTCCGTTTGGTACTGATTACAGGCCCGAGCAGCAGCGGCAAGACCACTTTCTGCAAACGCATTAGTATTCAGCTACTTGCATGTGGGCTAAAACCTATTTCCTTTTCTACAGACGACTATTTCGTCAACCGTGTAGATACACCGAAACTGCCTGACGGCACCTACGATTTCGACAATTTCGAGACCGTTGACCATGAAGCCCTTGAGCGTGACTTGATTGACCTTTTGAATGGCAAGGAAATCGAAGTTCCTGAGTATAACTTCGTTACGGGCATTCGGGAATACAATGGCAAGCGTTTGCAACTGAAGCCAGGAACCGTTTTGCTGCTCGAAGGCATTCACGCCCTAAATCCGCAACTGACCAAAAGGATTCCAGAGGAGAGCAAGTTCCGCATCTTCATTTCCACCTTGACCAGTGCCGCACTCGACGACCACAACTGGATACCGACCAACGACACGCGCTTGTTGCGTCGCATTGTTCGCGACTACAACAAAGGGGCGTTCACAGCGCGACAAACCATCAGCCAGTGGCCCAGTGTGTGCGACGCCGAGGAGAAGTGGATTAATCCTTACCAAGAAAATGCCGACGTGATGTTCAATTCGGCCTATCTGCTGGAGTTTGCGGTGATGCGCAACCATGCCGAGACGATTTTGGCCAGCGTGCCGAAAAACAGTCCTGAATACACAGAGGCGCACAGATTGCTGCGTTTTTTGCATTATTTCACGCCCGTTCCAGACAAGGAGATACCTTCCACGTCCATGCTGCGCCAGTTCATCGGTGGCAGTAGCCTGATGTAATCACAATAGCGACTGCACGATTCTCGTCACCGTGGCAACGATTTCATTCAACTTGGCCTCGCTTTTCGCCTCGCAAAGGAACCGGAGGTAAGGCTCTGTGTTGGAAGGCCTTATGTTGAGCCACCAGTCGGGATAGTCGAGGCGATAGCCGTCGAAGTCGAGGAAGCGTTCGGGCTTTTCAAGGCTCGTGAAATGGTCGCGGACGGCATCCATGGCTTCTTGCTTGCGCTCGATCTTGAAGTTGATTTCGCCCGAGTTGGAGTAGGGCGTAATCTCGTCGATGATCTGGCTCATGGTTTGGCCTTTAGCCTTGCGCTCTGCCAAGAGACGCAGCACGATGGAAGCGGCAAGTAGCGCAGAATCAGAGTAATAGAAGTCGCGGAAATAGTAATGTCCGGCCAACTCGCCGCCGTAGCAGCCGTCTAATTCTCGCAACTTCAAGGCGGCGTAGGCCCGACCCACGCGCCATGTTTCCACCTTGGCCTGATAGCGGTCCAGATATTCCTGAATGGCCCTTGAGCTGCGAATGTCCTGAAGGATAATGCCTTTCTGTTTCTGCTCGCCGATGAAGTAGTCGCCCAAGAAGGCGATGATGAGGTCGGGGGAAACGAAACGGCCTTTCTCGTCGATGAAGGTGACGCGGTCGGCATCGCCGTCGAAAAGCACGCCGACGTCGCATTTCTCCTTGAGCACCAATGCCTTGATTTGCTCTTGTGCGCCTGCTTCCAAGGGATTCGGCTCGTGGTTGGGGAAGTTGCCGTCCAGGGTGTCGTTGATGAAAATGCCTTCCTTGATGAGTTTGTGGACGAACAATGAAGCCATGCCGTTGCTGCAGTCCACGGCGATGTTGAGGTTGCTGAGGTCTCCGACGAATTGGCGTTGGAAAGCGAGATAGTCGGGCAAGACTTGTTTTCCTCGAATCTGTCCCTTTGTCGCGCAAGGCGGTGTGGGGTTGTCGCTTTCCACCAAGGCTTCCAAGCGGTTCAAGCCCGTGTCGTAGCCCACAGGAAGGGCGTTGGCGGCTGAGATTTTCAGTCCGTTGTGGTGTTTCGGATTGTGCGAGGCCGTGATTTGGATGGAGGCGCCATAGCCGTATTTCGCTGTGGACCAATACACTAACGGGGTAGTGGCCAATCCAATGTCGTCCACGTTCTTGCCACGGTCGGTGAGGCCTTTGGTGAGAGCCTCAAAAAAAGTGTCGGACGAAAGCCGCATGTCGCGCCCGACGAGATAGGTGTCGGTGTCGAGGATGTCGGGCAGGAAGTAGCCGATGCGGTAGGCGATGTCGGCGTTGAGGTCGGCGCCCCATTCGCCACGGATGTCGTATGCCTTGAATGCTTTCATATTCAGTTGTTCAGTTGTTCAGTTGTTCAGTTATTCAGTTATTCAGTTGTTCAGTTGTTTGGTCGCCTGACGGGGTGCTGCCGTAGGTCGCGACCTACGGTTACTAAAGTCACGCCCCTTCGGGGCGAAGCCTGCGGGACACTAAGTTTTTGGCAATATGTATTCATCATTACCTTATTCCCCTTTGGTTCAGTGCCTGTTGGTATCGGGCGGCGTTGCGGTTGTGCTCGGCGAGGGTCTTGGCGAAGTTGTGGTAGCCGGAGAAGTCCTCCTTGGCGCAGAAATAGTAATAGTGGTGCTGCTCGGCGTTGAGGACGGCTTTCACGGCGGCGACGGACGGGATGCAGATGGGTCCGGGCGGCAGGCCAACATATTTATAGGTGTTGTACGGCGACTCGATTTCCTTGTGGACATTGAGCACGCGCCTGATGCTGTAGTCGTTCCAGGCGAAGATGAGTGTGGGGTCGGCTTGCAGCAACCAGTTGCTTTTCAGGCGGTTGAGGTAAACGCCCGCCACTCGCGGCATTTCGTCCGTCATGTTGGTCTCCTTGTTCACAATGGAAGCCAAAATGCTGACTTGGATAGGCGAGAGGCCGAGGTTTTGGGCCTGCTTCTTGCGTTCCTCTGTCCAGAACTTGCTGTATTCCTGAAACATACGTGCGGCGAAACCCTCGGCATCGGTGTTCCAATAGAATTGGTAAGTGTCGGGGAGGAACAACGCAGGTAAGGTATAGTCGTTGAAGCCAAGTTGTCGGATATAGCCCTCATTGTGAAACAAATTAGATATGGAAGCCGAGTCCGCTTCGATTTGCTTGGCGATGCGGCCTGCCAGTTGGTCTACGTCGCGGACGTTGTTGAAGGTCACGTTGACGGGCGTTTGCAGTCCGCCCCGCAGCATGTTCACGAGTTGGTTGTTGCTCATGCCGTTTTTCAGCACATAACGCCCTGGTCGGACGTTGGTAGGGAGTTCCTTGTGCTTGGCTACCCAATTGAAACTCTGTTCTTTATCTAGCACTTTCGCTTCCGATAGGATGGCTTGCAGGTCATCGTAACTGCTGCCCGTCGGGACGAAAACGACGGCATCCTTGCCCTCGGGTGTGGTCACGTTGGGCGACATGACGGTTTGGTAGGCCCAGTAGGCGAAAGCCAAGGCAAAGACAAGCAGAATGCTGATTACCAATATGATGGTAAAGCGAACTCCTTTGCCGTTTTTCTTCTTGGGCTTCTTTTTTTCCTTCGGGAGTTTTGTTTCTATTTTGACCATGTGGTTCCGTTTTTCTGCGGACAAAGGTACGGATTTTTCGTTTGAATAAAGCAGCACGAACTGTAATTCTGATGGGCAATGGCGTTTGGGTCGTTTTGTAAGGGTTTTTCTGGGGGGAAGATTTATTATTGACCATACTTTTTTTATTCCTATTTTTATCGATACTTTTCCTTATTTTTGCACCTTCATAGTGATAGCATCACGCAATGCCTGACATCACCACCGACATAAAAGAAAGCGACATCCTTCGCCGTTGGCCAGAAGTCCTTCAGACCTTGCTCATCGACCATACCACTCACCACAACATCATTTGGGCAACCGATATGTATGTTGCCAAATTTGGTGAGGGTTATTCCTTTTCCAACGAAATCAAACTAGAGCAAATCACTGGTGATTTTGGCGAAGTCATCAAGCCTCGTGCCGTGAAGCCGAAAGAGGAACAAGAGTTCAGAGTAAAAGATAAAGCCGAAGTATTCACTCCTTCATGGGTCTGCAACGCACAGAACAACCTCGTCGATGAGGCTTGGTTTGGCAGAAAAGATGTCTTTAATACCGTTGTTACTGCTGATGACGGTTCCCAAAGATGGGAACCTACAGCCGCCCCTATCACATTCCCTGAAGGGAAGACATGGAAAGACTACGTCCGCGACACTCGTCTTGAAATCACCTGCGGCGAAGCTCCGTATCTTGTCAGCCGCTACGACGCCACCACAGGCGAAATCATTCCTGTTGAGCGTCGCATTGGCTTGTTAGACCGCAAGCTCCGAGTTGTAAGCGAAAACACCGAGGCAAGCGGCGACTGGCTCGACTGGGCACAAACAGCATATCAGAACATCTACGGCTACGAGTGGCAGGGTGACAACCTACTGCTTGCCCGTGAGAACCTGCTTTATACCTTCATTGACTTCTACACTGCAAAATTCGGCAAGGAACCGTTGATGAAGTCCGTCAACTATATGGCCTACATTATTTCGTGGAATCTCTGGCAGATGGATGGATTGAAATTCGTTGTGCCAGGGAGTTGCCATAATGTGGAATCAAGAAACCAAGACGGGTCTCAACTTGATATATTTGGAACTGAAACTCCAGTTCAGTTGTCACTAAAAATCATGCCTTGCCCAGGCTGCGCCGAGGACAATCCGCACAAGCACAATGGTATCTATTGCATTGTTCGCGATTGGCGAATAAAGGACAAAGAGAAACAGAAGATATTGTTCAAGTCACTATTAAACAAATGAGCCATGAAGTATCAATCATCACTGAAGGCTAAACTGATCTACATTTTCCGCATCAACGACAAAGCCCATGCGGGATGTGTCAAAATCGGCGAAGCTACGCTGCCTGAAGCCAGCTCGCTTAATTTGCCACCCAATTGCAGGGAATTGAATCAAGCGGCCAAAGCACGAATCAACCAATACACACAAACGGCTGGCGTTGATTACGACCTTCTCCATACGGAGTTGACCCTTCATATTGAAGGAGGCACCATCGTTTCTTTCAACGACAAAGCCGTCCATGAAGTGCTTCTCCGTTCTGGTGTCAAACGCCATGACTTCAGTACCGAGAAACAAGGCTCCGAATGGTTTGAATGTGACTTGCAGACTGCTCTCGAAGCCATCAAAGCTGTGAAACATGGCCAGACCGCTCTCGATGGCAGCAAGGTGACCAAGGAACACAACCCCGTTGTCTTCCGTCCTGAACAAAAGGAAGCCATTTCCAAGACCGTAAAGAAGTTCCAGCACGAGGGCAGCCACATGCTTTGGAACGCCAAAATGCGTTTTGGCAAAACCTTATCCGCGCTCGAAGTGGTGAGGCAATGTCAATTCCACCACACTCTTATCCTGACACATCGTCCTGTGGTCGATAAGGGCTGGTTTGAGGATTTCGGCAAGATCTTCTATGATTACGGCGGCCACGACAAAAAGAAGGAAACCTATCGTTATGGCTCTCGCAATAACGGTTTTATGTTTGCCGAACTTGAAAAGGATGCATCTCGCTATCCTTTGTGGCACTATATCTATTTCGCCTCTATGCAAGACCTCCGTGGTTCCGAACAAGTTGGTGGAAAATTCGTTAAAAACGAACAAATCCTCTCTGCACCTTGGGACTGCCTTATCATCGACGAGGCTCACGAAGGTACCCAAACGCAACTCGGCCAATCGGTACTTGATTCATTGCAGAAGCAACACACCTGCATCCTCAACCTTTCTGGCACTCCGTTCAACCTCTTGGACGACTTCAACGAAGATGAAGTCTATACTTGGGACTATGTGATGGAGCAGCGCGCCAAGCAAGAGTGGGACTTGAACCACTTTGGCGACCCCAACCCATACGCAGGTCTGCCCAGGCTTAACATCTTCACTTTCGACCTTGGCAAAATCGTTTCTGGTTACGCAGATGTGGAAGATGCTGCCTTCAACTTCAAGGAGTTTTTCCGCACTTGGACTGGCGACCCCAAGCGTGACCATGTAAACATGCCCGCCAATACTGAAATCGGTCGCTTCGTCCACGAGAAAGATGTCTTGCGTTTCCTTGATCTGATTGTGAAATATGACAAGGATAGCAACTATCCTTACAGCACCGCCGAATATCGCCGCAACTTCCGCCACTCCCTTTGGATGTTGCCTGGCGTGAAAGAAGCTCGCGCTTTGTCAACCCTGCTGAAAGACCATACGGTTTTCCAGCATTTCGAAATTGTCAATGTGGCTGGCGAAGGCGATGAGGAAGCCGAACACGACGAAGCACTCAAGATGGTGGAGAAGGCCATGGGCGACAACCCCGAAGACACTTTCACCATCACCCTTTCTTGTGGCCGATTGACCACTGGCGTGACCGTCCGCCCCTGGACGGCAGTCTTTATGTTGGCTGGTTCCGCGCAAACCGATGCCAAAGCGTATATGCAGACCATTTTCCGTGTGCAAAGCCCCTATGAGGCCAAATCAGGCAAACGGAAAGAAGAGTGTTTCGTATTCGACTTCGCTCCCGACCGAACTTTGAAAGTTATCGCTCAAGTGGCCAAAATCACTGCAAAGGCTGGAAAAATCCAAAACGAAGACGACCGAGCCACCATGGGCCAGTTCCTCAATTTCTGCCCCATCATTGGTTACAACGGCACAAAGATGGAGCCTTACAATGTGGAAGGTATGCTTGAACAGCTCAAGCGCGCCTATGTTGACCGTGTAGTGCGCCACGGCTTCGAGGATGCCCATCTCTACAACGATAATCTTCTGAAACTTACCGATGTGGAACTACGCCAATTCGAGGACTTGAAGAAGATTATCGGTGCCACCAAAGCCAGTCATGGCTCCGACGAGGTGGATATTAACAAGCAGGGCTTTACCGATGAGGAGTATGAACAAATTGAAAAAGCCAAGAAAAAGCCCAAGAAAGAACTTACGGAAGAAGAAAAGCGTTTGCTTGAAGAGTTGAAGAAGAAACGCAGCAACCGCCAAGCTGCCATCAGCGTCTTGCGTAGTATTAGCATCCGTTTCCCCTTGCTCATCTATGGTGCCGACCTCACCAACGAAAACGAAGATGTCACTATCGATAATTTCGCAAAGCTCATCGATGATCAGTCATGGAATGAGTTCATGCCCAATGGTGTCACCAAGGAGAAGTTCGCACAATTCATCAAATACTATGACCCCGACATCTTCCGTGCGGCTGGTCGCCAGATTCGCGATATGGCTCGCGCTGCTGATAGTCTCGCTCCGGCGGAGCGCGTGCAGCGCATCGCTCGTATCTTTGGCTACTTCCGTAATCCCGACAAGGAAACCGTGCTGACTCCTTGGCGTGTGGTCAATATGCACATCAGCAACTGCCTGGGCGGTTGGGATTTCTATGACGAAACCCACGACGATGAAAACGGACTGTTGGCCGAGCCTCGTTTCGTTGACCGTGGTGAGCCAACCCAAAAGGTCTTTCTCGACCCCGATACACGCATCCTCGAAATCAATTCAAAGACGGGTCTTTATCCGCTCTACATGACCTACAGCACATTCGCTGCCCGCTGCCAACGCTATCGCGACGAACATTCGTTGCCCACCGACCTGCCTGACGACAAGCAGCGTGAGTTGTGGGACAAGACCTTGGCCGAAAACATCTTTGTCATCTGCAAGACTCCGATGGCCAAGAGCATCACTCGCCGCACGTTGCGCGGCTTCCGCAACGCCAAGGTCAACGCCAAACACTTCGAAGACCTCATCAACCAAATACAGAACAAACAAGCACAGTTCATCGCCAAGGTGACTAATGGCAAACAATATTGGAACGCAAACAACGAAAAGAACATGAAATTCAACGCTATAGTAGGAAATCCACCGTATCAGCTGACGGTAGCCCAAAAAGAAACTGATAATGGCCAGAAAGCCGTTGTGAATATTTTCCATCACTTCCAGATTATAAGTGACAAATTAGGTCACTACACTTCGTTGATATATCCTGGTGCAAGATGGATTCACAGGTCGGGCAAGGGATTGGCTGATTTTGGCAAGAGCCAAATCAACGATCCTCATTTGAGTTTGCTGTATTTCTATCCCGATGCCAACGAAATCTTCAAAGATGCTGGTATCGCCGACGGTATCACTGTTGTTTTGAAAGATAGTTCAAAAACCTCATCAGGCTTCCAATACATCTATTCTGAACACGATCAGAACCAGGTTGAGTTAATGGAGAATCCTGGCGATAGCTTAATGCCGCTTAATCCTGCTGATGCATCTATTGTAAATAAGATTGAAAAAACAGTAAAGGATAATAAACTGGCAATGCTTCACGATGCCGTTCTGCCTCGTAGTTTATTCTCGATAGAAAGTAACTTTGTTGAAATGAATCCCACATTAGTTCGTGAGTACTCCGATGGCGAATTGTTCAATCCTGATACTGAAATCAAGTTGTTTACCAACGATAAGGCAGGCAAGAGCGGCAGGGCAAGATGGTATGTGGCCAGCAAGGATGTCATCACCACGGGTACAGAGTATTTGGACAAGTGGAAAGTCGTGGTATCAAGTGCTAATGCTGGAGGCCAGAAGCGTAGCAATCAGATCGCCATCCTTGACAACCATAGCGCTTTTGGCCGTGCCCGTGTCGCCCTGAAGACCTTCGACACGAAGAAGGAAGCCCAAAACTTCTTTGCCTACGCCCAAAGCAAGCTCATCCGTTTCGCCTTCCTGATGACCGACGAATCGCTCACCTCGCTCGCCCTCAAAGTCCCGGACATCCTCGACTATTCCGACAAGAACAAGTTCATCGATTTCAGCAAAGACATCGACGAGCAACTGTACAAGCTTTTCAAAATATCAGAACCCGAACAAAGGCATATTGAAGAGGTTTTGGCGAGGAAAGAGGGGTAAGGATGAGATTAATTAGATTACTTTTGTAAACCTAAATAGTAAATATGTACAACAATAACGTAATATGGAATCCCAAACGACAGAATACGAGCCACAATCTATGTCAAACGAAATAGAAATAACGAAAACACAAATAGAACAGTCGCAAGACTACGAACAACTTGTCGACCAGATTTCCACCTTATGGGATAGGGGCAAAGAGAATGCAATGTTTGCCGTCAATTCAGAACTATTGATGGCCAATTGGCGAACAGGACAATACATTGTGGAGCTTGAGCAAGACGGGAAAGCGAAAGCTCGTTATGGAGAACAGCTAATCACAAACCTTGCCAAAGACCTGACACGTCTTAGAGGGAGAGGATTCATCCGTTCTAACCTTATCTTTATGCGCAAGTTATACCTGACCTTCCCAAAAAGTGAGACGCTGTCTCACCAATTGACTTGGAGCCATTATTTCGAACTGCTGGCCAGAAACTGCACAAACCAGTCAACCCGTGATTGTGCAGACGAATCTGCACAAACAGATTCAACCAACCTCATTCACCCTCTGATACTCCAACTCATCCAAAAACCCTTCCGCCGTCTTGATCCATTCCTTGCGGCGGCCGCAAAGCACAAACCCTTGTTTCTCAAACAGATGCCGGCTCTCGACGTTCAGCTCGTCGATGACGCAATGGGCTTGGTGAAGCATCAGGTCGTGGAAGACGTAGTCTAAGCACAGCGCAAGGGCGGCTTGGGCGTGGCCTTGCCTGCGGAAAGGCTTGTCGATGAGGATGCCGATGCTGACGCGCTCGTTGATAGGGTCGTAGTCGTAAAGGTCGAGGCAGCCGATGGGGGAGGCGTCATCGCAACGCACAATCATCAGGCGAAGTTGCTTCTGGCTGAACAAGTCGTTGTTGCTCAGCAAGAACTGCTCGATTTGGAACCGGGTGTAAGGCACATACGTCCCGCTCACGCGCCACACTTCGCGGTCGTTTTCCCAGCGGTAGATCAATTGGGCATCGGTAGGCTCGGCGCAACGCAGCGCAATCCTGTCGTTTTTGATGAACATGGCCTCTAAAGTTGAAAAAATGTCATAACTTGCAGATTGGCACGCAAATTGATAGCCGCTACCCGCAAAATTTCCGACAAAAATACGCTTTTTGGCGCAATAAAGGTTGAAAAATCGCATTAATGAAACTGTATTGAAGACAACAACGATAAAAAACTGATGAAAATGAGAAAATTGAGTATGACTTGGATGCTCGCCGCAATGCTGGTGGCGACATCATGTGGCAATTCAACCCAACAGAACGACGAACCCCAACCTGAACAGCAGGAACCCGTCTCGCAAATCGAACAGGTTCAGCAACCTACAGTGCAACGTGCGGCTTTCTTGCCTACGCAAAACACGCCCGACTTCGTTGACGCCGCCGAAAACAGCGTCAATGCAGTGGTGCATATCATGACGAAAGTGGTGCGCCAAAGCACGACTTACAACGACTTCTTCGGAGCCTTGCTCGGACAGCTTTACGGCTATCCCGGACAGACGCGCAACAACACGATGGTGGCCTATGGCTCGGGCGTGGTGCTCACTCCCGACGGCTACATTGTCACCAACAACCACGTCGTGGACGGCGCCGACGAGGTGGAGGTCACCTTTAACAATAAGGTGAAACGCACCGCCACCATCATCGGGACCGACCCGACCACCGACTTGGCCCTTATCAAAGTGGATGCCAGCGACTTGGACTATCTCGTCTTCGGCGACTCCGACCAGGTGCGCATCGGCGAGTGGGTGCTGGCCGTCGGCAATCCCTTCAACCTGACTTCGACCGTCACGGCGGGCATCGTGAGTGCCAAGGCACGCAACCTCAGCATTTTGGGCGAAGGCACTTCCGTTGAATCCTTCATCCAGACCGATGCCGCCGTCAATCCCGGAAACAGTGGTGGCGCTTTGGTGAACACCAAAGGCGAGTTGGTAGGCATTAATGCGGCAATCGCCTCGCATACAGGTTCTTACGAAGGCTATTCCTTTGCCATCCCGTCGAACATTGTCCGTAAGGTTGTCGATGACTTGCTCCTCTACGGTACCACGCAGCGTGGCTATCTCGGCGTCCAAATCGCGGAACTCACGCAGGAGTTGGCCGAGAAGGAAGGTTTGGAAAACATTGAGGGCGTGTATGTTGCGGAAGTCACCGAAGGCGGTGCTGCAAAAATGGCAGGCCTGAAAGCCGGCGACGTCATCACCAACATCAACGGCAAGAAAGTGAACAGCACCACGCAGCTGAGGGAAAACGTCGGGCAATACCGCCCCGGCGACCAAGTTGACGTGGAAGTGAACCGCCACGGGTCGCACCATCACTATACGCTGACCCTGCTCAACGAAGCCGGCAACGTCGATGTGGTCAAGAGCGGTGACAGTTTCTACAATGCCGAGTTTGGTTTGATGCTACAGTCAGTCAACCAAAACGAGATGAATCGCTTGAATATCCGTAATGGTCTGAAAATCGTTGAGATACGTGAAGGCCGTTTCATGAATTCCGGCGTTCCTGTCGATTTCGTCATCACCAAGGTGAATGGTTACGCCGTCAGCAACAAGACCGACCTTGAGAATGCATTGAAGAACAATCGCTCGCGTCGAACCACTATCGAAGGGGTGTATCCCAACGGCATGATGGGGTCGTTTTTCTACTAATTGCAGTCCTGACGCTTTTTTTAACTGAAATCCAACGATTTCGGTACAGTTTTTGATAGGAAAACTATTTGGATTAGGGGTGGTCGGCAACAAACCGGCTTCTCCCTGAACCGATAGATTATGCGAAAAAAATCAAGTGGAGATTGATTATGCAGTGTGGAATTTTATCTAAAACAATTAAAGATTTAACAAAATGAGACAACTGAAAATTTCAAAACAAATCACGCAACGTGATACGGGCACTTTGGACAAGTACCTTGCCGACATCGCCAAGGAGCGCCTGCTGACCGCCGATGAAGAGGTGGAATTGGCCAGGCGCATCAAGGACGGCGACCAAAAGGCCCTCGACAAGCTGGTGCGAAGCAACCTGCGCTTCGTGGTTTCGGTGGCCAAGCAATACCAAAACCAAGGCCTGAGCTTGCAAGACCTTATCAATGAGGGCAATCTGGGCTTGGTGAAGGCCGCACAGCGCTTCGACGAGACACGCGGCTTCAAGTTCATTTCCTATGCCGTGTGGTGGATTCGCCAGAGCATCCTGCAGGCAGTGGCCGAACAATCCCGCATCATCCGCCTGCCCATGAACCAAGTGGGCGCTTTGGCCAAGGTGAGGAAGGCCATTTCGCTTTTGGAGCAGAAGTTTCAACGCCGTCCTACGCTCAAGGAAATCGCTGACGTCGTAGGCATGGACGAAGACAAGGTAGAGCAATTGATGAACCTCAACTCGCGGCATATCTCCACCGATGCGCCATTGGACGACGACGATGCCAACTTCCTCGATGTATTCGTGCAAGACGATGAGGTTCAAACTGATAGTGCAGTGGAGCAAGAGTCCACGAACCGAGCCATCCGCCATTCGTTGGACCAGCTTTCAGATAAGGAGCGTAGCGTCGTGTGCATGTATTTCGGCTTGGGCACGCAGCGCGAATATTCCCTTGAGGAAATCGCGCTGAAACTCGACATCTCGCGCGAGCGCACGCGCCAAATCCGCGACCGTGCCTTGAAGCGGCTGCGTAGCGAACCCGATTCGGCACTCTACAAAATGTACATCAACCAGTGAAAAAAAAGAGGGGTTTCTATAAAAGGAATCCCTCTTTTCCTTATTTTTGCCACCACTATTCACTTAAAACCATCATTATGAAAAAACACGAATTGATCAAGTTGCCTTACGAGGCCAACGCGCTCGAACCCGTCATCAGCAAGGAAACTCTTGGTTTTCACCACGGTAAACATCTGAATGCATACGTAAACAACCTCAACAGTCTCATCGAAGGCACGAAGTACGCCGAAATGCCTCTTGAGGAAATCGTGAAGACTGCCGATGGTGGCGTGTTCAACAATGCCGGTCAAATCCTCAACCACAACCTTTACTTCACCCAATTCCGTGCCCCAAAAGCCGACAACAAACCCACAGGCGTGATTACGCAATGGATTGACCAACAGTTCGGTAGCTTTGATGCCTTCAAGGAAGAGTTTGCCAAAAAAGGCGCCACCTTGTTCGGATCGGGCTGGGTGTGGTTGTCCGCCGATGCAGACGGCAAGCTCGTCATCACGCAGGAAAACAACGCGGGCAATCCCGTGCAGCACGGCTTGAGGCCCTTGCTGACCTTCGACGTGTGGGAACACGCCTATTATCTTGACTATCAGAACCGTCGCCCCGACCATCTTGCCGCTCTTTGGCAAATCGTGGATTGGGACGTGGTGAACGAGAGACTGTAAAAGCACAACACACCTACAGAAACAAGTTGCGGCAAGTTCATCTTGTCGCTTTTTTGTTTTTATCAGGTGGGAAGCATTCGATGCTTTTTACCCATTTTGTTTGAAGTTATCGACAGGATAGCCCTTGGGTGTACACATTTTTTTCGTGATGACTACAATCAATTGTCCACGAAATCGGTTGTAGCGCAGCTCCCCCCTCCTACCCTCTTTCATCGCGCGGATGAGGGTCATGAGGCGCTCGCCTTCAGAAGGGATGTCTTCGAGGACGATGCGGTTCTGTATGCCCATGCTCTCGCTGATGAGGTTGTTCACCGTCAACGTGGAGAGCATCCAATTCTGCACCGAGTCCTCATGCAGCACCTCCTCGTTGCCGATGTAATAACGGTAGCCGTCTCTCCTATCGCCGTCAATGTAAATGCCGAAGATGTCCTCGATGGCATCCTTGTGGCGGTTGAAGGTGGTTCGGCTCAGCGGCATTCCCTCGCTCATCTCCGTCCGCAACCATTTCTCATTGATTTCAGCGAACGAAATCCGCTTGGCGTTGTGGATAGTGTTCACCAACCTGATGTATTCCTTGAATAATGCAGGTGTTTTCATATATTGCTCAAATTTAACCGTTCAAAACAAGCCCTGAAGGGGCGACCCCATGTCATGCGGGGATTTCAATCCTCGCATAATAAGCCCCCTCAAATCCGCTTCCGCCCCCAGTCCGCCTTCCAGATATAGACAAACGAAATCAACCCGATAAGCGTGTTGTAAACAATCTCAGCGGTCCAAACGCCCGCGATGGTCGAGGTCTTGGTCATCAGGAAAATGTAGAACATATAAAGGATAAGCACACCAAACTCCAACGCCATGGCCGCCGTGGTGTTGCCCGTGCCCGAGACGGCCTCGAAAAAGACCATACCAATGGCACCGAGCAGTGTCGCTACGGCGATGACATACACCGATGGCACTGCCGCCTGGGCCAAAGCTGCATCGTCAGTATAGATGTGCAAGACAAGTTCAGGGACGATGAAAGTGACCAACACCAATGCCGATGCACACAACACACTGTTTTTCAACACTTTCCAAAGCATCGACATCACCTCGTCGCTCTTGCCTTCGCCGATGATGCGACTCGTCAGGGTGTTGGCCGTGGCCGCAAAAGCAAAGCCAGGAATGATGAGAATCATATAGGTGCTCCTCACCACCGACGACACACCGATGGCCATCTCCCCCATCTTCTCGATCATCACGAAGAAGATGAACCAGGCACCAAACGAGAACAGCCGCTGAATCATGCTCGGGAAGGCCACCTTGAGGATGTCGCCCATCAAGGCGGGCTGCAACTTGTGCCAACGGAACATGCCGTATTCTTCGTGCGGTATCTTGACGTAGGTGAAGATCCAGAAGAAGCAGAACGCCGTGATTTCGGCCAGCAGCGAGGCCAAGGCCGCACCTCCAATGCCCATCTCGGGCAGACCAAACTTGCCGTAAATCAACGCCCAATCGAAGAAGATGTTGACGACGGCCATGATGATGGTCGAAAAAGTAATGACCTTCGTGTTGCTGATGCCGACGTAGAACGAGCGAAACAGGAAGTTGAACACCACGAACATGATACCGAACTGCCTGAATCTCAGATACTCCCCTGCCGCCGCATAGATGTTTTCCGACTCAATGATGATGTGCAGCAACCGATGGCTGAAGAAAAACAAAATCGAAAACAGCAGCACGCCCAAACCCAGCACAAACAACGCCCCATGCTGAAACACCACGCCGATTTTCTTCAGGTCGCCCTCGCCGAAACGTCGTGCGATAAAAATCTGGATGCCAACGGCAAAGCCCATCGCCAAGGTGGTGAAGACATAGTAAAAGAGTCCCGCCATCATCGAAGCACTCAACTCGTTGGTGCCGAGATGGCCAAGGAAAGCGGTATCGGTAAAGGTAATGATGGTCTGCGCAAGGTTACCCAACATAATCGGGTAAGCAATGCGCCAGATTTCGCGGTTGGTGATGCTCGTTTTAATCATCGAATCCGACTTTAAATCATTAAAACACAGATTCTATCACCTTGTCAACAATCTCATCAAAATATTTCTGTTTGATTGAACCCAAACGGCGCATAATGTCACGCTCGGTATAGCCAGCAATAATTTGACACTTAACGACACTCGGTTTTGCAAAAGAATGCGACAATATCATTTCATTTTTCAGTGGATATGAATACTTCTGATTCAATTCCAAATTTGACGTAATTAGGACCAAGTACACCAAACCGAATTCATCCTCCTGTAGCTCGTTGTTCGAAATAATGATAGCCGGATGCATCTTCAATGATCCATCAGGAAAGAGGAAATTCACTTCTACAATATCCTTTTGTTTGTATTTCATAAATAACGAGCAATGATATGAGACATATTAATTTTGGATGCATACAAAAACGCTTCGACTTCCTTACGGTGTTCTTCTTCGGCTTCCTCGTCGATTTCTGGAGTATCCACTTTGCAATCGGTTTGCTCAAACAAACCAGTTGCCAACAAGGCTGCCAACTTGCGCCTTGCCAAGGCATTGTTTTGGTCGTAAGATAAGGTTACGGTACACATAGTTTTATCTTTTCTGCCTGCAAAAATACAACAAAATAGCGAACCCTGCCATTTTTCATTCCACTATTTGCTTCTCAATACACAATACGCCTTCCCCAAATGCTCCGTGATGTCGGAAGCAATCAAGGCCTCCTGCCCTATTTCCTCGGCGGCGAGGTCGCCAGCGAGGCCGTGGAGATAGACGCCCAACACGGCAGCCTCTTCGGGCGAATAGCGCTGCGCCAAGAGCGAGAGGATGATGCCCGTCAAGACGTCGCCGCTGCCTGCCGTGGCCATGCCAGGGTTGCCCGTAGTGTTGAAGAAACAAGTACCGTTGGGCATCGCAACGGTGGTATGCGCACCTTTCAGCACAACGATAATATTGTGTTTCACAGAGAGTTCGCGTTGCTTTTCAAGGCGTTCAAACGAGGTCGAGGTCTTCCCTACCAAGCGTTCAAATTCTTTCGGATGTGGCGTCAGAATCGTTTTGGAGGGTAAGAATGGTAGCCATGTTGGGTTGTCGGATAGGATGTTCAAGGCATCGGCATCCATGACTAACGGCACTTGCACTTCCTGGATCAAGCGTTTCAAGGCGCGGACGGTGTCGTCGGCCTTGCCCAAGCCTGGGCCCACACCCACAGCCGTATAGGCATCCAAATGCCCGAACATCGAGAAGCAGGTCTCCGATTCGTCGCCGTCAATCATCGCCTCGGGAATGGCGGTCTGCAAAGGCAGTTGTGCCACCTTGGGCAAATGTACGCTCAACAGGCCAACACCCGTGCGCAGACAGGCTTTCGCGCCCAATAAGGCCGCACCCGTCTTGCCTTCGGAGCCAGCGATAAGCAATGCGTGACCGTAGGTGCCTTTGTGGGAATATTTCGTGCGGTTGTGCAGTATCGGTTTCACCATCGATTTCACCGTCAGCAGGTTGTTGGTCTCCACTTCTTCCAAATAGCGCGGGTGCAGACCGATGTCCAAGACCTCGAAGCGCCCCACATACGGGTCGTTTTCGGGCAGCAGGAAAGCTAACTTAGGGTTTTGGAAGGTCAGCGTGTAGTCGGCCTTGAAGATGAAGCCCAAGGCGCTAGGTTGGTCGGCGAAGAGGCCCGATGGGATGTCGATGGCCACACGAATGGCCTTGGCCTGGTTGAGGTAGGCAATCAGGTCGGCGGTCACGCCCTGCGGCGGACGGTTGAGGCCCGAACCGAAGATGACATCGACCACCACATCGTTGGCATCGACTTTCGGGAAGTCGTCCTCAGAGAGGATGTCGAACATCGGCACCTTGGTCTCGTTCACGAGGCGGTAGTAGTTCACCTCACAGTCGTGGCTCATGCGGTCGCTGTAGCGTACCATAAACACCTGCGGGACAATGTCTTGTTGGTTAAGCAGTCGGGCCACCACGAGGCCGTCGCCACCGTTGTTGCCCATGCCGCAGAAGATCTTGATGGTCTTGTCGCGCGGCGCACGGCGGTAGAGCCATTCGAAGACCTTGGTGGCGGCGCGTTCCATCAAGTCGACGGACTCGATGGGTTCGTTTTCGATGGTGTATTTGTCCGCTTCGGGGATTTGATTGACTGAGAGGATTTTCATATTCTTTGTTTTATGGGATACACTTCGTGTAGAAATGCTTTGCATTCGGCGAAGCCAAATCTTTCAAAAATCTGTTTTCAAAATCTTATAAAGCCCCTCGATTCATCAGCATTTTGACAATCCAATTCACATTAAACCAAACAAAAGCAATTGCCGGAAAAAGTATTGCTCCCAAATTCTTCTTTCCCGTCCATTCCTCCCTATGTGTTTCCATTATCATTTTGTCTCTGCCTTTATACACAAACAAAAAGAATTCTAAAATCAACAGAATAATGGTAAATGCAATAAAATACCATTTTGACAAAGTAGTCGTATTGTCGCCAAATAAAAAGTAATCAAATGACATTACAATATTGAGAAAGTAAAAGAATGAGCAAAAAGTAATGAAAAGAACAGCCATAAAAGTAGGCATGTCGCCATTTCCTACTTTTACTTGCCAGTTGTAATACTTAAAAAAAAGATATTCTAGGAAACGCATAATGCTGATGATTTTTTGCAAAATTACGAATAAAATCGGAATGAAAACAACACATTCATCGGGGATTTGGAAAAAAGTTGCAAAAATGGTATTGAAATAGTGGAAAAAAGTTGTAATTTTACACTTGCATTAAAGGAAAAAAGTCACAAAAAAGCACTGAAACACAGAAATATTGCCGTTGGCACAGAAATTGTGATTATCTTTGCAGCGAAAAACAAAAGGAGAGAAGTATTATGGCAACGGCAATCAAGGCTATACCGACGCTTTACGGGGAGGCTGCCCGTCGCTTTCGCGACCTGGCGGACGAGGCGGAATGTAGATATGACGAGCGTCCCAAGCGCGACATTACGAAGGATCCAAGCTACATCGCGATGTGCAAGATTTTGGAAAGGTCAAATCTCAGTTTGTGAGTTATGGCGTTTCTTGATGAAAATTGCACTCTTGATGTACTTACCGCTGACATTCTTGCAGAATGCCAGCCTTTTGAGTGTGGCGACAAGGATATGGATGAGTTCTTCATTGCGCTACACCTATTATCGTATGGGAAAATCGTATTGCTTTCGGATGAATGATGACAAAACGTCTATTGTCGCTTGTTTTACTGTTTCAAATGACAGCATTCGCATCTATGACTTGCCAAGTGCCCGCCGTCAAGCTATGTGGAAAATCACTAAGCGCGAAAAAATGCTTACCCGCTATCCTGGAGTTTTGATAGGTCGGTTAGCAGTGGCTTCAAAATATTCTGGAATGGGAATAGGGTCTGAAATCCTTGAATTTATCAGGATGTGGTTCCTTAACGATGCGAACAAGACGGGCTGCCGTTTCTCTATCGTTGATGCCAAGAACAGGAAAGACGTTCTTAGCTTCTATGAAAAGAATGGTTTTAGATGGCTATAGTTTCAGCGAGCATCGTGCAGAGTTTTGCTCGCTCCTCCGCCGGCAACCGGTTCACCTGTCCCATTATGCTCTTCGCCGTGTGTCTTTGCTTCTCCATACTTTATTAACGTAAATTTCGGTCGGCTATTGTACTATAGCCTTTCAGATTTGTCCAGATTTGTTTCCAAGAAAAGGAAGCCTGACCATAGCCATTCTCCAACCCTACACATTTGGGCTGCAAGGCCTCACAGAAGCCGCAAAAAAAATCCCGCCCGTTTGGGCGGGATTCCTTCTGTTATCGAAACAATAATGCGTTTCCTTACTTCACCTTCTCGACGATGGCCTTGAAAGCCTCGGGGTTGTTGAGGGCGAGGTCGGCGAGCACCTTGCGGTTCATCTCGATGCCGGCCACGTTCAGCTTGTTGATGAATTGGCTGTAGTTCATGCCATATTCGCGCACGGCGGCGTTGATACGCACAATCCACAGGCTACGGAATTCGCGCTTCTTGTTCCTTCTGTCGCGATAAGCGTAGGTCTGACCCTTTTCGTAAGAGTTCTTCGCCACAGTCCAGACGTTCTTTCTCGTTCCGAACTGACCTTTGGTCTTCTTCAGGATTTTCTTTCTTCTGGCTCTTGAAGCCACTGCATTGACTGATCTTGTCATTTCTTTGAATTTTTCGTCCAGCGCCTCGCTCCTTTCGAGAACTTTTCTGCTGAGACAAAGTTAGACTTTAGGTTAATTAAATGAGAAGCATCTTCTTGACATTCTTCTCATCAGCGCGGTCGACGAGAGCGCTGTGATCCAAATTACGTTTTCTCTTCTGGCTCTTCTTGGTCAGGATGTGGCCATGATAAGCGTGCTTCCTCTTCAGATGGCCGCCGCCGGTCACTTGGAAACGCTTCTTGGCAGCGGACTTGGTCTTCATTTTTGGCATTTTACAATTAATTTAAAGGTATTAAGTTATCGTTTTCTATTTCTCTCTTCTTACTGGCCTTCAGCTTTAAGCCGTCAGCTATCAGCTCATTAGCTTCTTAGCTTAAGGCTTACGGCTTATACCTTATGGCTAACAGTTTATTTCTTCGTCGATTTAGGAGCTATCATCATCTGCATCCGCTTGCCTTCCAGCTTGGGCATCATCTCCACCTTGCCGAACTCCTCCAACTCTTGCGCAAACTTGAGCAGGATAATCTCGCCTTGTTCCTTATAAACGATGGAACGGCCTCTGAAAAAGACTTCCACCTTCACTTTCGAACCTTCCTGGAGGAACCGCTTTGCATGGTTGAGCTTGAACTCGAAGTCGTGGTCGTCGGTTTGGGGTCCGAGTCGGATTTCCTTGATGACCACCTTCGTGGCCTTGGCCTTCTGGTCTTTCAGGCGTTTCTTTTGGTCGAAGACGAACTTCTTGTAGTCCATCGCCTTGCAAACTGGCGGGTTGGCATCAGGCTGAATCTCAACGAGATCGACACCCAACTCCTCAACGATTCTCAAGGCATCGCGCAAGGAGTAAATCTTTGGTTCGACACCCTCCCCCACCAGCCTCACCATCGGAGCCTTGATTTCCTCGTTGATGCGGTGGTTGAAACCGTCCTTGTCTTTGTTTTGCCTCTGACCAGGCCTTCCTTTTTGTGGAATCTGTGCTATTGCTTTAGTCTCCTATATTACGTTTATATTCAGTTAGTTATCTTCTGTTTTGTTCCTCCTCGACTTGCTTTCGGATCATCTCAGCGAAGTCGGCGGTCGGCATGGTGCCGAGGTCAACTTGACCGTGCTTACGCACAGAAACCTGATTCTCAGCCTCTTCCTTCTCGCCAACGATGAGCATGTAAGGATATTTCTTCATCTCAGCGTCGCGGATCTTGCGCCCGATTTTCTCGTTTCGCTCGTCAATGAGGGCGCGAATATCGGACTTTTTCAGATACGATTGCAAATTTTTCGCAAAATTGAGATATTTTTCGCTCACGGGGAGGATGATCACTTGGTCGGGAGCCAGCCACAACGGGAACTCACCAGCGCAGTGCTCGAGCAACACGGCCACGAAACGTTCCATGGAGCCGAAGGGGGCGCGGTGCACCATCACAGGACGGTGTTTCTCGTTGTCGGCGCCGATATAGCTCAGGTCGAAACGCTCAGGCAGGTTGTAGTCCACCTGGATGGTACCAAGCTGCCACTTACGACCGAGGGCGTCTTTCACCATGAAGTCCAGCTTCGGGCCGTAGAACGCAGCCTCGCCGTACTCAACATGAGCGGGCAGACCCTTCTCGGCGCAAGCCTCCTGGATGGCGGCCTCAGCCTTGGCCCAATTCTCGTCCGTGCCTACATACTTCTCGGTGTCGTTGGGGTCGCGGAGCGATATCTGTGCTTCAAAGTTCTTGAAATCAAGAGCCTTGAAGATGATTTCGATGATTTCCATCACGCGGATAAACTCTTCCTTCACCTGGTCGGGACGGCAGAAGATGTGGGCATCGTCTTGGGTGAACGAACGCACACGGGTCAATCCGTGCAACTCGCCGCTCTGCTCGTAACGATACACCGTGCCGAACTCAGCGCAGCGGAAAGGCAGGTCCTTGTAGGAACGCGGCTTCCACTTGAAGATCATGCAGTGGTGAGGGCAGTTCATGGGCTTCAGCAGGTACTCCTCGCCTTCTTCGGGCGTGGTGATCGGGCGGAAGCTGTCTTCACCGTAGTGGTCCCAGTGACCCGAAGTCACATACAACTGCTTGCCACCGATATGGGGCGTGATGACTTGCTCATAACCATACTCCTTCTGGATCTTGGTCAGATACTCCTGCAGGCGCAGACGCAACTCGGTGCCTTTGGGCAACCAAATCGGCAGACCCTTGCCCACGGTGTCGCTAAACATGAAGAGCTCCAGCTCGCGGCCCAACTTGCGGTGGTCGCGCTTCTTGGCTTCTTCGAGAAGCACCAGATACTCATCGAGTTCCTTCTGCTTCGGGAAGGTGATGCCATAGACGCGGGTGAGTTGCTTGCGCTTCTCGTCGCCGCGCCAATAGGCGCCAGCCAACGAAGTCAGCTTTACTGCTTTAATAAAACTCGTATTCGGGATGTGAGGTCCACGGCAAAGGTCGGTGAATGCGCCACATTTATAATAGGTGATGGTACCGTCCTCCAGCTCGCTGATCAGTTCTTCCTTGTACTCATCGCCTTTCTCGGCGAAGTACTTCAGCGCCTCGGCCTTGCTCACGTCGACGCGCTCGAAGGTCTGCTTCTCGCGGGCCAGCTCGAGCATCTTCTTCTCGATGTTGACGAGGTCGGCCTCGGTCAAAGTGATGTCGCCCGTGTCGATGTCGTAGTAGAAACCGGCATCCACGGCGGGGCCGATGCCAAACTTCACGCCTTTGTAAAGGGCTTCGATGGCTTCGGCCATGAGGTGCGCCGACGAATGCCAAAACGTGGCCTTGCCTTCGGGGTCGTCCCAAGTGAAGAGTTGGATGGTGGCGTCCTCGTTGACGGGGCGCATGGCATCCCACATCTTGCCGTTCACTTTGGCAGACAGCACGTTACGCGCCAAGCCTTCGCTCAGGCTCTTTGCGATTTCCAACGGCGTCACACCGACTTCATATTGTCTGACACTATTGTCAGGAAAGGTTATGTTTATCATAAAAAAGCTCTTTTTGAAAACGGCGGCAAAGGTACAAAAATTTCTCTTACAAAACGCATACCATGAACATTTTGTGTTTTTCTCTGCCATTATCTCACAATCAATCGCCTGTAGCACGTTCCCATGCCGGTGGTGATGCGCAAAATGTAAACGCCAGCCACCTTCGGCGCAACGATGGTCTGTTGAGACGGTGTACACGTTGTTTCCACCATGCCAAGGGCATTGACGATTTCAACGCGCACCTCTCCCCTTTCCTCGTCAGCAAAGCCAAGGCTGATGGTCTGGCCACGCTCCACCGGATTCGGGAAGATTTGCAGGCTGCTGGCCCAGTCGTTCACACCCGTCGTGCTGCGGAAACGGACAACGTAAGGCTCGGCGAAGCTGCCGACGACGGCGTTGGTTTCGTATTGTAGAGACGCAAGGCATTGCGTCTCTACAGCGCCGGTTTCGGTGTCGTATAGACCAAAGGTCAATTCGGCGGGCTCGTCGCCGGCCACGGTCAGGAAGGCGATGTAGCGGTTAAGCGGTTCCACGTAGAGCAGTCTCGCGCTGCCGCGAACCTCGCCGTTGGCGAAGGCGGCCAGTTCGTAGTTCTCGCCTTGGAGTTCGTTGCCGTCAAGTTCGACGACGGCCATCACGTTCATGTTGTCGGGATAGGCATTTAGGTTGGGTTGCCAGTGGTTGTTCTCTGTGGTTTGGTTGGCTTTCAGCTCCTCTTTCGATCCGCCGTTGGGATAGGTTAGGGTGATGGAACTGCTGCGGTTCGACTTGTACATCAGGCCCATGCCGGGATTGAGCGTGTTGAGCGAGCCGTACCAGCCGTAGCCCGACAAATACGACGCATAGCCGTTGTTCTGCGACTTCAGCATGTCGCCGCTCTGCGGCGTGATGCCTGCCAACGCCGTCGTCACGCTCATGCTGGCGTTCACCGGATAGCCCACCCACGTCCAGCCGCTCGTGAGCGTCACGGGGTGGCTCGCCGGATTGGCTGCGTTGCCCGACAAGCTCACCGTGCAGGCCGCGTTGGTCTTCACTTGGTAGGTACACTCGTTGTTGATGGCCGTCAGCGAGCCGTACCAGCCATAGCCCGACAAATACGACGCATAGCCGTTGTTCTGCGACTTGACCATCACGCCGTGGGTGCCGAGGCCGTTCTCAAGGCTTTGCAGGCTGCTTGCACCGTTCAGTTCCACGTAGCCGCTCCACCAGTTCCAGCCGTTGGTGAAGTTGGTGGTTTGGGTGACATTGCCGCCCGTCTGCGTGAAGTGAGCCACATAGCTGCCGCTGTTGTTTACAGTGAAGGTGTAGGTGGCCGAGGTGCTGACCACATTACCATCTTTCTTCCAGTTGACAAACTGGTAGCCACTTGCTGGCGTGGCCGTCAGGGTGCACATTTCTCCCGTATTGTAATAGCCGCCGCCTGTCACCGCGCCGCCATTGCTCGGATTTGCTGAAACGCTAATGGTGTTGCTCGGCGTTACAATCGAGATGGCAGCTTTCCAACCATCTGAAGTGTAACCATTATCAGATATGAACACGAATGTTAAAGCCCCATCGGAATTGGATGCTGTCACTGTGCCTGGTGAATAAGCATTATGTCCACTATATGTTCCAATTAATGGAGCCGATGTATTCATACCGTCATAAATTATAAGATAGTCTTCATTATACATCGTGCCAAATTCCGTGAATGTCATTCGTATCTTTGTGCCAGCACCTTGATTGCTCATAAAAGTCATGATGTAATGCTCGTTGTTATTATACCAACCGTTTGGGCCACCCGAATCATAGAAGTAACCGCCAGCAGAGGTTGCGACTACACCGCCCTCACTAATTCGATAGGATAATTTGGTCGTTTTGAATTGTTTTGTTTCGCCGTAAACCGTTCCTCCACTACAAGTCGCATACGCTCGCACGTAGTAGGTTGTGTTTTGGGATAGCCCGATAAGACTGCTTGTGAAACCTCCTGCCCCTGTCCCTTCTGTAGTATGACTACCACTTATTGTTGGATTTTGGTTTGTAGTTGACCAGCACACTCCTCTTGCCGTCACCGTAGCACCGTTATAAGCTGTCACATAGCCGCCACAATTCGCTGAGGTTTGGGTGATATAGGTCACATCACTTGTCGTCACATCGAGCCACTTCGTTGTGGTGAAGCTCACTTCCTCTCCATAAGAAGTTCCTTCGCTGTTGGTGGCATAGGCTCTTACGTAATACTGAGTCTCTGGATTAAGCCCCGTAATGTTGCTCGTGTAACTTCCCATGCCCGTTCCATCATTTGTGTGGCTGGAATAGATATTAGGATTGTGTCCTGTACTCCAACAAATACCACGAGCCGTTACCGTTGCACTTCCTTCGCTGGTCACGTTGCCCCCGCAAATGGCTGAATTTGGGGCGATGTTGGTCACATTGTTCGTTGCCACTGTAGGCGGGGATGTCGTAGTGAAACTCACTTCATTACCATACGAAGTCCCTTCGCTGTTGGTGGCATAGGCACGTGCATAATATTGGGTTCCTGGAGTAAGATTTGTTATCCCAACCAAATAGCTTCCTGTACCATATCCACTGCTATAATAGCTATCGCTTATGGTAGGGTTGTGATTCGTACTCCAACAAACACCACGCGTTGTTACCTCCGCACCGCCATCATTAGTCACATTACCACCGCAAAGGGCATAGTTCGGAGTAATGTCAGTCACAGTATTTGTCGTCACTGTAGGTAGCTCTAAGTGCACACGAATAGGACGTACATGAGCACGACAATAATAAATAGTACCACTATTATTGTAATTTAAAAAGCCATAAACCTCCAAATTAGCATCACCGATTCTTGAACCATTCACCCATAACAATTTGATATGACCTACTGAAGAGTTGCCATAAGTTGATGAATGGTAAAGCATCCATTCATAATTACCATTGCCTTCAACAAAACCGCCAATGGAAAATCGGTTGAGATACATCATTTCCAACTCTTCAATGGTTGGCATTCTCCAATCCGAATAACCGTATAAGGTCAAGTTTTCACAATAAGAATATGCCGCATTATAACCAATATACTCTGAAAAACTCTGCTGAGGATCAGGAGCGACCACGTAGGTTTGACCGTTATATTCAAATGTTGGCAAATCCGAATAATCCCTATACTCCGTTACTTGGTCGCTACGCGTTGTAATCGCAGTATCGCCATCATCAACAACATCGCTTTCAGATACCACAATGTTGCCACTTTTGGTAACAGCGTTGGCCACTGTTGACAGGCCATTTCCCTGTGCAAAAGCACGATGGCTTACCATAATCATGGCCGCCAACATCATGCCTACCAAAGCTGATTTTGTTCTTCTTGCACTCATAGTTTTTTCCTTTCTTTTAGTTAACTGTTTGATTTTTAGATTTTTCTTATGTGTTTTTTGTATTTTCACTATTATTAGTCTCCTCTATGGTCAAAAAAGCGTGGAACTTTACCGCTTTTCCAGTTGGTCTTAGAGGCCTACCACAGCCCAACAATTTCAACTAAATAAATAAAGCCCACGTAAAAACACGTGAACATTGGCTTATAAACCTGAAATTGTCCTATGTAGTGGTAGTTTCTAAGAACAAGAAAAATAAGCTAACGCTTTCGTTTTTAATATTCCGCTTCCCGTCATTGCGCTCGCTGCGCTATTGTCATATCTGTTTTTGTTTGGTTAGACTTTGGGGTTTATTTTCGGGGCAAAGTTAGGGAAAAACCATAAGTCTTAGCAAATTTGGCGAAAATTTGTAATTTTGCAGGCAGAAAAAAAGAAAACCATGTCGTACAGTGAAATGACGCAACTCGAGTTGATGAACGCCTTGAACAACATCAACAGCGAGGCCAAGTTAAACGAGTTCAAGGATTTGGTGGCGCTTTACTTTGCGAAGAAAGCCCAAAAGGCCATTGACGCCTTGTGGGATGAGGGTGTCATCAACGAGGAAACCATAGAGCAATGGGGCGCGGAACACATGCGCACTCCTTACCGTTATGCGGCGCATCGTTCTTGACACGAACTGCCTTTTGCAGTCATTGCCGTCCTAAAGTCCTTACCATAGGATATGGACAGACGTGTTGTGTGGCAAGATAAGCCTGTGTGTGAACACGGAGATTCTGGATGAATATGAGGAGATTTTGGCCCAAAAGACCAATAGTGAAGTAGCAAGCAATGTGGTTGAGGCCATCGCACGGCTTCATACTACTGTCTATCAAGAAATTTATGTTCATTTCGGCTTGATTCATGACGATGAGGACGACAATAAGTTTGTAGATTGTGCCGTGTCAGCCAGTGCAGCTTACATCGTCACGAACGATAAACATTACAATGTTCTCAAAGACCTCCCCTGGCCGAAGATTGCCGTGGTGAACATCCAAGAGTTTTTGAGATTGTTGTAAGGGTACTGATATAGGGTTCTGTCAGCGAGCCAGATGCGCTTTTGCCATAATTGTTTTTGTTTGGTTAGACTAATGAAAACATGCCAACGTAAATCAAAAAAACACACTTTTTCCGAAAACACCATCCGAATGATGAAATTTCCGGCTCTAAAACGCTTTCCTCCATCCGCACCCGTTCCGCCATTCGGAACAACCGTAGGCTGCCTTACCTTTTATAATATGCCCCTTGCCGCACAGCGGACACACTTGCCCGATGATGGCGTCAGGGTTGGTCTCGGAAGGCATGTCATTCCCGCGAGGGGCTGGGCGTTGGCTGGAATCTATGCCTTCTAAAGTTTTTTTCGGCTTGGATGTGATGGCTTTCTTTGTCGCGGCCTTCTTCGGTTTCTCCTCTGGCGCAACGACGGCAACGCGCCGGTTGCTGTTGTCCATCATCACCGTGGCGACGATTTCCGTCACCATCTGTTTCAGTTCTTCGAGGAACTGACGGGCTTCGTACTTATGTTGCTCGATTTCACGGAGTTTCTTTTCCCAGATGCCGGTCAGTTCGGCGCTTTTCAACAGGTCTTCGCGGATGAGGCCGATAAGTTCGATGCCTGTGGGTGTGGGTTCGAGGCTCTTGCGCACTTTTCTGATATAATTTCGCTTGAACAGCGTCTCGATGATGGCCGCCCGCGTGGAAGGCCGCCCGATGCCGTTCTCTTTCATCACCTCTCTAAGCGACTCGTCGTCAACGAGTTTTCCAGCCGTTTCCATGGCGCGGAGCAAGGTGGCTTCGGTGTAGGGCTTCGGCGGCGAAGTCCATTTTTCGGCCAACTGCGGCTGGTGCGGCCCGTGTTCGCCCTTCACAAAAACGGGCAAGGTATTCTCCTCGTCTTCCTCTTTCACACCTCCTCCTTCATCCCTCATCCCTCCTACTTCTTTAGCTGGTTTGATGACCTCGCGCCAACCCGGCACCAGAATCTGCTTTCCCGAAGTCTTGAACTCAACATCCTCCACTTTGCCTGAAACGGTGGTCGTAGCAAACTGACAATCAGGGTAAAACACGGCGATGAAATGACGACAGACTTCGTCATAGACCTTTTCCTCGGCGAAACTCAGTCCCGAAGGCACCACGCCCGTCGGTATGATGGCATGGTGGTCGGTGACCTTGCTGTTGTCGAACACCTTTTTGCTCTTGGGCAGTTTCTTGCCGGCCAAAGGAGCAGTGTATTCGGCGTAGTTGGTCAGCTTCGCCAAAATGTCAGGGCACTTCGGGTAGATGTCGTCGCTCAGATAAGTAGTATCGACACGCGGATAGGTGGTGTATTTCTTTTCGTAGAGGCTTTGTATGGTCTGCAAGGTCTGCTCGGCACTGAAGCCATAGCGTTTGTTGCATTCCACTTGCAGCGAAGTCAGGTCGTAAAGTCGCGGAGGAGCTTCCGTGCCTTTCTTGGTGGAAACATCTGTCACCGTAAACTCTTTTCCCACAATGCTTTGCAAGTCCTTTTGTCCGTCCTCAACGGAGCCGTATTTTCCTTTTGTGGCCGTGAAAGTCGTGTCGCGATATATGGTGGACAGCACCCAATATTGTTCGGGCTTGAAGTTCACGATTTCGTGGTAGCGGTTGACAATCAGCGCCAAAGTGGGCGTTTGCACCCTGCCGATGGAGAGCACTTGCCGGTTTTGGCCGTATTTCAAGGTGTAGAGCCTCGTGGCGTTCATGCCCAAGAGCCAGTCGCCGATGGCGCGACTTAGCCCAGCCTCATAAAGCGACTGATAATCAGTCTGGTCCTTCAGGTTCTTGAAGCCTTCGCGGATGGATTCCTCGGTCAGTGAGGAAATCCACAGCCGCTTCACGGGACAATGCACGGCAGCCTTTTGCATCACCCAACGCTGGATGAGTTCGCCCTCCTGCCCCGCATCGCCGCAGTTGACGATGCTGTCGGCCTTTTGGAACAAACTTTCGATGACCTTGAACTGCTTTTCGTAAGTCGGATTGTTCGGAATCAGCTTGATGCCAAAGCGTTGCGGAATCATCGGCAGACGGCTCAAGGCCCAGGGCTTCCACTGGTCGGTGTAGTCGTGAGGCTCCTTCAGCGTGCAGAGGTGGCCGAAAGTCCACGTCACCTGGTAGCCGTTGCCTTCCATGTAGCCATCGTGGGAAGTATTGGCTCCCAGCACTTTGGCGATGTCGCGTGCGACGCTTGGCTTTTCGGCTATGCAAACAATCATTGGTTGAGAGTTGAAAGTTGAGAGTTGAGAGTTGTTGGGGCCAGACCCGCATGGCCTATGCTTTTATGACTTAAATTGAGGTTAATGTTTCAGACTTCAGGTCGGCGGCGTGCAAGTGCATCAAATACTCAGCCTTGTCTTTTTGAGCCACAAACCACACTAAGTCTGCGGCTTGGAAGGTGATGCGTGCCGATGGGTTCAGGATGAAGTGCCCGTCGCGCTCGATGGCAATCACCATGGCATCGTACTTGTCGGCCAAGCCGGAATCCATCAGGGCAATGCCGATGAACGGGCTGTCTTGCTCGACCTCAACCCTATACAAATCCACTTCGCTCTCCTCATGCTCTTGGATGAGTTGTTCGTCGAAAACCTCGACGCGAGGCAAGAGCAATCGCAGATGGTCCTCATGCCCGACAAAAGTGATCTTGTCGAAAGGAAACAGCTGGAAATCAGCCTTCGGCAACTCAAAGACCTGCTTGCCGCGCTCCACGCTCACCAGGCTCACATTAAAGTTATCTCGGAAATCAGTGTCCTTCACAAACATTCCAGAATATTGACTATCAGGGCTTAACGTCATCTTCTGCAAATGGCAGTTCTCCTGCAAAATCTCCGGGATGGTGAACACCTGCATCGACTGCCGCTTGTTGAGGTTGTCCATGAAGCGTTCCTCGATACGTTTGTAGAACTTCATCGCCGGACTCAAGACACGCAGCAAGACGGTGTAAACCAGCGCAAAACCGACATTAATCCAATGGTATAGCGGCAACCCGACATTCAGTTTCTCCCAAAACAAGCCATTCAGGAAATGCTGGATTACCGAATAAGCTACCAACGCGACCACAACAAAACGCAAAGCGAAAACCAAACGAATGATGGTCTTATTGAACTTATTGATTTCCATGAGCTTATGTGTTGTTTTTATCAATGTATGCTTGAATCCCATCGCCCACAGGAAAGGCGAAACAAGCACCAAAACCACGGCTGTTGAGATGGCTGGTCCCCACGGCCTCGGCACATATTTCAAGATGAACGAGCCGATGAAAAACCCAATAAGCACCACAGCGATGATGATGGCCAAATAGATGACCATGTTCTTGAACTGCCGCGCCACGAAACTCGCCATGTTGACCTTCTTCCCACTTCTCACCTTGATTCCTGAATCGCTGTTTTCCAGCTTGTTAACCCAACTTTTCGGGAAACTCCTGACAACCCATTCGTAGCTCGGAATGGCGGCTTTGATAGCATAAGGCGTGATGAAAGTGGTGATGATTGAGACCGAAACGATGATGGGATAGAGGAAATCGTCGATGACACCATAACTGAGGCCCAAGGTGGCGATGATGAACGAGAACTCACCGATTTGGCTGAAGCAGAAACCTCCTTGCATGGCTTGTTTCAATCCCAAGCCCGCAATCAAGCGACCTAACACATTGCTCAAAGGCTTGAAAATGAGCAAGATGATGGTCACGACAAGGATTTGCCACCAGTAATTGACCAAGATTTGCGGATCGACCATCATGCCGACCGAGACGAAAAACACCGCGCCAAAAAGATTCTTGATAGGTGTGGTGACTTTATGGATTGCCTCAGCCTCAAGCGTTTCGGCCAAGATGCTACCCATGATGAACGCGCCCAATGCCGACGAAAAACCAGCCAAATTGGCCAAAACGACCATCATGAAACACAAACCGACCGAAAACACCGTAAGTGTTTCCTCCGACATGAACTTGCGTGCCCAACGAAGCACCGTCGGCACCAAGAAAATGCCGCCCAAGAACCAAACCAAAAGGAAGAAGCCGAGTTTCAACATACTGGTAACCAACTGCATACCATCGAAACTCTTGCTCACTGCCAAGGTGGAAAGAATCACCATCAGGAGGACGGCTTCGAGGTCTTCGACCACCAGCTCGCCGATGACGTTGCCACTGAACTTCTCGCGGTGCAACTTCATGTCGTCGAAGGCCTTGGCGATGATGGTCGTCGAAGAAATCGAGAGCATGGCACCAAGAAAGATGCTGTCCATCTGCGACCAGCCCAATGCTTTGCCGAGCAAGAAACCTACCACGCACATCGTCACCAACTCGGTGAGGGCCGTGATGCCGACCGTGCCGCCCACCTTCTTCAACTTCTTGAAACTGAACTCCAAGCCAATGCCAAACAGCATGAACACCATGCCGATTTCGCTCCAAGTTTCCACGCTCGTATGGTCGCGAATGACGGGAAACCACTCGAAGTTCGGTCCAATCAAGAAACCAGCGATGATGTAGCCTAGTACGACAGGCTGCTTCAACCATTTGAAAATCACCGTAGTAAGACCCGCTGTAACGAGAATCAATGCAAGGTCGGAAAATAATGCGGGTAAAGATTCCATAAGGATTAGATTTTGTTGGCAAAATTACAAAACTTAATGGGAATTTGCACAAGTCAAACAAACTGCTCGATGCGACACTTGTGCTGCTTTGACTCGCGGTCGTAAGTGATTCCCACAAGTAGCAGGTTGTCAGCGTATTGAACAACTTTGGCTGGATATTGCCTCCGTTTGATCTGCTCAATGGCGGTGTCAACGGCCTTGTCGTATTTCAGTTCGATGACGATGGCGGGCGAATCCACGTTCTTGCGCGGGATAAGCACCAAGTCGGCGAAGCCCTTGCCTGTGGCCAATTCGCGATGGACAATGTAGTCGTTGGAGGCGTAATAGTAAGCGATGCTCAGCACACAGGCCAACGAGTTCTCGTCGTTGTAGCTCAAGATGCTCGTGTTCTCGTCGTGGGCGGCATCCACGCCACGCGCCACGGCTTCCTCATCTCCACGGAGTGTGGCTTGAAGGAGCCGCTCTGAGGCTTCCAAAGCCTTTACCACAGGAGCCCAGTTGTTGGCTTCAACAGCGTTGACCATCTCGCCTGCCACCTCCTTGTTCGGGATATAACACTCACTTTTGCGCCAATCGTAGCTGAGATAACCCAAATGAATGAGCACTGTCAGCACATCGTCCTTCGAATGGATGACTGACATGTCGTTCTGGAACTTGGTCGGGTTGACTTTACAACGTTCCCCTGCCAGCATCCGCACCACGTCGTCCTTCAGTCCCTCGTAGTTCATCTGGATGTAATGCGCCACCGCATCGTATGAACCTGTGGCCGCCCAGAAACTGCGGCATCGACGGCTCCGAAGCGCTTGCATCACCGAATTGGGGTTGAATATCGACTGCTCGTCGCCGATTTGGTAGCCGTCATACCACTTTTCCAACTCCTCGAAATCCATGCGATGCCTTTCAGCCAAAGTTTTCACCTCATCCTTGGTAAAGCCAAAGTATGGAGCCATATCCACCGGCTCCACCATGGAGTATTCAATGAAGTTGTTGAGCGCCGATTCCGTCTTGTATTTCTTGATAGGCAGGATACCCGTCATATAGACACCAGCAAACACTTGAGGCGAGTTGCTTCCCTTGAACATACGTCGCAGCCAACTGACAAACTCGTCCATGGCATGAGTGCCTGCCTTAAATTCACGGCAGATGGCATCCCACTCGTCGATGATGAAGATGAATGGCTGTTGGGTGGAATCGGTAACACGGATAAGGTAGGCCATCAGGTCGTCGCCGTCCATGACAGGAATGTCCGGATAAGCCTTTTGGACATCGGCAATCAACTCTTTTTGGACATACTTCATAATGCTGTCGTCCTTGAAACGTGTGGTGAAATTGGTCAGGTCAAGGAAGATGACGGGATACTTGTTCAGGTGCTTCTCGAACGACGGGTCTTGGGCAATTTCAAGGTCGGTGAAAAGGCTGCGCGAGTCGCACGAATGGTCGTAATAAGCGCACAACATCTTGGCCGCCACCGACTTGCCGAAGCGGCGGCTGCGCGAGACGCAGCTGAAGCGTCGCTCCGTGAAAAGTGTGCCGTTGACAATCGAGACAAGCCCCGACTTGTCAACATATTCACCGTTTCTTACACTTTGGAATCCGGCATTGCCGACATTGATGTATGCGCCCATGACTTCTTGATTTTGGGGCAAAGGTATGCAAAAAAGTTGGTTGGTCCTACGCTGAACGTGCAGAAATCTAAGAATAGCCACGCTAAATGCCGAACATTTCAGCAAAATGGATCAAAGGAGAACGTTGTTAATCAGCATCTTCCTCTTCCTTCTTATAGCCGACGCTCATCACCTCCCCGCTCGATTCCGAAATCGAGATCATCCCTTGTTCCTCCTCGGTCTCCCAGCGAAACATGTGATAAGTGTCAGACTCGCCTTCTTGGATGTCGGTGTAGAACAGGCTCTCATAGATGATTTCCGTCAGCAGTTCGAGGTTGCGGAAATCGTAGATGCCCGCCTTCCCGTCCTTGAAGACGAAGCCAAAAGGGTATTCCTTCAGGTCGCCGTGCATGATGCTGTCGTACAGTTGCAGCGCAATGTCGAGTTTGGCCCTGTCGGAGTCGAAGTAATCCGGCGGCGTTTGGATGGCGGTGGTGTCGGTGGTTTGGGCAGTGGCGGAGAGGGCAATGCCAAGAAACAAAACGACTGCGCCCATTTTAAAAAACTGGATTTTCATGTCTTCGTAATGTTTAAAGTAGTCAATTGGTTTCATCTCATATTCCCTGTGGTTTCATTTCATACTTTCTGTTTTGTGTCGGGCGCAACTATTAACGTTTGTATTATTTCTGCAATTCTTAATATACTATTTATTGGTTACGAGGTAAATGCATTGCCAATCGGAATCCTCTAAAATCATTATGCCTTTCTGCTTTAGCATACCAACGGTAGGAAACACGACAATACTTTGATGAACTATGCCATGCTCCACCCCGATGAACACGAAACTCACCAGAAGGTGTTCCGTGGGGATTTATTTGTGAAAAACCACTGTAACTCTCATATTGATTATTCCAATAATCATAACACCATTCCCATACATTGCCAGTCATGTCGTATACGCCTAATTCATTCGGCTTCTTTGTTTTAACAACATGTGAGATGGTATCGCTATCATCTAAACACCAAGCAACCTCATTCAGATTGTTGCTTCCCGAATATTTATAATTATTGCTTTTATTGCCGCCGCGTGCCGCGAATTCCCATTCCGCCTCGGTAGGTAAACAGAAGTAATAACCAGTTATCGAACTTAATTTCTTGCAAAAATCCATGCAGTCATCCCAACTGACACAATCAACTGGATAATTGTCACCAACATGCTTGCTTGGATTATTATTCATTACAGCTTTCCATAATGCTTGAGATACTTCGGTTTCTCCAATATAATAATCATCAAGAATAACTGAATGAGCTGGTTTTTCCCATGTTTTAGCAATGGTATCTGATGCAGAAGCACCCATCATAAAACGACCTCCTTCAACATATTTCATGGTAAACTTTGCACCGTTTACATCGAATCCAATACTTTCATTAGCACCCCTCTTAGCATCATTCGTTGTAAGGAAGAGGTACCAAATTACTGACATCACTAATGCAGTCACAATGCAAGTAGTCCAATTCCATTTTTTCTTAACGACCTCCTTGATTACTATCTCCTTTTCTTTCTCTTGAACTTGTTTTGTTTCCGAGTCTGAGACAAACAAGCTCTTATCCAAATCAATGTTAGGGGTTTTATCCTTATTGTTCTTTTGGGCATAATGAATAATCGTGTTTAAAGAATAAGAAGATATATCCAATTCCTTACATTGTTCCAAAAAAACAGCGTACTTCTCACTAATTGAATTTGATTTTACGGAAGCATCAACTGATTTGACAATATCCTTAAATGTCGAATTCCTATTTCCCATATACAAACTTTACTTGAGGTTTTTTTTCCAAAACCCATTCCTTTGACGAATTATCATCCTTTATTCGTTTCAAAATACCTTCTTTCATCGGCTTGATATATTTCAAACCAGACAAGCCGGTGAACTCATTCCTTGCTTTGCAGCAAGATTGGATAATCTTAATTATTCCTTCAGATAGGAACGTTTCCGTAGGCAACGTGAACAATGGATTAAACATGATTTTTGCTTTCCGCTGGATGTCGTCATCGAGAATGATAAAAGTGCTGTCCTCTTGTTGAGTGTCTCCTTCTTTCCAATCAAAAACGATAGCGTCTTCTCCCAATTTTGAAGGTTGCCAAATATTGTATTTCTTAGTGGCTTCAAGTAATTCTTCTTCGCTTCCCAAAGTCATATTGAGATGTGATTCTGAACCATTCAAATCAGTGTAATAATTACTCTCAAAACTATACGAATCTTTAGAATCAAGGATTTCATGTATTACAGACGGCCTGAACAACTCTATGGAATTGATATTCCAAAGCAAGAGTGTTGTATCGACATCGGGTATCCGTTTTGATTTTCTAAACACTTTGAATCCAATGGAATAATAATTATTCCACATCTTATCTTGAGAATGAAATTCATCTCCAAAGCAAATCCCAGGGATGTCAGAATCAAGCACAAAAAAGCAGGCTGGTGCAATGGTCATCAACTCAACATACAGTTTCCCTTTGACGGGATGCGTGAAGTTGATTCGTAGGTGTTGCCCCTCCTTCAATTCTTTCACTGAAACGCCATTATTCCTGATTTCAATGTATGGTTCTGTCCTAACATTTTCTGCGACACGGGAAACGAATTGCCTTACTTGCTGACTTTGCATCCCATATCTCAAACCTTCATCATCAATAATCTTGAGGATTTCATCCGAAATATGAATCTCATTGAATGAATATGATCCACTATCAGGATTGAAATCGATTTTGCTGACAATTTGCTTTATGATGAACTTCTCAAAGTATTCAGAGTTAGCGTCCATATTGGATTTCGTTTGCTTCAAGTAATTGCCGAATCAAATCGGCATCAACTCCGTAGGCTATTCCTTTGGCTTGTTCCCTAATCGTCGTGTTGAAGTCAATTGATTGGTTGATTCCGACGACTTCTCCCTTGAAATTTACGATAGGGCCTCCGCTATCACCATGATTTGCAGGAATGTTATGTGTAAAATACCCTTCATTGTAATGGCTTAGGATTCCTGTTTGGAAATTGCATTTTGGGTCGCCCAAAGGGCATCCGATTTTTGCAATGGCTTCACCGTCCTTTTCATGCTGTTTGACCAAAGGCATGTAACGGACTTTTTCGCCATTGTCCAATTGAACTTGAAAGACAGTGAAGTCAATCCTGTTGTTTTCACCTGCTTGTCCTGTGAACAACACCCTATTGATTTTTCGATAATTTGAAAAATTCACATTTCCATCGTCATCAAAGAAAAATATCAGTGCCTCATTGCTACCATCATACACATGGTTGTTGGTAAGAGCCAAGCCATTATCATTGATGAAGAAACCTGTACCCAAACTTTCGTCTTCACTATATATCATAAAAGTGGCTGGCTTCATGTAAGTCAATAGTTCTGTTGAAGTCATAGTAGAATGGTGTGTGTCGCCATAAGCATACTTCTTGAACTGCTCAATCGAGTCTTTTACAAATGTTTGGCTTAGATCTGCAATTCGATTCGTAAGCATTTTCCCTGACACGCAATATCCTTCTCCCTTCACCTTCACATAGGCACGCACCTGTGTCTTATAGGTGTTGATGTATTGAGGTTGTTTTGAATCAGACACCACAACCACATTTTCTCCCTTTACCTGTTTTTCCAAGTAGTTCTTGGTGTGTTCCGATGGCTTGATGCCCAATATCTCAACTTTGAGACCGTTTTGTAACTCGATTTGGTTGCCACTCAAAACCTTTTGGACTTTGCTTTGTATGCCATCCACCTTGATTTTGCTTGCCGGTTTTCTTCCGCATCCTGAAAAGCACAATGAAAATGCCAATGTCAGAATGAGACAAATAAACTGTTTTGTGTTTTCCATTTTATTCGAATTTGATGGTTTGTTTTTCTGTTATTTTAAGTATGTCGTTTTCTTTTCGTAATAATCCTTTTTTAACCACAACTATCTTGGTTGCATTGGGAGGAACCACATCATAAACGGACGAATCAGTAATTAAGGGATTGAAAGCGGAAAGTAATTCTTGTTGGATTTCTTTGTTGTCGATTGTTTCATATTGGCCTTCTTGACCATTGACCAATGTAATTCTAAAGGCACAGCCTGTTTCACTCTCCTTCAAGTTGGCCGACCTAAATCCCAAAGGATTCAACGAGTCCACCATCTTTGAATAGAGTGTTTGCACCAGTGGTTCTGCGTGACTTTTTGCAATGCCATTTTCCTTGACTTCAACGGATTCCACTTTTTTTGTCATGGCTTCAACAGCTTCTTGAAGCAATCCCACCTGGTCAATCAATTCAACCACATTTTCATTCAATTGTCTGACCAGCGTTCCCAATTTGTTTACATATTCTTGTGTATCCGATGACAATTGCCTCAAGATGGTTTCCAAACTCTTTTTGTTCGATTCGGTGTTGCTAACGACGGTTTCGGTTGCATGGCGTATTTCTTCGCTCAGCGGATTAAGCGAATCATCGACCACTTTCTTCACTTTGGATTTCACATTCAACTTGGAAGAAAAACGCTCTGCAAACTTCGGCTTTTCTGCATTCATATCACCAACAGATCCTTTGCGAGACCTTCTCATCCCAATAAACACCAATGCAGCAGCGGTTACCAACACTATCAGGAATATCAATATCACTATCTCCATTGTACAATTAGTTTGTGATTGGAATCAACAAAATATGTGTTCCCATCTTTGATGAGTTTTCCATCAATTATTGGCACCAACATTGAGCCGCCACTTTGCGAAGGTTGAATGGAAATGCACTTCTCGAATGCTGGCAAAGCTCCGATGATTTCCCTGCGAATGTTGTCATTGTTGACAATCGTGTAATAGCATGCACCATCCTTCGAATAAATCCTGAAAATGCCATCGTTTACGCCGCCAACCTTGAAGGAATTGCTTTCTGGGATGTAATTAACTATTTCTGTGTCAATGAAATTGGAGTCGGGTTCTTTATGAGGAGTAATTGTTTGTGCTGGACTTGAAAGCATGGATTGTAATGTGCTCATTTGCCCTTTAAAACCTTGAAACTCTTTGCTCAAGCCATTCAAGTTGCTATTAATAGAGGCAAACTGGGTTGCGATAAAATCCCTTAATGTATTATCGGAAGTCTGTACATTTCTTCCATTGCTTTGGCCTCTTTGCATAGTGCTTTCTAATTGTTTATATGATTCCTTTAATTTCTTGTGTCTTTTGTTGAGCATGGCATAAGCAACTAACAAATAGACAATTATGCACAACAAGACAATTGCTAAGATTCCTAATACATAAAGCATGGTTTTAGATTGAGGTGAATCATTCTCAATAATAGATTGGGTTGAAACGGGGAGAGAGTCGCCTTCATTTTGTTTCATATTCACATTACCCCCTTCTTGCGGCGCCGTTATAGTAGTGTCGTTCTCATTTATTTCCTCTTTTTTCTTTGTAATAGTAACGGTAAATTTTTTTTCTGTATCAGGACTCCAATCTATATAAGAACGCACACCTTGGGAGTCCTCTTTTTCTTTTTGCTCACTTTTCGCACAATAAAAACTTAAAGTACATTCATCCAATTTAGAATAAGTGATGCATATTTGTGCATATCCACTAGTATCTAATGGTTTTTTCTGAAAATCGACACCTTCGTGGGAACTGTCTTTATTTAATTTATCTGTTTTTGTCTTAAATAAGTCAGATTTTTCACCTTTGGATTTTTTTATACCTCCTTTTTCCAGGTTTCCATAGATGTTCACTCCTTCTGGAGCAAATTCTTCCACATTAATTGTACAGTCACCGCTTACAGTGATAGTCTTTTTATCAGAACTAATCTCATAGTTCTTTTCTTGTGCATAAACATTTCTTACTAGAGTAAAGATGAATAATGCAATAACAAATGTTTTCGTTTTCATTTTAGTATAATATTATTGAGGGATGCACCACATCTCAATAATAGCGCATCCCTCGCTGGTTTACATCAACATTATTGGTAGTTATTGTAATTTCTAGACAATTCAACCAAGGCATTCTTCAAAGGCCAGAAGAACAGGGTTTCAACCAAGTTCAATTGGTCAAACTGTGCGGGAATGCTTGCCGACATGGTGGTGAAGCTGGCTTCGCCTTTTGTCAACAAGTCTTCGATTAACTTATCAGAGATTGTAAGTCCATGCTGTTCAAACAAGAAATTACGGAAATCCTTCTCATTCAAAGTGCCAACAAAGTGCTTGAACTCATCCAAAGCCTTTTTCCTGACCACTCCGTCAGTGTTTTTCACGTCGGAATACATGATTGCATCCGTCGTGTCGAAACCATAGTCTGAAACCATACTTAAAAGATTGGCTTGGATGGCGTAGTTCTCGTTGGCAAAATTAAGTCCTTGAAGCACTCCTTTTGCTGTAATCTCCTTCACATCTGTGTTACCGGCATTGATGATTTGGAAGTCTTTGGGCACGTTTTGTCCTGTGTATTTTTCCAACAACAACTTGGTGATTCCCCTGATTCCATCATTTGCGGAAATCAGGCTGATGTATTTGCTGCCCATGCCAGTAAAGGAAATCTTCTCAGGTATTGCGATTTGAAGTTTCTTTATCAAACGAGCAACATTGTACATGACAGCTGCATAATGGATAAAGACAAGACTCCACAGGTTGCGTTGTCCCCTGATTTTGGCCGATGTTTCAAACGTGTTCTCGAATTTGAAAAGATAACTCATAATATCTGCCGACGAGCTTGCAAGCCCTTGTCGCAAAGCCGTGAGAGGATTAAGTATGTCTTGCGGATAAACACCATTTGACTCATCAATTAGGCTTGTGACATAAGCCACGAACCCATTGCTTGCCGCCTGATTGTTGAGGATCTGGATACCATCGCCCCAAAGGTCGTCACCCGCAAACTTGGCAGAAGAATAATAGGTGCTCTGTATCATGCCATGCATGTCCTTGTTGACAAACAGCAAGTCGTTGGTGCCGCCTCCAATATCAATGTTCAGATAACTTGCACCTCCAATTTGCGCAGCCATGCAATTGTATGGAGCAATGGATTCACTGAATTGCGGCCCATAGTGCAAAGTGCAGTTTTGAAGTTGCAACTCGTTTATGGCCCATTGCCATAGATTAATCAGGGATTGTCGGTCTTTCATCGATTGAGGGAATGTCAGGTAAACATCAAAGGTGTCCCCACCATCATTCATCAATGATTCGTTCTTCATCATCCAAAGTGTTTGCAGGAAATAATATTTGATGCGATTAGTATGATGTTGGTTTCCTGGATTGTCTTCCAATAGCCATTTGAGACCAGTTTTGTATTGGAACAGCCCATTAGGTACTTGCGGTTCGCGCATCATGTTGAACCCTATGGAGATTGTTCCGAACAACTCTGGTGGCCGCGCCTCAAAATTAGGCACTTCACAGGTAGCAGTACGCGATGGATAGGAGATGCCAAATCCCCTGCCTAAGCCCACGGGAGCAAATTCGCGTTGCATAAACGGCTTCATTACGTACATGGCATTATTATCCAATCTTGGATCGTTCAAGAACACCGTTTGTTGGTCTTGTTCGCCGATTTCAAATGATTCTGGTTCCCTTGCTGCGTTGGAGGCATGTGCAATGTATGTGTTCGATGTGCCGAAATCCACAGCATAATCATAATGGTTTGTGGGATTTGCCGTATTGACTTCAATCATTTTGGGAACAATCACACCTTTTACACTCTCGTTTTCACTCCTTTTCACAACAACTTCCACCAAATCGAACCCTTGCCTTATCAGGTAGTATTCTGTTTGCTTAAAAAGCTGTTTTTTAGGAGTGCGTTCAACCGAAGTTGCATTAACCATCCCATTGATTTCGTCTATTGAAACGAACCCAAGCCTTGTGTCATTGCCACAGTTCATCACGCTATACCTGTTCAGTTGCTGGTTGTCGCAACGGTAGAATGGAAAGAAACCGACAATAAACTCGGATTCAACGATGTCCGTGTCTTTGTAAGTCCTTTTGAATTCAATTGAGTGGTATGTTATATCCTTAATAGGAACATTGATGGTAACTGTAACGCTATTGTTTTGGGCTTCAATTTCAACAAGCCTTTTGTTTGCACCTTGGTAGGCTGGCTCAGATATATCGTTGATGTTGAAGTATTTGAAAAACGTCCGCTTCAAGGGGAGCAGGTATTGCGTATCTCCAGCTGATGCCGTGATAAATCTTTCTTTGTTTATCCTATATGGCAACTTGATGATTTTGTCTTCAAGGAAATCGCTCCATATCAAGAAAGGATATTGCACACCAGCATTGCCTGGAGCGATGCGGTTGTGCATCTCTGTGGTTCTAACAACCGCCTCGTTGATTTTACAAGTTTGGGCATCCCATGTTGAAGTCCCGATATATTTCACATTCGGCAAGCCATTGTTGTTCAATGCCATTGGCGTTTTCAACGCTATGGGTTGTCCTTCGTTGGTCAAATAGTTTGCGTATCGGTTCGTCTTGGGCACAATCTCATAGTCGCTTACTGGCTCGATTTTTTGGTAACACAACGGAATAACAGCGGAAATCACATCGGCACCATTCTCGTCTTTAATACGGGAATACTTGGCCAAGAATGCAGCAGGATTGTTCCCCATATCCATAACTTCCTGCTTTTGGACATCACTATTCCACATGGTAGTGAGATACCTGTTGAACCACGGGGCTTGGTTGCCTAATTGGTTGGAATAAGCCATGCGAAGCGAATAAAGCATATCCTTGAATTGGCCATCCCTGCCTTGCAATGATTCAACATTGTCATCAGTAAACATAGGTCTCCCATTTACCCTATTGAATCTAAAACCGTTTTCCCTCACAATTCTTTTCCAATTGGGTGAAGTGAAAGCAAGCGTAAAGGGAGAAGTTCCTCCAATGAGATATTCCTTTTCAATCAATGCACTCTGTGGCGATGATGCCTTCCAATAAAACAGATAAATGTCGTTCAATGGGTGACCACTGACTTCATCTTCCAGTACTTTTGCAAGTTTCCGATGTTCATTATTACCATCATTACGCAAGTTTTGGATTTGGTCTGCCGCATTCCAATGCTTGATGACCAGTTTTGGATCGTTTCCATGTTGAAATAGGAACTCAAGCATATCCAAACATTCAGAAATCAATCGAGTATCGGCATCTGTTGCAACAAGCCTATCTATCGCAGCTCCGCCCAATGTTTGGAACGCTCCTTCAAAAAGAAAGAGTCGGGCAAAGATGGAAGGAATGGAAGTGCCTGTCTTGTTGGCACTCAAGCCGATAGGAATGTTTTTCAGAAAATCACCCGCAATGTGAGCCGTTTGCGTCCATCCCGACATATTGTCGGCTGGAGTGGGATTTGCGTCGCCTTGTCTCTTCGCTTCGTGTATTCTAAACACATAAGCTCTATTATTGTCGTTATTTTCGTTTGCCATAGGTCAGTTATTTTACATTGATATAGATTTCCTTAGCCACATCTCGCAGGATTTTGAAGAACAACTGCTCAGAACCAGATGCTGTTTGTACACTTTGGCTTTTTGAATTCAACTTTTCAGAAAGCGTTGCGTCTGCAATGGGTTTTCGTCCAATCGTGGGTTCTGGGATAGTTTTATATGTCAATACATTTCTCATTCCTTTGGCTTTATCCATACAATATGGATATAGTTTGTGCCCAGTATGATTCTGAAGTTCATCAAGCCAAGTATAGAATCCCCAACCATTTTTGGGCGTAGTTGTGTCCAAAAACTCATCGATTTGGTGATAAACACTTTTGTTCAGTTTGTTGCCAAGGTCAAATCGGTCATAGAAAGCGGTGCTACTGTTCAGTTTCTTCCTATCGCCACAAACCACATCACGATAATATTTCATGGCTATGGCGAAACTTGAAAGGTTGTCCAATACAATCTCATGAGTACTATCCTCAAAATCAGTCAATTTGATGGGGTTTGCATTACTCTTGATGCTGAACTCGTAAGCGTTGTATGCGTTGGCAATCTCTGTTTGCCTATCCGCTTGGATAAAGTCAATGATGGCTGTTGCAGCCACAAATTCAACAACATGCGCATCGTTTTTCTGTCGGCCTTCACCTTCGTTGTACTCGTAGGCATCATGGTTTTCGTCACCAATATAATACATGGCGTTCACTTTGCTATTAATGCCATTGTTGGTTGCATAAAAGCTAAGAGCCGCACGGGTCTTTGCATTGAAAGATGCCGCATCGATTGCACCAGTATCGCCTTTTGCGGGGTCAAACTGTTGCAGATTGAAATAGGGAAGCACAAGTGCCGCCCCAATGGTTGCAGGCCTCAATGTTGCCAAATGGCTTGAACGGATGGCGTTGACGATTTCGGGAAACCCCGAAGCTCCTGTGCCACCAAATATGGAACTGATGATGAACACTTTGTCTTTCGATGCATCAAAGACACCTTCAAACTGACGGAACTCTTTCGTTTCCCTTAAATCATGGAAAACGACGGATCCAATGTTGGGATTGCCTTTGAAACCTTTCGTCATTTGAAGTTCAAGTTCTGCGTCTTTGGTGTCAGACGGAGAACCGTCGTAAAGCGCATATATCAAATCTTGTGTCAGTCGCTCGTTTGGGAAAGTGTCCATCTGACTCAATCCCAAATAATCTGAGAATTTCAGCGATGTTCCGACCGGGCCGAAATTGAACTCATAATCCTTCAAACCGTTAGGATCTGCAACACCCGCCTGGCTTAACGGGGTAAGTCGAGTCATAAAGAAATGATCGGTGTACTGTTCGTTTGTATTGGGATACAATTTGTCATGAATGGTGGAATACTGTTTCAGAGCATTCACAGCCCGAGTCTTGTCGCCATTCGACAAATCGTAGTCTATGATGATGGGAACAATCTCGGTTGAGCTGTCTAATCCATCAATGCCGGAGGCAAGCATCATCGTCAACGAGCGCACCACTCGTGCCCCCGTGCCTCCTATTGCGAAAAGGAATAATCTTCTCATATTGTTCTAAATTGTTAATTACAGTGGGATTGAAGAACCGTGTTTTGTGTGACGTTTAAAGGCGAATGACAGGCCGATGAACACAACCATGGCATAGCAGCCATTGGCAATGCCCATTTTCCATGGAAGGTTGTCGCGTGTTACATTGGTTTCTCCTTTTGGGAGAAATTGGTTGCGAAAAATGTCTGCTACATCATCAATCATATTCATTGTTTCATCGTCAGCTCCTTTATAAACTTCTTCCTTCAGATAATCCGTTGTATTATTAGCAGAACCAAAAATTCCTGTTGATTTGTTCGCATCTATCTTGTCGTAGTGCCCTACAATCGTCGGGATGGTAACTGATAAAGTCACACCAAACACGACTACGAGTGCGCAAAGCCACGACCATCGTTTTGCCAATTTGAACACATGATTGCAAATACCGAAGTAATAGAGTAAGGCTATAACTGCTGCAATTGCAATTCCTAAAAAGAATATGGTACTACATACGTTTGTCTTTGTAAAGTACCTTTCATAAAAATCATGGAGATGCTCCGTTCCATTATCATCAGAAATCTTCTGACTCAAGGAAGTACACCAAGTGAATAGTTTGTACATTTTTTTAAGTTTTAGTTTGTAGTATTTCGAATTCTAGTTTGTTATTATTCAAATTCTAAAGTCTGTTCTTTGATGGTTTTGTTCTTTTGTAGAGCCGAAAAACCATGAGCAAGATACCAAAAGTTGAAAGTTTTTCCCATCTTCACCGATGGATTTTCAAGAATATCTAAATCATTATCGTCTGAATTGTCTGCAATCCATTTAGGCTCTGAATAATTCATTTTGAAAACCAATTGACTATTTCTTAGCTTTCGTGCCTTAATTGACAATTTCAACACTGTTTTTTCATTTTTTTCCTTGATTTGCAGTTGATAATCTTTGTCTGCAAGAGTTCTTACATTACTTTCTCCCTGTTTTTTTACTGATAATTCTACATTCTCCTTCATATAATTTGGATCTCGCATATAAGAGGGCAACTCGCTTATGTCAGCTGTAAATCGGATCAAACTATCACGGTCATAGTAACTTTGTTCTATCTTCAGTTTTGTACCGCTCCTTGAGATTCCGTTGCCGAATTTCAATTCAATATTATCATAAATGCCAAAATTCTCACCGAACAATGCCATGTCCGTAGGTGTCGATAGTTTTGGGAAATTGGATTCACTCAACATACTTTCCGCAATTGCTTTGTTCAACTCTCCTTCCAAATATTTAATACACTTCCATCTACCAACAACAATGATGAAGAAAGGACGGTCTTGGTTGTTGATGATTTTTTGATCATTGTTGTAACAATAATAATACCAGCCACCTTTCTTTATAGTTTTTGATGTGTTGAATTTCGCCTCATATCTTATTATCAAGGCACTCATTTTATCCGATTCCTTTTCAAATAAGGCAGCAATATTAAGAGACAATGCTTCTTTCTGTGAAATATTGTAACTCCTATTATTCTCTATGTCTTCATTCGAACCACTAAGGATTCCATCTGTAACAAGAAGGCATATATCGTAACCTTTATTATTAATATGCTCTATCATGGACCCAATCATCGATTTAATATTTGATTCAGCACTCCATTTAATATCACGTTTGTTCAACAATGTATTAAATGATTCCTTATCGATACCTTTTTCTTCTTTTTCTCCATAAAGATAGCAACTATCAACGTTTGCCAAATTAACCAATGAAGCTATTGCACCATAGAAACGAGAGTCATTACTGCTCTCCATATAGCCCCTCATGCTACTGGATTTGTCGAACAACAAAGTTGCCCTTTTCGGCTCTTCTGGTTTAAGAATCAGTGGAGCTTCCATCTGTCCTTTTTTTGTTGTGTCTTGGTCGTCTGTTGTCTCTCCGCCTGTATTATTGGTATTGGAACTACAAGCCATAATTAATAGGCTTATTACAATGAATGGTGCACATGCTGTAATAACTTTTTTCATATTGACGTGGTTTTTATTTGTGTTTCTATAGATAATTCTTTGGTTATTATATTAGAGTTTAGTTATCTGTTTTTTTCAAGTCGTTTATTCATCATACCCGTATTCCCTAAGTTTATGCCTCCACGACATGCGAGGTACAATGTTGGCTGTAATCAGGTTGGTCCAACTCCCGAAAGCATCTTGTGCGTACATGGATCCGTTGGGATAGATGACGAAATTGTCTGCCGCGTATGGAACTGCGGGATAACTAACAGGGTTGGTGCAGAAAATGTAGGTGGTGCAATTGCCAAAATAATCGCAATTGTTTTGAATGACTGCGGTTTCAACAACGGAAATGGTTCCGTATGGATAGAGATAATAATTCACAGTCAATACAGCTTGGCCATCGTCATAGTAAGCCAACAATCCTTTATATAATACGCCTTCCACATTCCATCGGATTTCATACATGCTATCCATCCCATGCAATAAGGACTGCGCCGAAAGTGTCCCCGACATAATCAGAATGGTTGAAAGTGTTGCAATTAGTTTTTTCATGGCTCGTCTCTTTTACAAGTTTGTTTTCTGATTTTGCAAATTAACAACATTTCCCCTATCCCTCAACCACTTACCTGTCACAAACATTAATACAAACTGTACCAATAATTAATACAAGTCCGCTATTCTTCGGCATGGGTTTTGGTGGCGAGTTGGAGCTTTTCGGAGATGTCGCGGAAGAAGTCATGATGTAGTTTTTCGGAGGCGCGGACGAGGAAGTCTGTGTTGAGGTGGGGACGGCGGAGGATGTTGTACATGTTGCCGCGCGTGGTCAGCATCTCCTTGGCAAACCACACCACGCTGCGGCGCTGCCTGCGCAACTCCTCATGAATCAATTTGCCGCAATGGATGCCCGTCATGCTTCCGTTTCCTTTTTTCCACCGGCAGAGGCTCCCTTTGTCGGCCTATTGTCATTTGTTTTGGAAACACAAAAGAAAAGCGCGGGAGCAAGAACCTTTGCCTATCCCGAACTCTTAGGCCTTCGCATTGCCTTCCAACCGAGGATAAGCAATGCTCGCAGCCCACGCTGGATCATATATACACAAATTGTTGGTATTATACAAGCACAACACCAACATCGGATATACAAATCCCATGAACGCGAATCACTGCCTTACCGTGCGGTCGAAAATTGAAGTTGCGAAGTTCAAGAGTTCCGCAGATAAAACGCCAATTCAGCGCTGTTTCTGATATGTCTGTCACCCCTTGTATACAAAGGGGTATGACGGTGCAAATTTACGTTGTTTTTCCGTCGGTACGTTATTCTTTTTGAAAAAAACGCTTCTTCGAATATACACAAAAAAGCCTTGACGCAAATTTGATTGTATCAAGGCTTCCTTAGTGCAGCTAAAGAATTTTGATCGCTGTGACGCGACAACAGGTCGGACAAAAAACTTTAGGATTGGCAATCATCCTAGTCCGACAATGGTTCAACAATCTCCCAATGGCCACCCTTGTCGGGACCAATGCGACGGATGATTCCTTGATCCTTTAATTTTCGGATGTTTTTGTCTACCCCATTCCGCGTCATACCAAGGCGATTAGCCATTTCTGAAAGTGTAATATCAGGTGTTATTGCAATTAGTTCTATGATTTTCTGCATACTTTTCTGCATACTTTTCTGCATACTTTTCTGCATACTTTTCTTGTTGTTTTCTATTTCCTCCGTAGTTTTCTGGTCACTTTCTGTATGGTTTTCTGCATACTTTTCTGTCCCCTCTGTAGTTTTCTGTATACTTTTCTGCATGGTTTCTCCTTCTTGCTGCTTCACCAAGTCCTCAATCAAAAGTGTAGCCTCTACCCGTGCCGGCATCTGATGCTCGACAAGCGTCGGCAACTGCCAACCATTCTCGCGCCAGCCAGTACTGATAATATCGGCACCGCTTCCCGCCTTTTCACCGACACCGACAAACACGAACATCTTTTGAAGCAGAGGGTTACGGCAAACGCTGTGCCCACCTTCCCAAAAGTCTTCCAAACTGACAAGCATCGTTCCGGGATTCGACATCACAATACGGTCATCGTAACGGTCTATCACAATGTTCCCCATCACCGTGTAGGCGCAATGGATGAGGCAGTTACCCAATGCTTCCCTTAATGAGGTGTGGGCCGATGTGGTGTCCTTGCGCCGTTGGTTTTCATCCAACTTAAAAGGCACTGGTAGCGCATGTTGCAGCATGGGCAGAACTCTGCTATAAAACTGATAGAGATTGGCCTCCCATGTTCCATCAGGATAGACGCGGTTTGTCCAGCGAACATCCTTCCCATCGCCAAGATGTTCCCGATAGTCAGGGAAGAAATTCGGGCAACATTCAGGGTCAGTAATGCTGCTGTTTTTGCCGAACATCAACATTCCTGCCACCGTGAAGCCTTCTTTCCCTGTGGTCCTATCCTTGCGGTAGGCCCCAACACTTTCCAAAAACCGCAGGTCGTCAAAGTCGTTCCACGGATGGTTTTCGTGCCTGTCTTTATACGCCTGCCGATAGTTCCGCAGCGTCGCTGTATCTATGTCCTCAAAGCTATAGCCTGTCAATATGCGCGAGTCCGCCGAGTGTTGCACATTGTTAGCATCCGAAAACATCTGCCGCACCTCGTCATCCGAGCAAACATAATCCCCTTCATGGTGGCGTTTGTAAGTATGCCCGAAGGGATTGAGCGTCAGATATACGGGACACAAATAATAAGGAGCCTTGGGAATTAGGAATACCAACAGTCTGATACCATCCTCCGTCACATGCTCTTTTACATCCCTTTCCGTCAGCAGCGGAATGCTCACGCAACTCTTATTATGCGCACAGTCCCAAAAAGTTTTCTTATGAGCGGCTATTTGTTCCTCGGTCAGTCCATCAGGCGTGAACTTACCGCTCTTCTCTTTTACTCCCAACACAATCACACCGCCCTGGCTGTTCGCAAAGGCCGAAAAGGTTTCCCAAAAAGACCCAGGGAATCCACCTTTCGCCGACTTGTATTCCAGTTCTGTTCCTTCTCGTAATTTCAGGGATTTGGTAATGTTTTCCATCACAATGTATTCCATATATTAGTAACAAACATGTGCAAATTTACGTTGTTTTTGAAAAAGAATTGGTGTTTTCGAGGAAAATAATCCTGAAAAAGTTTTCGCAAGCAGTTTCAATACGCAAAGCCGAACATCCAAATCGGGATGGAGTTGCCGATGGCGTATTCTATGTTGTCCTTCACCAAATAGGCGGTTTCGGCTTCTTTCACCTGCTTGCCTGTCTTGTTTTTGCCTCCCACCTCGAAAGTGATGCCCTCGATTTCAAAATCGGAGATTTTCGAGGAGGTCACTTTGTATGCCTCCTGCATCCACATGAGGAACAAGGTCTCGCGCATGGTGCCTTCGGTGGGGTTGCTGTCGGAAACAGCAAACGCGATGTTGCTGTTGTTCAGGTAGAGTTTCTCCACCTTTTGCAGCAAGGCGTCCCCCGTGCCTTTCTCGGGCAATGTGTTGAACAACTGCGACGAAGTCAGGTATTCGACATAGTCCGGAAGCTGGTTGCGCCCGATTTCAAGGTCGCGAGCCAGTTTCGAGTAGTTGGGCTTGAACGGCACGCTGTTGGCCAGCACATACATGAGCTTTTTCAGCTTTCCCGCCGAGGCGACTGGGATATCCGCATAATTGGGGATGTCATGCTCAACGGTCTCATTGACGGCCTGCTTCAACCGCAAATGAAAATCATCCTCCGAAAAAAAAGGATATACGCCTTTCCTGCGGTATTCCTCATAGTATTTCAACGGCCTGTGTTCGCCGTAAGGAAAATCGACACGGCCTTTCAGAATGTCTTCAAGGCTTGCTGTTTTGAGGTTCCATCCGTTGGCGATATTGAGATATTCCCTGAACGACAGTCCTGGCATGGTGTATTCGATAGCCCTCCGACTCAAGTCGGCCATGCTACCTTTCCTCAATGCCAGCAACGAGCTGCCAGAATAAACCACCGACAGCAGCGGCAACTTGTCATAAATCATCTTGATTTCCGTTGACCAACCCTTATACTTGTGGATTTCGTCGATATAGAGCCGTTTGCCGCCACGCTTGAAGAAATCGTAAGCCATTTCATACAAGCCATGACCAGAGAAATAGAAGTCGTCGGCCTGAACATACAGCGTTTCCTCAATGTTGTCAAACTTTCGGATATGCTGCAACAACAATGTCGATTTGCCAACTCCTTTTTGACCCATGAGACCAATTAGGCGGTTGTTCCAATTGATTTTGTCGTGAAACGACCTGACATATCCCATTGGGGTCAGTTCAAGTGCGATTCGGAAGGATTCAAACAAGGTTTCCATAATGAAATTTTTGGCAAAAATAGGAAGAATATCTCAATATTGCACCTCGCAAAGTGAAAAAACAAACAAAAATTGCACTTCGCGAAGTGCAATTTTACAATAAAACTGCACTTTCGGAAGTGCAATTTGGCATTGTTGAAGCGGAATTACACCCTTCCAAGACTTCTCGCCGCGAAAAGCCCCTGTCAGTTGTCTTGTTGGGGCTTCGCGTCTTTCTTGAGGCTCTCGAAAAACTCCTTGGCATGGGTTTCGGAAGCCACGAACCACACCTTGTCGCCTTCCTCAAAAACGGATGAAGCCTTGGGATTGAGCATGAACTCGTCGTTGCGCTCGACGGCTATCACCATGATGTTGAACTTGTTGCGGAGGTCGGAGTCGTGGAGCGTCACGCCGTGGTACGGACTGCTATCTTTCACCTCAGAATAATAGATGTCCACGTCGCTCAGCGGGCGTTCCTTGATGAGCACGTCGTCCTCGATTTCGACATGCGGCCTCAGCTTGGCCAACTGTTCCTCCGTGCCAAGGAAGGTGATTTCGTCCATCGGATAGAGCACGAAATCGCGCCTTGGAAGGTCGATTACCTCGTCGGCGCGGTCAACGCCGACCACGCTTGCTCCGTAGGTCTCGCGGAAGTCGCTTTCGCGGATGGGCTTTCCGACATAGTTGCTCCTTGCGCTCAGCGTCATCTTCTCCAAGGCGAAATTCTCTTGCAGCACCTCGGGCAGCACAAAAGACTGCAAGGTGTCGCGATTGTTCATGTTGTCCAAGAAACGTTTCTCGATGCGCTCGTACCAATGCATGGCCGGACTGAGGGTGCGCAGCAGCAGCAGATAGACCAAAGAGGCAACGATGGACATCACGTTAACGTCCATCAGAATGTGGAGCGACTGCCAAAACTCGGCATTCATGCCATGCCTGAAGATACGCGAGGCGAAGAACCACGCGATGAGGAATCGCAGCGCGTCCATGATCCACACCATCGTGCGGCTGGCCTTGTTCGACTTGACCACCGCCTCCGTCTCCTTGTCCAAATCATGCTTGAAGCCGATGGCCCAAATGAACGGCGAGGCAATCACCAACGAAACGGCTACCACGATGATGCCCGAATAAGGTTGCGAAAGGTTGGTCAGCACCGGTTCGAGCAGCGAGAAGCAGAGCAGTGTGATGGCAAGCAAGATGGTGGAATAGAGCACGGTAGACTGTAGCCGGTTCACCACGAAGGTCTTCATCGTGACGCGGTTGCCCGACTTCACCTTGACATTCTTCTCCTTATTGCCAAAGAACTTGATCCAACTATCGGGCACCTTGCGGTCGATCCATTGGAACAACGGCTCGCCGCCCTTAATTAAATAAGGTGTAAGGAAGGTGGTGATGATGGACACCGAAACGATGATGGGATACAAGAATTCGTCGATGACGCCGAAACTCATGCCCACCGTGGCGATGATGAACGAGAACTCGCCGATTTGGCCGAAACACATCCCGGCACGCACGGCATTGTGGAGCGTGTCGCCCGAAAGCAACATGCCTACGCCCGAACTCAGCGACTTGAGCGTCACCACGACCACCGTGATGACCAAGATTTGCCACCAATACTGCACGAGAATGGCCGGATTGACCATCATACCCACCGACACGAAAAACACCGCGCCGAAAAGGTTCTTGATAGGCGTGGTCAGCTTGTGGATCATCTCAGCCTCAAGCGTTTCGGCCAAGATGCTACCCATGATGAACGCACCCAAGGCCGACGAGAAGCCCGCCTTGTTGGCCAACCAAACCATGAAGAAGCACAAGCCCACCGAAAACACCGTCAGCGTTTCCTCGGTCATGAACTTACGCGCCCATTTCAGTATGGTCGGGATAAGGAACACGCCGCCAACATACCATACCAAAAGGAAGAAAACGAGTTTCAATACGCTCATCATCAGTTCCCTGCCATCGAGGGCGGTGCTCACGGCGAGGGTGGAAAGGATGACCATCATGAGGATGGCAGCCAGATCCTCGACCACTAAAACGCCGATGACGCTGCTGGTGAACTTTTCCCCTTTCAGCTTCAAGTCCTCAAAGGCCTTCGCGATGATGGTCGTCGATGACATGGAAAGCATGGCGCCGAGGAAAATGCTATCCATCTGCTTCCAGCCCATCAACTTGCCCAAGATAAAGCCGATGATGCACATGGAAACCAACTCCGTCAAGGCGGTGAAGCCCACCGTGCCAGCCTGTTTCTTCAGTTTCTTGAAGCTGAACTCCAAACCAATGGCAAACAGCAAAAACACCATGCCGATTTCGCTCCACGTCTCCACGCTGTGATGGTCGTTGATGACGGGGAACCAAGGAAAATAGGGCCCGATGAGCAGGCCAGCGATGATATAGCCCAACACGAGGGGCTGCTTCAACCACTTGAAAATGACAGTAGTGACGCCTGCCGTGACGAGAATCAAGGCGAGGTCGGAAAATAATGCGGGTAGTTCTGACATAGGTTTATTGATTTTTGGGGTGCAAAATTACAAAACTTAACGGGAATTTGCACAAGTCAAACAAACTTCTCAATCCGGCACTCGTGCTGCTTCGAGTCGCGGTCGTAGGTAATTCCCACAAGCAGCAGGTTGTCAACGTATTGAGCAACTTTGGCTGGATATTGCCTCCGTTTGATTTGCTCAATGGCAGTGTCAACGGCCTTGTCGTATTTCAGTTCGATAACGATGGCGGGGCTGTCGACGTTCTTGCGCGGGATGAGCACCAAATCCGCGAAACCCTTGCCCGTGGCCAACTCGCGATGGATAATATAGTCGTTGGAGGCGTAATAGTAGGCGATGCTCAGCACACAAGCTAATGAATTTTCGTCATTGTAGCTCAAGATGCTCGTGTTCTCGTCGTGGGCGGCATCCACGCCACGCGCCACGGACTCTTCGTCGCCACGAAGCGTGGCCTGAAGGAGTTGCTTGGATTTTTCAATGGAATCAACGATATGGTTCCAGTTGTTCTGTTTAACGGCGTTGACCATCTCGCCTGCCACCTCTCGATTGGGTATGTAGCACTCGCTCTCTTTCCAGTCGTAAGACAAATAGCCCAAATGAATCAATACCGTCAGCACGTCGTCCTTCGAATGGATGACCGACATGTCGTTTTGGAAACCTGTTGGATCGACGAGACAGCGTTCCCCTGCCAGCATCCGCACCACGTCGTCCTTCAGTCCCTCGTAGTTCATCTGGATGTAATGCGCCACGGCATCATACGAGCCCGTGGCCGCCCAGAAACTGCGGCAACGACGGCTCCGAAGCGCTTGCATCACCGAATTGGGGTTGAATATCGACTGCTCGTCGCCGATTTGGTAGCCGTCATACCATTTCTCCAACTCCTCGAAATCCATGCGATGCCTTTCAGCCAAAGTTTTCACCTCATCCTTGGTGAATCCAAAATATGGAGCCATGTCCACTGGCTCCACCATTGAGTATTCAATGAAATTGTTGAGCGCCGATTCCGTCTTGTATTTCTTGATAGGCAGGATACCCGTCATATAGACACCAGCGAACACACGGGCTGCATCCTGACTCTTGAACATCCTCCGTAGCCAACCAACATAACGGTCCATTGCCTGTGTGCCAGGAGCGTACTCTCGGCAAATGGCATCCCACTCGTCGATGATGAAGACAAACGGCTGCCTTGTCACCTCAATCACACGAAGGAGATAGTCCATCAGCCTATCCCCTGCTTCCACGGGAATATCAGGATAGGCTTTACTCACATCAGCCAACAAAGCGGCATTCATTTTGTCCACTATGTTGTCGTCGCTCCTATCGGCAATGAAGCTCGTCAAGTCAAGATAGATGACTGGATATTTGTTCAGGTGCTTCTCGAACGACGGGTCGTTGGCTATCTCAAGGTCGGTGAAAAGGCTGCGCGAGTCGCACGACTGGTCGTAGTAGGCGCACAGCATCTTGGCCGCCACCGACTTGCCGAAGCGCCGGCTGCGTGAGACGCAACTGAAACTACGCTCCGTGAAAAGCGTGCCGTTGACGATCGAAATAAGCCCCGACTTGTCAACGTATTCACTGTTCCTTACCCTCTGGAATCCGGCATTGCCGACATTGATGTATGCACCCATGACTTCTTGATTTTGCCGCAAAGGTAGCAATATTTCTGGTATTTCCTATGGCATAAAAAAAATAATGCCGCGCTTTCTGAAGTGCAAAATAGGTCAGATTCACTCCGCAAACATCCCGTCAATCAGGTCCTTATAATGCTCGGCGATGGCTTTGCGGCGGATTTTCAGGCTGGGTGTCACCTCGCCGTCTTCGATAGTCCATTCGTGGTCCAAAAGCTCGAAACGCTTCACCTTCTCATAGTCGCCGAAGAACTTGTTGTAGCTATCGACTTCCTTTCGGTAACGGTCGATAACTTTCTTGTTCTTAACAACTTCCGTGTTTGTCGTAAAGTCGATGTGATTCTCCTCGCACCAGGTCTTAAGATGCTCGAAGTTAGGAACAATCAAGGCGGCAGCGAACTTCTGGTTCTCGCCCACCACCATGATGCTGTTGATGAACGGCGACTCGGCGAAACGGTTCTCAATCAGCGCAGGCGAGATATACTTGCCCATCGAGTCCTTGAATATCTCCTTCATGCGACCGGTGATTTTCAGCAAGCCATCGGAATCGAACTCACCGATGTCGCCCGTGTGGAAATAGCCTTCCTCGTCGATGGCGATTCGGGTCTGTTCCTCGTCTTTGTAATAGCCCTTCATCACGGGCGAGCCTTTCACGAGGATTTCTCCCGACTCGGGGTCAATCTTGATGTTCACGCTGCCGCAAGGCACACCCACCGTTCCCGCCTTGATGACGCCCAAAGCCAAGCTGTTGGTGGCAATCACGGGCGAGGTCTCGGTCAGGCCGTATCCCTCGATAATCGGGATGTCCATGGCGGCAAACAGGCGCACCAAGCGTGGTTGCAGGCTGGCTCCACCCGAAATGATGAACTCCAACCGCCCGCCAAAAGCCTTACGCACATCCTTGAAAACCAACCTATTGGCTATATACAACTTAAAGCGATAGGTGCGACCGTTTTTCTGGCCAGTCTCGTCATACCGCTCGGCCAACTGGAAAGCCCAATGGAAGATGCGTTTTTTCGCCCCTTTCATCTTGTCGCCCTTGCGCATGATGCCGTTATACACTTTTTCGACGACGCGCGGAACCGTGGTGAAATGCTCGGGCTTCACGTCGGCGATGTCGCGCATGATGGTGCCGAAGTTCTCCACATAGTAGGTGGCATTGCCAAGATACAAATGGGTGAAGAGCACCGAACGCTCGTAGATGTGCGACAAAGGCAAGAAGCTCACCACCTTGTGAGAGCTTGGCACAGGATAGTGCGGCCCGTAATAAGCCACACAGCTCATCAGGTTGTAGTGCGTCAGCATCACGCCTTTCGGGGTGCCGAGCGTGCCGGAAGTATAGATGATGGTGGCCACGTCCTGCTCATCGACTTCGTCTTTGCGGGCCTGCAAGGCGGCAAGGCTTTTCTTGTCAACCTTGACGGAGACCATCAGGCCGCGAAGGGTCATCAAGCCCTCTACAGGATTGAACGTAAACTCCTTAGGACGCACCTCCATCTTCTCGACAATACCTTTCACCTTGTTGTGTATCAGCGACCCTTCCACGAAAACCACCTTGGGCATGGCATGGTGCATGATGTGCTCGTAATCGCTCTGACGTGCCGTCGGATAGATGGGCACAAGGATGGCTCCGATTTGCTGCACGGCAAAATCGACCATGTTCCATTGCGGGCAGTTGTTGGAAACCACCGCCACGCGGTCGCCCTTCTGCACGCCCAAACCAATCAAGCCTTGGCTGATGGTGTCGGTCATCTTCACGAAATCACGTCCTATGAACTTTTTCCACTCACCATCCACCTTGCGGGCAAACATCACCTTCTTTTTGCCGTACTTCTCGACGAATCGAGGCAGCAGGTCGAAGGTGCGAAGCGGAATGTCAGGATAAGGCTGAACCGTTGCAGGTATGTTGGCTTTCTTTTTCATAGGCCGAAAATCGCTGCGAAAATACGGATAATTTCATTCAATCCGAAATTTTTATCCAAACGAGACATATTTTTGAAACCGAAACAGATGATTTTTTCACCGAAATCCGTTTGGGAGCAACTCGATTTCCGAAGAAAGCATATTCTTGCGTCATGATTTCCGCAAGCTTACCATCTCCCCGAATAGCCGCCTCCGCCACTCCGGCCACCGCCAAACGAGCCGCTTGAACGGCTTGACGACCCACTCGAGTAGCTTCGCGACGAGCTACTGCTGGAATAGCTCCGACCGCTTGAGGAACCGGAAGAATAGCCATCACTGCCACTGGAGTAATGCACCAACTTGGGAATGACCACCGACCTCTTCTGGGCATCGCCGCAATATCGGCATACGTAGGTCATCACCTTCTCGCCGCTATGCGAATAGTCGGCTTTCCTGATGGTCTCGGTCTTAGTTTGCTCCAAAGCGAAGGCTCCGCATTTCGAGCACGTCTTGAAGCTCGTATAATGCTTCCCGTGTTCCTTCATCACAATCTCGTGCCCTTTGGCGCAGCGGTATGGCGTGTACTTCAGTGCTTGCAACCCGTTCTCCAAGGCGTGGATGTCAGGCAAGACGAAACTGCCGTCTTTCCTTAACCGTGAACTACATATAGGGCATTGGTAATCAAGCATATCTTCCATCTTTTTCTTGTAAATTCGGCGATAGACCCAACCCAACCACGGAGCCATCCACATCGCAATCTTGTTGCCCGTGTTGTCGAAGGCCGCCTCATACATTGCCTTGGGGTTGATGGTCTGCTTGGACAGCTTTTGGGCCATCTTCAAGGCTCGATGGTTCTGACGGAAACAAACCCATGTGAGGTAAAGCGCCAAGGTAATTCCTGACACCAAGTTCATGTAGCGCTTTTCCTCGAGGCCAGGGAAACTCAAGGTCAAAAAAGCAATGACGACGAACAAAAAGACGAAAATGGAAAAACCGAACATCAGGCCACCGAGGCAGCCCTTGCCTTCCCATGGCGACCCTGACCATGTTGTCTTCAAACCGTCGATATAAGTGGCACCATCCTCCTCAAAAGAACGATAAGCGTCTGAAACAGGGCTTTTCTTGTCACTAAGTTTGCGTAGCCAAAACACAATGCCGACAATAGGCATGACAAACACGAACACGAATAACAGCATTAATAAGTCAGATGGGGCATCGCCAGGTCCGCTGTCGTTGTCGGTGCTTTCAGGCGCAACCGTCAACAGCCCCAGTGGGGCTTCGCCGCCAAAGACGGACACGATTTCGGCCACGCCAGCACATAGCCCGCCTTCGTAGTCGCCTTTGCGGAAATAGGGCACGATGGCGGTCCTGAAAATCCGCTCGCAACGTGCATCGGTGAGGGTTTCCTCGACGCCGTAGCCTGTCTCAAACTCCAAGGCGTGTTGGTCTTCGACAAAGAGCATCAACACACCATTGTCGGTCTCGGCATCGCCTATACCCCAATGGTTAAACAACTGGGTGGCAAAGTGTTTCGGCTCTGTATCACCGATGGAGCTTAAAGTCACCACGAAGACATCGGCCCGCTCGCGGATGGCGCAAAGTGCCGTGTTGATGTTCGTCTCCGCACTGTCCGAAAGGTAATCGTCAGGGTCGCTGACATGGATTCCGTTGCCTTGCAAGCGCGTGTTGGGCACGGTTTGGATAGTCCAGGGGCTTTGCGCAAAGACAGGAAAAACAAGAAAAAAAACAAATGTCAATAAGGTATGATGCTTCATTTGCAAATGTTTTTGAGCGAACAAAAATACAAAAAACCGCCATTCCCGCTCTTTTTTATTATTTTTGCCGCCAAATCGAAGAATCAACGAAGTTAAAATTCTGACAGCCTATGTTTGAGGACGAAGATTTTGAAGACTATTTTGAAGAAGAACAAGACCGGAAGGCCGCCGTTGAGAAGTATGAGTCCATGCTCGAGGCGCACAATTCCGTCTATTTCGACAGCGAGGAGTTCGAGTACATCATCGACCACTACACGGAGCAAAACGAGCTGAAAAAGTCACGTCAAGCCGTGGAAATCGCAATGGCCCAGCATCCAGAGAGCAACCTGCTGAAAATCAAGGAGGCACGGCAATATCTTTTGGAAAACGACGCCCAACGTGCCTTCGAGCTGCTGCAACACATAGATCGCGACGAGGAGGAACCCGACTATTTCCTCATTTTAGGCTCGTGCCTCGCGCTGCTCGGCAAGTCGAAAGAGGCCATCGAGAGCTATTGCAACGCCCTGCCCTACTTCGACGAAGACGAGAAGTACGACCTCTACAATGCCATCGCATACGAATACCAGCGCATGGAGAAATACGACCTCGCGCTCACCTTTTACATGAAAGCCCTGCCTTTCGCCAACGAGCACGACACCATATATCACGAAATCCGCTGCTGCTTCTTGAGCGCTGGCCGCGACCAAGACGCCCTCGCCTTTTTCCAGGGGCTCATCGACGAAAACCCGCACAACAGCAAGGCCTGGGCCAGCATCGGCGACTGTTACCGCATGAAAGGCATGTACGAGGAATCCATAGACCCCTACGAGTTCGCGCTCTCCATCGACCCCACCGACCTCTGGGCCAACACACACCTCTCCGACATCTATTACGACCTTGGCCGATACAAGGAATCCATCGACACGTTGGAGGAAGCCCTACGCAACGGGGTGGAAACCTCAATGATACATGCCGCATTGGGCGACTGCTATTACAGGCTGGAAGACCTCCAAACCGCCGAACGGCACTTCCACAAAGCCGTGGAAACCAACCCGATGATTGGCAGCGGATGGGCTGGCTTGGGCTACGTCTTGAGCGACCGGGGCCAAAACAAGAAAGCCATCCGGTTTTTCGAGAAAGCCCTCGAACTGGAGCCATGGGAAACCGACTACATCTATTCCATCGCTGCGGAATACCGCACGTTGAACGACTTGGAAACCTCGATGGACTACCTACGCAAGATACAGGAAATGACACCGCACGACCCCGATGTTTACTATTACATCGCCGACCTCTACGGCGCACAGGACAAAATCGACGAGGCCGTCAACACCTTGGTTTATGGGCTGCAACAAACCGACGATGACTCGGCGCTGCTGTACCTGCTGACCTACGCCTACTTCGTAAAAGGCTGCAAAGACAAGGCCCTTGAAACGCTCGACCGTGCATTGGATGCCGACTTCGAGGCCTATTCCGACTTCCTTGAGTACGACCGCGAGCTGCTGTCCAACGACATGGAAATCATGGCACTGATCCAGCAACACAGCCAAAACCGAGACCATAACCCAACCTTAGACCTTCCCTTCTGATTTATGAAAAACTACCTATACATCTTTTTCATAGCCATGGTGCCGCTCATCGAACTGCGCGGCGCATTGCCTGTGGCCTACGGTATCCACACCGCCAACCCCGACTTCAGCATTTTCTGGAGCTACATCGTCATTGCCGTGGGCAACATGCTGCCCGTGCCGTTCATCTACTTCTTTGCCCGTAAGGTGCTGGAATGGGGGAAAAACGGGAAAGTGCGCTTTTTCAGCAAGTTCTGCGACTGGTGCCTCGAAAAAGGCGAAAAAGGCGGCCAAAAACTGCAAGCCAAGGCAGGACGCGGACTCTATTGGGCTTTGGTGCTTTTCGTAGGCATACCGCTGCCCGGCACCGGAGCATGGACAGGCACCCTTGCCGCGAGCTTCCTCGACATGGACTTCAAGAAAAGCGTGCTCGCCGTTGTCGGCGGTGTCATCTTGGCCAGCGTAATCGTTGGGGTGCTTTGCACGCTCGGATTCGGAGCTTTTTTTGGAATTAAATGATTGATTTACAATGAAGTTATACGCACTTATCGGGCATCCATTAAAACATTCCTTCTCACGCGACCTCTTCACCGACAAATTCAAGCGCGAAGGGCTGGACTGCCGCTTTCAAAACTATGACATTCAGCCGATTGAGCGGATTCTTGACATCATTGCCGAACATCCCGAACTCTGCGGATTCAACGTAACGATTCCCTATAAGGAGAGCATCGTCCCACTGTTAGACGAGCTCGACGAAACCGCAAAAGAAATCGGCGCTGTGAATGCAGTGAAGGTCGAAAACGGAAAGACAAAAGGCTATAACACTGATATTTACGGCTTCGACAAGCTCTTGGAACACGCTTTGAAAGGCAAAAAGATCGGACATGCTCTCGTTTTGGGGACAGGCGGCGCTTCAAAAGCAGTGCAATACGTTCTGAAACAGCGCAATATCCCTTATTCCACCGTCAGCCGCTCAGCCGAAAAGGGCGACTACTCCTATGACACGCTGACCGACGAGGTACTGAAAAAAAGTCACCTTATTATTAATACGACCCCCTTGGGCATGATGCCCCGCATTGACGACTTCCCGGAAATCCATTACCAAGGCTTGAGCCGTAGCCATATCCTTATCGACCTGATTTACAATCCAAGAGAAACCGCTTTCATGGAGTTGGGCCGGACTTGGGGAGCGAATGTTTACAACGGAAAGCAAATGTTTGAGGAACAGGCGAAAAAAACTTGGGAATTATGGCAAGAAACAAAGTAAAACGAGAGCCCGAATATATTGAGAACGTGGAGATTGTGGATGCCGGATCGGAAGGCAAGGCAGTGGCCAAGCCCGAAGGCCGCGTGATTTTCATCCCCTTCGGCGTGCCGGGCGACGTGGTCGATATCGAGGTCTATAAGCGCAAGAAGAACTACTTCGAAGGCAAAATCGTGAACTTCAGGAGCTATTCCGACAAGCGCGTAACGCCTGTGTGCCAACACTTTGGCCTTTGCGGAGGCTGCAAATGGCAACAGATGGACTACCAATGGCAGACTTTCTACAAGCAAAAGCAGGTGAAAGACAACTTCGACCGCATCGGGAAAGTCGAGTACCCCGAAATCCGACCGATTCTCGGCTGCGAGCGGCAATTCCGCTACCGTAACAAGTTAGAATACACCTTCTCGAACCGCAAGTGGCTCACCGATGGGGCCCCTGGCTCGCACGATGAGGAAGCCTGCAAGGGCCTCGGCTTCCACCTGCCCATGCTCTTCGACCGCGTGGTTGACATTGAGAGATGCTACCTGCAAGGCGACCCTTCAAATGACATCCGTCTGTTTGTCAGGAGGTTCACGATGGAAAGAGGTTTGTCTTACTACAACTTCCGCGCCCACGAGGGATTGTTGCGCAACCTCGTCATCCGCTGCAACTCGAAGGGCGAGTTCATGGTCATCCTCGTCATCAGCAAGGAGAACGAGGTGGTGCGCCACGAACTGATGCCCGCCTTGGAGATGGCCTTCCCGCACATCGTGTCGCTTCTCTTGGTCATCAACCCGAAGCTCAACGATGTCATCAACGACCTGCCCTTTGAGTGCCTCAAGGGCGAGCCTTACCTTGTGGAAACGATGGCCTCTCCCCGACCGTGCTTCGACGACCTGAAGTTCCGCATCGGGCCGGTGTCGTTTTTCCAGACCAATGTCTACCAAGCCGAAAGGCTCTATAAAACCGCTTTCGATTTGGCCGACGTGCAAGGCGACGAACTGATGTATGACCTCTACACGGGTACAGGCACCATCGCCCAGTATTTCTCGCGCTTCGTGAAGAAAGTGGTCGGCATCGAGTACGTTCAAGCCGCCATCGACGATGCCAAGGTGAACGCCGAGCTCAACGGCATCACCAATTGCACGTTCTATGCCGGCGACATGGCCAAGGTGTTCACCGACGACTTCATTGAAAGCAACGGCAGGCCCGACCTCATCGTCACCGACCCGCCGCGTGCGGGCATGGCCGAGAAGGTGGTCGAGCAACTGCTGAAAATCAGGGCGAAGAAAATCGTCTACGTCAGCTGCAACCCCGCCACGCAAGCCCGTGATTTGCAACTCCTTGATTCGGCCTACAAGGTGATGGCCGTGCAACCCGTCGACATGTTCCCACACACGCAGCATGTGGAGAACGTTTGCCTTTTGGAATTAAGATCGTGATTGTAGGGCTGTCACACCGTGGCAGCCGCTTTATGGATTGACCATTGCGGCTGCCGTTATACGACAGTCCTACAAATTATCACCCTTATCTCACCACCACCTTCTGCACCTTAACGTTGTCGCCGTTCACGAGGCGGATGAGGTAGAGACCTGCGGGCTGGTGGATGTGGGTCTGCACCGAGCCTTCAATCTGCTCGCTGCTAAGGATGCGTCCGTTGAGGTCGATGACTTGCAGCGTGGCGCGGCCTTCGTTGAGGATGATCCAGTTGCCGTTGTTTTCAAACGCAAAGGTCTCACTGTCGCCGTTTGCGTCCCCGCAAACGGAAGCGAACACCACACGGAAGCGGCTGGCATAGTCGGTCGTCTTGGCGGTGAAGGTGTAGGAAGCGGATTGAGGATCTTTTGAATCCCCCCTGCCCCCCTTAAAAGGGGGACGGCCTGCCGGGGTCAAAAGGTCCACATCGGCACCCGTGAGGTTGTCGATGAGGTGGCAATACATCAGGCCTTCTGTTGCGTTCTCGAAGCTGAGGGTGAAGGTGCCGTCCACGGCGGCCTCGAAGTTGAGCGGAAGCTCGCCCACGGGCTGTGCACTGACCACGGCCATGTCTTTGCCATCCATAGGAATGTAAAGTCGGTTCGCGTCGGCCATGAGGTCGAGGTGGCCGAGGTTGCGGCCTTCGCCAATGGAGATGCGGGCGCGGTCTAAAGTCGCTGAGCCTGCCGAAGAGTTGCCGCCCTTCGCCTGCTCCACTTTGCGCAGGCTGAAGTTCAGGGCGTTGGCATTCTCGGTAGGTGCCGTCGTGGTGAAGGTGATCTGTTCGTTATCGGAAACCACTTGCACAAACACGCCTTCGCAGGGCTTGAGCTTGTTGCCGCCGTTGTCGTCGTCGGCAAGCACGATGCGGTCGCCGTCGGCGTTCATACGGTAGAACGAGATGTAGTTGTCGCCTTGCTTTAGGTAGGCGTCGCATGTGTAGGGGTTGCCGATGAGATTCCAGCCGGCCAACTCAGCGTCGCTGTGGTATTTCAACTGGTCTTCGTCGGTCTGGATGTCCGTCGTGGTGGCGGGGAAGGCATCGCCCGTCTGGCCTGTGCTGAAGCTCACGACCTTGTCGTCTTGTCGAGCGTAAAGATAGCCATTTTTGGCACTCATCTCTTGGTCGTCGTCGATAGAACCATTGTTCTTCACGTTCACCCATTCAAGCTCATGGCTTTGGTCGAATATGTAGAAGTCCATATTGCCAAATTCCAATTCATCATTGGTTATGGGCACCAAGGTCTGGTTGACATTCGTCGCCATGGGCGATGCGATGAGATACCAGTCCTTGCTGAGGCTTTCGTTCCCCGCACCATAGCCCCTGATGCTCTTTTGGATGGTGCCGTAGAACGGGTTGCCCGACTTCACTTGCCCGCCATCCTCGATGGTGAGGCCGTAATCGCCTTCGATTTGGTTGGCCTCGGCCACATAGCCACTCGGGATGGTGGCATTGGCTTGCAGTCGCACACCTTGATTAATAGTGGGAACGCCAACCGGCACCCAGTTGTTGGGGTTGCTCCATTGGTTGCCTTCCGCGTCGGCGCCTGCGAACACTTTCATGTACGGATCCAGCGTCCTGAAGGTGATAGGGGTGCTCCATGCCTCTGGGTCGGAGCACTCGCTCTTCACCTGCACTTCATATTCAGTGTTGGCGACGAGGCCCTGAATGACAACCGAGTTTGCAGCGCTTTCCTGATTTCCAGTGATGCCCGTTTGGGTTTGCGTTTCAGAGGCAGCCATCGGGGTGCCAAAGACCACATTGTCGAGATGCAGGCAGTTCGAGGCGTTGCTCACGGTCGACTCACCATAGAAGGCGATACGCACCGTTTGCCCAACATATCCACTCAGGTCGATGCTCTCTTGTTGGAACTCGTAGGGAGAAATGTTGATGTAGACATATTCCGAACCCGAGTTGTTCCACTCGCGGAGGATACTCCATGTTCGACCATCATCAGCGGTAATCAGCACGACAAACCTGTCGTCGGCGCCATTGGTTATTTGGCTGCTGCTATAGTCAGTGCTCGATATGGACAAGTCGAAACTGAAAGCATCAGAAGATGTTACGGTATGTCTCTTGGTGATGAGCCACTCTTGGCAGTTTGCACCATTGACAACAAGGTATGCACTCATCTCAGAGACACCGTATCCATTTGCGCCAAAAATCCACGATCTCTGGTCACTGGGTCCAAAAGCGCCACCATCCATAATGTCGCTCAGCAGGCCTTTTTTGCTTTCCCAACCCTCGGGAAGCGATGCGGTATTGAAACGTTCGTCAATGCCAACCACTTGGTCGGTCTTGTGATAACGGACGGCGTAGCTTTCCACATCGATGGAACCGGTCCAGTTGATTTTGGCGCTCTCTTGGGTGAGATTATTGGCAGCCAAGTCGGTGGGCACAGGGCAAGTGCTGAGCGTAGTGAAGGTTAACGTTTCGCTCCACGTGCCGGAATCCATTTCGCTGCACTTGGCACGGACTTGGACATGATATTGCGTTTCAGCATCAAGGCCTGTAATCTGGAAATCTTCATGCGTGGTGGCTGTAACTACAGTAGCTTCCGAGAAATCCGAAGTTTTTGAATACTGCACTTCCCAAACATTTTGCGTTTGCGTTGGGTCAACCAAATCCCAACTCAATTTTGCGGTATGGGCCGACAACTCGCCATGCGTCGGCTTGCCCGTGGGGAAACACGTGGGAGCCTCGCTCACCACTACGTCGTCGATACTCAGAAAGTAGTTATCGTGTGTTCCGCCTGCATACTTGAACGCCATGTAGCTGCCCTGCGGCGCATCGATGAAATAGGCCGTTGTCGTGGTAAAAGCCGTCGTTTTTGGGCAGGCTAACGTTTGCACGAAGGTGCTGGTATCGTCCGGGTCAGTCATGTAACCCACATAAAGAGTGCCATTGGATTCAGACGTTCCTTCTTGACGGTAGACGAAGGTGAGTTGGTATCCCGAGATGTTCTCCTCAAACTCGGGCAGGACGGCATAGATTGGAGTCGTAGCACTCGACCTGAAGAACAGACAGTTATCCCAGGAGTTGGCATAGGATGAATTGCTGGAAATGAACACCTGCGGATTATCATAGGACTCTTCTGGACGGGTGAGGAACCGCCAGCAGTCGGGCAGCGGATCGAAAGGATAAGTATCGTGCGGATAGCTACCACTACTGACGCCCGTATAGCTGTCGAAGTCCTCCGAATAGTTAACGAGGCTTATGGGGTCGCAGATGGTACGGAACGCCACGGAGGTGTAATCGCTGTAGCCACCGTCGCCGCAGTCCTTACGGAGGTAGAAGCGGACGAGCGTGTTGGGCGCGAAGACATTCGTCAGATTCAAGGTGTTGCCATGCACCACAGTCCAGTTGGTTTCGCGGGAAGGATCGAAGTCTGCCGGCGGATTCGAGATGGTGAAATACTGGAACGTCTCATCGTCCTCGGCTTCCCAGGTGAAAGTGGCACCCGTGGAAGTCACATTGCGGACGGCCAATCCTGTGGGCGGCTGGCAGGTGGGCAACAGGGAGACCTTCACGTCATCGATGCAGCACTCATAACTAGCCCCTTCGGCAAACCATCTAAACACCAAACGGGTGGCCTCGGCAGGGACTTCATTCAAGTCCTTGCTATGCTGAACCATGGAGAAATAGCTGTCCTCGAATTCTGCAATCGGCGTAAAAGTATTGTAATTTACGTCTCCGCTCTTGATGTAACCCAAAACAAGCGTTCCACCAGCGTCTCTCTTCATCCAGAAGCTGATGCGAAGGGTGCTAATGGGATTGTCGAAGTAGGGCAAGGCGGCGTAACCGTATTCTCTACCAAAGAAGAACAATGAATTAGTGCCACTGTGATGATAGTAACAATATTCGTTACCGCTGCTGATGATATGGGGAGCCCAACCTGCGATAACTTCTGGTTCTTCATATTGGCTCGTGAAATAGCCATCCCAACAACGGGGCAAGGTACCGGAAAATTCATTACCAATACATGAATTGCCCTCGTAGCCTTCAAAGTCCTCGAAATAGAAATCGTTGTCGCCATCGAAACTAAGGACCATGGGGCCGCATTCGGTATGGAAATCCACGTAGGCGTATCTGCTGACGGCCTGGTTGCCGAAGTCCTTGCGGAGGTAGAAGCGGGCGGGGCTGTTGGGCGTGAAAGCGTTCTCTAATCTCAGCGTATTGCCTTGGACATTGATCCAATCGGTAGGATCGAAACCTTCCTGTGGATTCGTGACGGCGCAGTATTGGAACGATTCACTTTCCTCGCCATTCCAAGTGAAGGAGGCACCCGTGGCGGTGATGTCGCTCACTTGCAAGTCCGAGGGCACAATGCCTGAATACCCCGTCTCGAAGACGACAGACGCACTCCATGCCTCAGGATTAGAGCAGTTGCTCTTCACTTGCGCTTCATATTGAGTGTAAGTGTTGAGGTTGGAAAGGACAGCCGTGTTTGCGGTGATGTCCTGAATGGTTCGCCATGACGAGGCGGCAGTGCTTTTATAGCGGACGTCGTAGCTCTGCACGTCGATGGTGCCGCTCCAGCTGAGGACGGCACTCACTTGGGTAATGTTGCTGACGGCCAAGTTGAAAGGCACCGGGCAAGTGCTGAAGGTGGTGAAGGTTATCGTTTCGCTCCACGCGCTGAAAGCCTCATCGCTGCATCTGGCTCTGACGCGGGCATAGTATTGCGTTTCTGGCTCAAGGTTACGGAGTTCAAAATTCTCATGCGTGTTGGCAATGACTGTACTATACTCCGCGAAGTCCTGGCTCGTCGAGTACTGCACATCCCAAGCGGTTTGCGTCGCGTCAATCAAATCCCAGCTCAACTTGGCGGTCTGGGACGACAACTCGCCGCAGCTCGGCTTACCCGTGTGTAAACACGAGGGAGCCACGCTCACCTCCACGTCGTCGATACTCAAATGGTAGGGTTCAGCATCTCCGCCTTTGTACATGAATGCCATTCTGCCCTGCTCTGGAGCATGAGGGAAATAGGCTGTCATTGTGGTCAGTTCCGTCGTTTTTCGACATTCAAGTGTTGACACAAAGGTACTGGCATCGCTCGGGTCGGTCAGATAACCCACATGAAGCGTGCCATCGTAAGAGGTCGTTCTTTCATTTCGGTAGGTGAAGGTGACTTGCAGGTTGGCGACGGGTTGGGCAAATTCGGGCAAGATGGCATAAAGCGGAGTCGAGTAGCTCGACTTGAAGAACAGGCAGTTGCCGCTGACAATATAATCTTGATGTGTGGAGATAAACACCTGTGGATACCCGCTGCCATTTGAACGGTTGAGGAATTGCCAGCATTGCGGCAGTGGATCGTTGGGATAGGTGCTTGGGGCTTGGGCATTATTAGTGCCGGCAGTATAGCTGTCGAAGTTTTCCGTATAGCTGTTAATGTCATCGATAACCATGGTGCCGCAACCGGTGCGGAACTCCACGTAGGTGTACTTGCTGATGCCATCGTCGCCGCAGTCCTTGCGGAGGTAGAAGCGGGCGACCCTGTTGGGCGTGAAAGCGTCCGTCACATTCACCGTATTGCCTTGCACATTGGTCCA